>JAIBCN010000059.1 GCA_019694155.1 Vicinamibacteria bacterium | reverse complement strand
TCGCCGTGCCCAGACCTCCGGCCGCTCCGGGCGCCGTTCCTCCGCGTCCTCCCGGCGCCCCCGCGCCGCCGCGCCCCGCGGGCGCCCCCACCGCGGGGCTCCCGTCGCGGCCCACGCCTAAGCCGGAGGTGAAGTAGCCATGGCCATGCCCGAGATGGAACGGCTGCTGCGCAAGATGATCGAAGGCGGAGCCTCCGACCTGCACCTCGTGGTCGGCCGGCCGCCCCTGCTGCGCACGCGCGGCGAACTCGTGCCCATGGACGAGCCCGTGCTCACCCGGGAAAGCTCCGAGGCGATCATCACGGGAATCCTGGCGCCCGGCCAGAAGGATCGCATCTACGAGAACCTCGACCTCGACCTTGCCTATGAGCTGCCGGACGGCGCCGCGCGCTTCCGCGTGAACGTGCTCTGGCAGCATCGCGGGATGGGTGCGGTGCTCCGCGTGATTCCCACGAAGATCCTCACCATGGAACAGCTGGGCCTGCCCATGGGGGTCCGGCAGATCGCGGAGATCCGCCGCGGCATGGTGCTCGTCACCGGCCCCACGGGCTCCGGCAAATCGACCACTCTCGCCGCCATCATCGACCACATCAACGAGACGCGCGAGGCCCACATCATCACCATCGAGGACCCGCTCGAGTTCGTCCATCCGAACAAGCGGTGCCTCATCTCGCAGCGCGAAGTGAAGTCGCACACGAAGTCGTTCTCATCCGCCCTCAAGATGGCGGCCCGCGAGGACCCGGACATCGTCCTCGTCGGCGAAATGCGCGACCTCGAGACCATCCGCCTGGCACTCGCCGCCGCCGAACTCGGCATCCTGGTCTTCGGAACGCTGCACACGAACTCGGCCAGCAAGACCATCGACCGCATCATCGACGCCTTCCCGGCCGACGAACAGCCCCAGGTCCGCGTCATGCTCGCCGACTCGCTCAAGGCCGTGGTGGCTCAGCAGCTTCTCAAGACCGCCGACGGCAAGGGGCGCTGCGCCGCCAACGAGATCCTGGTGTCCACCTCGGCCCTGTCGAACCTCATCCGCGAAGGCAAGATCTCCATGATCAACTCCATGATCCAGACGGGGGCCGCCCTCGGCATGCAGACCATGGACATGGCCCTCGCCAAGTTCGTCAAGGAAGGGAAGATCACGAACGAGGCCGCCTACGAGAAGGCCATCGACAAGGAGAACTTCAAGAAGCAGGTGGGTGCCCCGCCCGCCGCACCCGCGGCGGCCCCGGGCGGGGCGGGGCATTAGACTCCCGTTCCCAAAGATGCCTGAACTCGATTTCGAAGCCCCGTTCGCCGAGGGCCTGAAGCGCCTCACCGAGCTTCGCGCTTACCGCGGCGACCCCGGCAAGGAGCGCGAAGCCGCGATCCTCAAGGCCCAGCTCGACAAGGACCGGCGGGAGGTCTACGCGAACCTCACCTCCTGGCAGCGCACCCTCGTTGCCCGGCATGGGAACCGCCCCTACACGCTCGACTACATCGGCGCGCTGCTCACCGACTTCATGGAGGTGAAAGGAGACCGGCGCTTCGCCGACGATCCGGCGATCATCTGCGGCTTCGGCATGTTCTCCGGCCGGCCGGTGTGCGTGATCGGCCACCAGAAGGGCCGTGACACCAAGGCCAAGATCCACCGCAACTTCGGCATGCCCAAGCCCGAGGGCTATCGCAAGGCGATGCGGGTGATGCGCATGGCGGAGAAGTTCGGCCGGCCCATCATCACCTTCGTGGACACCCCCGGCGCCTATCCCGGCCTCGATGCGGAAGAGCGCGGCCAGGCCGAGGCCATCGCCTTCAACCTTCGCGAGATGGCCAAACTCACGGTGCCCGTGATCGTGACCGTGGTGGGCGAGGGCGGCAGCGGCGGCGCGCTCGCGATCGCGGTGGGAAACCGGGTGAACATGCTGGAGAACTCCGTCTATTCGGTCATCACGCCCGAGGGCTGCGCGTCGATCCTGTGGCGCGACGCCGCGAAAGCCCCCGAGGCGGCGAAGGCCATGAAGGTCGCGGCTCCCGACATGAAGGCTCTCGGCCTCATCGACGACATCATCGAGGAGCCGCCCGGCGGGGCCCACTCGGACCACGACGCGACATTCGACTCGGTGCGCAAGGTCCTGGCCCGCCAGCTCGGCGAACTCTCCGGCAAGTCGGTGAAGGAACTACTGGACGAGCGCTACGACAAGTTCCGGGCCATGGGCCGCCTGGGACAGGACCTCGTCGTCTCCTAGTTGGGGGCCGCACTCGCGGAACGGCCGCCATGCTTAGCCCCCAAACCCCGCGCTTCGGCGGGAGTGAATCCCGCCTTCGCTGGCTTCCTTTGTGACGATCCGCGTGAGGCTGTTCGCCGCGATCCGCGAGGCGCTCGGGCGGGAGGCGCTCGACTTGAGCCTTCCCGACGGCGCCACCCCCGAAGACGCCTGGCGCGAGCTCCTGCGCCTCGACGGGGGCGGCGCGTTGGGGGCGCGCCGATTGAACCTCGCGGCCGCGGTCAACCGCAGATACACGAAGTTCGACGCGCCGCTCAGGGAAGGCGATGAGGTCGTCTTTATCCCGCCGGTGAGCGGGGGATAGGCGCCGAGCGGCGGTCAGGAGGACTAGACTCCGCTTATGCCCCGGCCGCAGGGAAAAGAACTGGACCTCTCACCCAATCGATACATCGAGAAGGTGAACCGCGCGACCGGCCGCGAGATACCGGGGCCGATCGACCCTGACGACCTTCTCGTGCACGCGCACCGCGACCAGCATCCGGTGGAGGTGGCGGCTCAGGTGATCGCGTCGCGCTTCATCCGCACCACCGGCAAGGAAAGGGCGGTCGAACGCGGACTCAAGGCCATCAACGAGATGGCGGGCCGGGGGGCGGAACTCGCGAGTCTCTTCGTGGGCGGACGCGCCTTCGAGCGGAAGGCCAAGGACTTCCTGGGCGTGGTGTCACGCGATTACTCGTACCGCTTCCGCGAACCCAAGCACCTCTCGCCCGCGGCCATCGAGAGGCGGCTGAAAAAGGCGCGGACCGACGCCCTCAGGAAGCTCGAGGCGCGGGGCGCGGACCCGAAGCTCCACATCCTCCTCACCGGCGCCACGGGCTTTCTCGGGAAGGAGATCCTCTTTCAGGCCGCGACGGATCCGCGGATCGCCAGGGTCACGGCCATCGTCCGCTCAGAGCAGATCACCGATCGCAAGACGGGGGAGGTGCTGCGCGTCATCCAGGCCCCGGAACGGGGCGCTCTCCTGCTGCGGCGGCTTGCCATAGCGCCCGGGGCTCTGTCGAAGTTCGACTTCGTGCAGGGTGACATCGAGGAGCCCGACTTCGGGCTTTCCACAAACGACCACGACGCTCTCGCGAAGAGCGTCACCCACGTCATCCACTGCGCGGCCTCGGTGTCGTTCGACGACCCCTACGAGGCCTCGTTCCGGTCGAACGTGCTCGGGTCCATCAACGCCCTCGCCTTTTCCCTTTCCCTCCAGAAGCGCCGAGGTTCGCCCTTCGTCGAGCATGTGGCCATCGAGACGTCGTACATCCACGGCCGCAAGCGCAACGCCATGGCCCAGGAAGAAGCGCTTGTCTTCCCCCGGCACTTCTACAACAACTTCTACGAGCTCACGAAGGCCATGGCCTCGATCGAGACCGACCGCCATCTCATCGAGAAGGGCCTGCGGGTGGTGCAGCTTCTGCCCTCGATCGTGATCGGGCATTCGGAAACCGGCAACAACCGCGGCGACACCAAGGTGGTGAACGCGCCCGTGAACGCCTTCGGCCGGGCCAAGGAGATCGCGGACAAGCTCGACGCTGACATCTCCGGAAAGCCGCGGCAGATGCTGCTGCAGTGGGCGGGCGGCCAGTTCCCGGGCGATCCCACCGCGGAGCTGAACTTCGTCCCCGTGGACCGCGTGGTCCAGGGAATCCTCGCGAGCCTCACTGTGCCCGAAGCCATCGGCACGCGCATCCACCTCGCGACCGACAACCGCATCCGTTCCGACGACGTGGTGCGCACGGTGCGCGAGGAACTGGGCGTGAGCGTCCGCCTGTCCGATCCGACCATCTACCGGAACGTCACTCTGCCCATCGTGAAAGCGGTGCTGAGCCGGCTCGGCGAGGACAAGCTCGCAAACGCCCTCGAGAAGCTCGGCGCGATCTTCGGCGGGTACGCCGAGTGGGGCCAGCCCGTCCACTCGGTGGGAAACGACGTCCGCCTCCTGGGGCTGCCCATCCGGCGCCCGGACACCGAGCACGCGTTCCGCATGCTGTGCCGGCACAACCGGTATGTCCAGCAGTACGGACGCGTGCGCGACGCGGATGAGACGGCCCGCCGCGAACTCGCCTGGGAGAAGGCCCTGCAGAGGATCGAAGCGCGGACCGGGCACCAGGCGGGGGCCCTGCGTCCGCGCGAATTCCGGGAGTGCCTGGCCCAGGAGCTCGATCTCGAGACTTTCACTTTGAAGCATCAGGAGGCGCCGCCCGCGCGGGTGGCCCCCCGCCGAAGAACAGCGGTAAGAAAAGCGGGATAGGAGTGAACACCATGGCTCAAGAAGTGCTGGGCAGCGTGCTCAAGAAGGGCGAAGAGATCTTCCAGAACGTTTCGGGGAAGCTCCTCGAGCGGCCCGCCGTCCAGAAGGCGGTCGAGGCCGCGATGGTCGGCAAGAGCAAGGTCGACGAGGGTGTCGCGGTGGCTCTCAAGAAGATGAACGTGCAGACCCGCTCGGAGTTCCGTCATCTCAAGCACCGGGTGGAGGCGCTCGAGTCCCAGCTGGCCGAGCTGCGCGAGACGGTTGACGCCATGAAGGCCGCCCAGGGGGCCGCGGCCCGGCCGAAGGCGCGCGCCCGCGGATCCGCGAAGAAGGCCTGAAGGACGGACCCCGGGAGGCGCCGATGAGAGACCACGGCATGGGCCGCATCGCCATCACCGGGGCCTCGTCGTTCCTCGGCGAGCGCCTTTTGCGCCGCCTCATCCGCGAGGGCTACGCGGACGACCTCGTGGTGATCGACGTGGCGGAGCCCTCGATCTCCGAAGGCTCGATCCGCTTCCGCAAGGTCGATCTCACCGAGCCCGCGGCCGATCAGGCCATGCTCGACCTGCTGAAGGCCGACGGCATCGAGACCGTGGTCCACATGGCGTTCTTCACCAACCCGCGCCGCGACACCACGAACGCGCACGAACTCGAGTCGATCGGCACCCTGGCCGTTCTCGCCGCCGCCGCCGCCGCGAACGTGAAGAACTTCGTCATGCGCTCCTTCACCTTCGTCTACGGTGCGCGCGGACAGAACCCCGCGCTCATCCGGGAGGAGACGCCCCTGCCCCCGCGGGCGCCGCTTTCCTGGCTGCGCGACAAGGTGGAGGCGGAGGAGCACGCGGCGTCCTTCGCCAGGCGCTACCCGGAGATGGCGGTGCGCGTCCTCAGGTTCGCTCCCCTCCTCGGGCCGAGCGTGCGCACTTTCTACACGCGCATCTTCGACCGCCGGCTCGTGCCGACCCTGCTCGGCTACGATCCGCTCTTCCAACTCCTTCATCCCGACGATGCCGAGGAGGCTCTGATGCTCGGAGTCTTCTCATCCACGCGAGGCGCCTTCAACATCACGCCCCGCGGCGTTCTGTCCCTGTCCACCGCCATCCATCTCTCCGGCAAGGTGCCCGCACCCGTGCCCCATCTCGCGGCCTACTGGGGCGTCGATGCCCTGTACGCCGCCGGTCTCGTCGAGGCGCCGTCGGGGTTCATCGACTATGTCCGCTACCCCTGCGTGGCCGACGGAGAGAAGGCGAAGCGGGTGCTCGATTTCGAAGCCCGGCACTCGAGCCGCGAGTCGCTCGACAGCTACATCGCCTACCGGCATCCGATCGCCGATGTGGCCGGGGCGGGAGACGAGGACGCCGAGGATTCCGACGTCCCCTCCGCTCCCGTGGAAATACTCCGATGACCGCCACGCCCCGTGTCCTGCCTTTCGAGACGAAGGCCTCGCGCGCGGCGCGCACCAGGCGCGCGAAGACCGCGGCAGCGCAGGAGAAGGAGGATCTGAAGCGCCGGGTCGAGGAACTGGAGGCGAAGCTCCGGGCCGCGCAGGGGCGGAGAATGCCGGAGGGGCTCGCCATCGAGCTGACGCGGCTCTTCGCGGCGGGTCTGTCGGGGATTTCCTGGGACCGCGTGGCGCGCCTGCTCGCGGCCGCCCACTTCGCCTGGCACTCGGAGGAAACCGACGAATTCGGGTACGACCCGAAGTTCACCGAGACCATCAGGCCCTTCCTCGAGTTCATGTACTCGGTCTGGTGGCGGGTCGAGACCACGGGAATCGAGCGCGTGCCCTCCACCGGCCCGACGCTCGTGGTGGCGAATCACTCGGGCGTGCTGCCCTGGGACGGGCCCATGATCAACGTGGCGCTCCGGCACGAGCACCCCGCGCGCCGCCACTGCCGGATGCTCGCTCTCGACATGTTCGCGCTGCTTCCTTTCCTCGCTCCCCTCCTCTCGAGAAGCGGCGCCATCCGCGCGAATCCCGAGAACGCGGTGCGCATTCTCGAGCGGGGCGAGCTCGTGGGGGTTTTCCCCGAAGGGGTGAAGGGTGTCGGGAAGCCCTTCAAGAACCGCTACAAGCTCGCGCGCTTCGGCCGCGGCGGGTTCGTGCGCATCGCCCTCAAGACCGGGGCGACCATCATTCCGACCGCGGTGGTGGGAGCGGAGGAGATCCACCCGAACCTCGCCCAGGCCGACTTCATCGGCCGGCCCTTCGGCCTGCCCTACTTCCCGCTCACGCCCACCTTCCCGTGGCTGGGGCTCCTGGGCACCATCCCGTTTCCAACCAAGTGGTCTATCGACTTCGGAGAGCCGCTCGATCTGTCGCGGTACCCGAAGGAGGCCGCGGACGACCCCATCCTCGTGAACCGCCTCTCCGAACAGGTGCGGCAGCAGATCCAGACCGCGATCGACGGCCGCCTCGCGCGGCGCCGCTCGATCTGGTTCGGCTAGACCGGGAGGCAGGCATTGGGCGCGCCCAGGGTGGCCCTGGTCACCGGCGGTTCGGCGGGAATCGGCCTCGAGATCGCGCGCGGCCTCTTCCACGCCGGGTACTTCGTGGTTCTCGCGGCACGGTCGCGCGAGAGGGGCGAGGCCGCGGCCAGGGACATCGCGGCGGGGGCGCGGGAGGCTCCCTCGGTGCTGGAGGTCGACTTCTCCTCGGGAAGAAGCATCCGCTCCTTCGCGGATGCTTTCCTCTCCGCCCACGAGTCCCTCGACGTTCTCGTGAACAACGCCGGGACCTGGTCCACTTCGAGGCGAGAGACCGCGGAGGGGATCGAACTCGTGTGGGCCACGAACCAGCTCGGGTACTTCCTCACCACGGCGCTGCTGAGACCGGCGCTCGAAAAGGCCCCGCGGGCCCGCGTGGTGAGTGTCGCGTCCGATCTCGCGCGCGATCTCGACCTCACCGATGTCTCCTTCAAGCGGCGGCGCTACACGGGCGTCGCCTCCTACGCGCAGAGCAAGCAGGCGAACCGCATGTGGACGCGCGCCCTGTCCCGGCGGCTTGAAGGCGCCAGGGTCACCGCGAACTCCATGCATCCGGGCGGCGTCGCCACCGGGCTCTTCGGCAAGGGCGGGGGAGTGATCGGAAAACTCGCGGGGCTCGTCATGTCGCGACTGGGCCGGAGCCCGAAGGAGGGTGCTGATACCACGTTGTGGCTCGCCACATCCCCGGAGGTCGAGGGGCGGACCGGTCTTTTCTACGTGGACCGGCGGGAGCGCCGCTGCCGGTTCGAGAACGAGGCCGAGGAGGAGAAGCTCTGGGCGCTTTGCGCCGCCATGACGGGAGTGAAGGCCGACTAGCGCGCGGGGGCGCTTCAGGCTACCGGGCGGCCAGAGACCGTTCGAGGACGTCGAGGGAGGCCGCGAGAGCCTGTGCGCTCTGGGCCTTGTGCTCCTCGGCCGGCCGCTCGGGAACGCGGTTCAGCAGCGGCGCGTGCTTGAAGCGGACGCCGTGGCGCGCGAGGGTCTGCGCGAGCGAGGTCTTCCTGTGCCTGAGGGTTTCGAGCGCCGACATGCGGCCGTGGCGGGTGAGGGCCTTGCGCGCGGAATAGCGCATGATGTCGTAGCGGAACATGGTGAGGTCGTCGCGCGTGGGCTCGAGGAGAAGGATGTCCACCTCGGGATGCTCGGTGCGATAGCGGTCCATCCCGTACTCGAACCGGCCGTGGATGAGGATGCGCAGAACCTGCCCCAGCACGGTGTCGACGCCGTGGCTCGACAGCGGCCCCAGCGAACTGCGGGAGGCGCCGTTCAGGATGGGGACCAGCGGATTGATGCAGATCACGAGATCCGCGCCCTGCCGGATGGCGAGGTTGATGTGCGCGGTCTTGGTGACGCCTCCGTCGACATAGTCCCTGCCCTTCAGATGCACGGGGCGATAGAGGCCGGGGAGCGCGGTGGAGGCCTGGACCGCTTCGGAGACGGACACCGTGCGGTGCTTCGAGTCTCCGAAAGCCACCGTCTCGCCGCGGTCGAGGTCCACCGCGATGATGCGGAGGGGAGCATGCAGCGCGTCGAAATCGTTCGTCTTGTTGAACCGCTCGAGGAGGTTGCGGAGGAACTCCTCGACCCCCGAGTTGTCGAGCAGGCCCGGGGGAATCACCTCGAGGAAGGGAAGGAAGATGTCGCGCGGCGAGGAGGTGTCGCCGGAGAAGAGCGCCTGCGCGGCCTTGAAGGCGGCGCTCGGAAGCCGCAGGGCGCGCCGGGCGTACTCGGCGACCCCGAGCCTGAAGATGGCCGCCGCGGGAACCCCGAAGGGGCTCGCCCCTCCGGTGGTGATCTCGCGGTACATCTCGCCGGGGCCGAAGCCCGAGGCAAGGAGCGAGGCCACGAAGGCCCCGCCGCTCACCCCGACGTAGAAGTCGAGGTTGGTGAGATCGAGATCGAGGGTCTCGTCGAGCGCCTTGAGGCACCCGATCTCGTAGAGGGCGCCGGTGACGCCTCCGCCCGCGCAGACGAGCGCGATCTTCGATCGCTTCCTTCGACTTCGACCCTTCGCTGCGGGCTTCATCCTGGAGGCCTAGCCTACGCGGAAAAGCTTCGCGCGGGAGGCCTACCTGCGCTTCAGGCTATCGATCTTGCGCGAGAGTTCCTCGACCCTCTTGGCGAGCAGGTTGATCTCGGAGCGGGTGGGGATGTTCAGGGAGGCGAGCGTGGTTTTCACCGCGCCCTCCACTTTGCGGCCAAGGCTCTTTCGCTCTTTCTCGACGAGGACGCCGAGGTCGGACACTCGGTGGGCGATGTCCTTGCGGATCGCCTTGGTCTGCTTCGAGAGGTTCCTGCCGGTTTCGCTCGCGAAAGCCTGGGCCCGCTCGAGCGCGGGCTTGCCGCTCTCGATGAGGGCTTCGACCCGCTCCTTGGCGGTCTTCAGGGCTTCCCGGCGGCCGTGGACGACCTTGACGGGTTCGCCCTTGGCGGACATCTTCTTCGCGCTCTTGCGGCTCTTCTTGGGGGGCATGGTTTCTAACTCCTTGGTTTTCTGGACGACGATTTGCGGGCGGCCCGGGTGCTCCGAGCCGCCGCTTGAGAGGACGCCGCGCCCGGAGCGGCGACGATGGTCTCGAGGGCCTTGAGCTCGCGGGCGAGACTGGCGATGGTGCGGACGGCGCGGCCCGGCTGCAGGGCGGGCATCGGGCTCCGCGCGGCGCTCTCCGCCGCCTGCACGCCGTTGTGGATCGCGGTCTCGACCTCTTTGCGGAGGTGCAGCGCCTCCTCGATGCCGAGCCGGCCCCGGGCCACGAGCCGGGCGGCGATGGCTTCGGCCTCGCGCCGCGCGCGCTCGGCGAGGTCCTTGATGGGGGCCACTTCTCCCTGCGGGATCTTCGCTCCCCCGGCGAGGCGGAGGAGCGTCTCCATCAGGCCGCCGGGAAGGGAGCGGGCCCGGCGCTTCACCAGGTCGACCAGGGCCTGGGCGAGGATCCTCGGGGTGGCGTCGAGGCCGCCCGGGTGCTCGACCACGCGGACCGACTCGCCCGCCACCACCAGGTCCACGATGTCGGCGAGGGAGACGTAGCGCTTCGCCGTGGGGTCGTAGAGCTTGCGGTTGGCGTGACGGGTGATCAGGCGGGGCATCGGACGCCCGCAAGATAACGCGATGCGTTATTTCATGTCAAGCGCCATAACGCGGCGCGTGATTCTGGCGCCTAGCGCAGACCGAGCCCCTGGGTGCCGGGCGTCCCCGTACGCTTCGAACGGAAATGTCCGAGGGCGACGCCCGCGGCCATGGACAGGAGCATCACCAGCCCCGCCAGGGCGAAGGAGCCCACGATGATCTCGCCCAGGGCGAGCTTGGGGCGGTCCATCTTCACCCACGTGATCACCTCGCCCGGCTTGAGGGAGGGCCGCGGAATCGCGGAGAACGCGTTTCGTCCGCGGGCGGGGCTCGGGACGGGAGTCGCGGCGGCCGTCATGGGGGTGGCGGTGGCGCCGGGGACCGGCGTCGCGTTGGCCTGGGGATTCACGAGCCCAAGCTTAGAGCCTCGGGGCTCTCTATCTCTTCGACCGGCCGCGCGCGGCCACCCGCGCCCCCGGCCGCGCGCCGAGCTTGGTGGTCTGGGTGCGGTTCAACTGGCCCAGGTACGAGCGCACGCCCTCGAGAAGGGACTCGGCGAGCTTCTCCTGGTACTCGTCCGACTTGAGCCAGCGCTCCTCCACGGGGTTCGAGATGAAGCCCACCTCGGTCAGGATGCTCGGCATGTTGGCGCCGATCAGCACGTAGAAGGGCGCGGTGTGCACGCCCCGGTCGAGCACTCCCTCGAAGGAGGGAGAGAGTCCCTCCACGTTGTAGCGCTGGATCAGGCTCGCGAAGTCGCGGCTCTCGTCGATCTTGCTGTTGGTGGTGATCGCCTTCACGAGGTTGTTGAGGTCCTTCATGGTGGCCTGGGAGATCGCGTTCTCGCGCGCCGCGAGCTCCTCCGCGGCCGCGTTCTTGGCGAAGCTCAGGTAGTACGTCTCGAGGCCGCGCCCCGCGCTGTTGCGCGCGGAGTTGATGTGGACGGAGAGGAAGAGGTCGGCGCCCGACGAGTTTGCGATGGCCGTGCGCTCCTCGAGCGGAATGAAGACGTCGGTATCGCGGGTCATCACCACGTCCGCTCCCAGTTCGGTGCGCAGCAGCTTCTCGAGCTTCAGCACGATGGCGAGGGTGATGTCCTTCTCCTGGGTGCCGCCGCGCCCGATGGCGCCCGGATCGTGGCCGCCGTGGCCGGCGTCGAGCGCGATGCGCCGCGCGCCCAGGCCGAGCTGGCGGGCCAGGGAGTAGCTGCCATCCCGGTTCTTCGCGGGGGCGCCGTTCGTGGACGCGGGCGGCGACGGGGACGCGGTGGCGCGCGGGGCCGGGGTGGGAGTGGGGGGCGGAGTCGGCTCCACGCGCGGGGCGGGGCGCACGGTGGGGGCGGGGGTCGGCGCCTCGACGGGGGTGGGGGTCGCCGCGGGCTCCGTTTCGGAAGGGACGGGCTCGGGCAGCACGGGGACCTGCTGCTTCACCTCGACACTCTCGAGCACTTCGGGAGTCGGAGCTCCCGAGGGCGTCGGGGAGGCGGACGGCTTCGTCTCCGAACCCGCCGCGCGCACACCCTTGGCACCTTCACCGCGCACGTCGATGACCAGTCGTTCGGGGTCGGAAAGGAAGAACACGTTGTGGCTCGACGCTTCGCCGAAGTCGATGACCACGCGCACGACGTTCTCGCGATTGACGCCGATGCGGATCTGCTTCAGGAAAGCGTTCCCCACGGGGAAGGTCTTGCCCACCAGATTGGGATGGAGCCTGGTGCCGATGAGGTCCACGAAGAGCCGCGGCGGGTCCTGCAGCCGGTCCTGCTTGATCTCCACCTTGTGGTCGAGGTCGATGACCACCCGGGTCGAGGATTCGCCGCTCCAGAAGCGGACGCCGAAGATCTGCACGTGCCCCGTCGAGGTCGCGGTGCGCTCGAACTGGGAGCCGCCGGTGGGAGCGCCGGTGGCGGCGGCCGCCCTCTCCGCAGGCGCCGCTTTGGGCGGGGCTTCCGCCTTCGCCGCGCTCACCACTGGCCGGAGAGCCCGCGCGCGCTTGCCGTCGGGATAGGCCGCGAGATACTTCGCCGCCGCTTCTCTGGCGCCGCTCTTCTGGTTCCGCTGGTTCAGGATCTCGTAGGTCGCGAAGAGCGCCTGTTCCCCGAGGCTGCTTCCCGGATACTCGTCGACGATGAGGGCGTACGACTCGAGAGCCTGGTCCGAGTAGCGCCGGTTGTTGAAGAGGTCGCCCATTTCCCGCTGCAGATCGCCGGCGTTGAGCAGGGCGTCGTCACAATACGGACTTCGGGGGTAGCGGTCGACCACCGTCCGATAGGCGGACGCGACCTTCTCCCACTCGGCCTTCTTCGCCTTCAGCCGCGCGGAAGCGCGGAGCGCTTTTTCGGCCCGCTCGGCGGACTGGAAGAGCGAGCGGTCGGGCTTGGAGGGCGGAGGCGTCGGCGTGGCCCTGGCCTTCGGCCCGGATTTCGCAGCGGGTCTCGGGGTCGCTTTCGGGGCGGCCTTTGGCGTGGGCGTCGACTTCGCCCGGGGCGTGGGGCCGCTCTTCTGCGACGCGCGCTTCTGCGGCGCGGCCGCGGCGGAATCACTCACGAAGGCCGGACAAAGCCAGAGGAGAGAGACGGCGAGCGCCGCCAGGCGCAGAGGCCGCCGCATCACGACTGCCTCGAATCCACTTCCGAGAAGTAGTTCTTGGGAACGAGGATCTCGCGCGGGCGCGCGCCGTCGGCGGGGCCGATGATGCCGTCCTGCTCCATGAGGTCGATGAGCCGGCCCGCGCGGGAGAAGCCGATGCGGAACCGGCGCTGCAGCATGCTGGTCGAGGCCTGGCCCTGTTCGACCACGAGGCGCGCGCACTCGTCGAAGAGATCATCGCGGTCCTCCGCGCGCGCCTTCTCGGCGGCGGACGTCTCGGTCTTGCCGACCGAAGTGTCGTAGGTGGGCTCGCCGGTGGTGCGCAGGAATTCGGTGATGCGGCCGATCTCCTTCTCCGAGACATAGGCGCCGTGCACGCGCACGAGCCGGGAACTCTGCGGGGGCAGGAAGAGCATGTCGCCGCGGCCGAGGAGCTGCTCGGCCCCGCTCGCGTCGAGGATGGTGCGCGAGTCGACCCTGGCCGAAACGCGGAAGGAGATGCGCGCGGGGAAGTTCGCCTTGATGAGGCCGGTGATGACGTCGACGGAGGGCCGCTGGGTGGCGAGGATCAGATGGATGCCCACCGCGCGGGCCATCTGGGCGAGGCGGGTGATCGACTCCTCGACTTCCTTCGACGAGACCATCATGAGGTCGGCGAGCTCATCGATCACGATGACGATGTAGTGGAGGGGGGTGAGCCCGGACTCGGCCTCGCCGTCGCTCTTGATGATGTTGTTGAACTGTTCGATGTTGCGCACGCCTTCGGCGGCGAGGATGCGGGTGCGTTTGTCCATCTCGCCCACCGCCCACTTGAGGACGTTGGCCGCGAGCTTGGGTTCGGTGACGACGGGCGCGAGGAGGTGGGGGATGCCTTCGTAGACCCCGAGCTCGAGCCGCTTGGGATCGATCATGATCAGCCGGCATTCGTCGGGGGTGGTGTGGAAGAGAAGGCTCGCGATGATGCAGTTGAGGCCCACGCTCTTGCCCGTGCCGGTGGCGCCCGCGATGAGCAGGTGGGGCATGGTGGCGAGGTCGGCGATGTAGGTGTCGCCCGCCACGTTCTTGCCCAGGCCGATGAGCAGGCGGGCGGAGGACCGCCTGGCGAGGTCGGAGTCGAGGACCGCGCGCAGGCCGATCATCTCGCGCTCCTCGTTCGGGATCTCGATGCCCACGGTGCCCCGGCCGCCCATGCGGTCGATGCGGACCGATTCCGCTTCGAGGGCGAGGGCGAGGTCGTCGGCGAGCGAGACCACCTTCGCGTACTTGACGCCCGCATCCGGCTTGAACTCGTAGGTGGTGACCACCGGGCCGGGATGGATCTCGACGATGGCGCCCGCGACCCCGAACTCCTTGCACTTCGCCTCCACCACGCGCGCACGATCGGTGAGCTTCGTGCGGTC
Source organism: Vicinamibacteria bacterium (assembly GCA_019694155.1). Taxonomy (GTDB): domain Bacteria; phylum Acidobacteriota; class Vicinamibacteria; order Fen-336; family JAGNNV01; genus JAGNNV01. Next base: position 44,255 of record JAIBCN010000059.1, on the reverse strand, counting down.
GAAGCTCGAGACGGCGACGGTGGGATCGAGGAGGCTCAGGGGAGGAAGGGCGAAGCGGCCGCGTTTGACCGCGGAACGCGCGTTCTGCACCTCGGGGGAGAGCGGCTCACGCTTGCGGCGCAGGGCGGCGCGCGAGGGTGCTTCCACGATGGGCGGCCCGGGAGGCGCCGAGGCCGGCCCGGGGGTGTTCGGGATCATCGAACTCTGGATGGGGACCACCGACGGTGGAGGCGGCACGGGAGTCACGGCGATAGGCGCCGGACGCAGGAGGTCCTCGTCCGGGTGGCCGAGAGACGACGGGCCGACGGGTGTGGCGGGACGGAGATCGAGGTCCTCGAACGGCCGCGCGAAGGCCTCCACGGGATGGCCCGTGCCGGTGATGCTCTGGTTCGACCGCACCGGATACGCCTCGGGCTCGGAAATGGGATCGAACACGAGGCCCACGGGGCGAGGCGCCTCGGCTGTCCGGGCCGGCGTGGGACCTGCCGCCGCCGAGGTCGTCTCGTGCAGCGGGAGGTCGATGAAGCGCGCCTCGGCCGGGTCGATCACGGGGAGATCCTGCTCATCCTCGCCGCCTTCCTGGGTCCTCGCCGCGTGCTTCCTGATCACCTGCTGGCGCAGCTGGTCCTTGCGGCGGGTTTCGCGCCAGTGCGCGAAGGCCACCCGGGCCGCGGTGATGCGCTCGGCGATCCACGCCACGAGGGAGGTGAGGAACGCGGAGAAGGAGAACTGCGTGGTGAGGATGAGGCCGGTGAAAAGGGAAAGACCGAGAACGACCACCGCGCCGAATCGTCCCACGCGCAGGCTCAGGAAGAGGGCGATCGCCTCGCCGACCGCCCCACCGGCGCGGATCGGTTCGCCGGAGAAGGGGACCGTCTTCAAGGCGATGAAGGCGAAGCCCGCGGTGGAGAGCAGGAGGGCCACGAGGCCGACGCTCTTGGTGACGGCGGCGTCGAGCTCCTCGCGCCACAGAAGCCGCCAGCCCGCGACGAGCAGACCCAGGGGCAGGACGAAGGCGGCGATTCCGAAGCCCTGCCCCAGGAAAAGCTCGGAGATGAAGGCGCCGTACCGCCCGATCCAGTTGCGCGGCTCGCCTATCGCCCCGGTGCTGAACCAGGGCGTCGGATCGTGAGGATCGTAGGTGGCGAAGGAGAGCAGCATCATGAGCGCGAAGCCGAGCAGGCAGGCGCCTTTTAGTTCGGGCCAGAGCGTCCGGGAGTTGGCGGCCATGGCGGTCAGATCTCCACCAGCACGGGCGCGACCACGGGCCGCAGCTGGAACCGGCGCTTGAGGAGTCTCGTCACGTCGGTCTCGATGGTGGCGCGAAGTCCCTTGGGAGAGGTGTCCGTCGCCCATTCGCGGACGGTGGCATTCACGGTATCGCGGATCTCCGCCACGATGGAATCGCCGGCGCTGCCATCGAGAAACCCGCGGGTGACGAGCTCGCAGGGCCTCGCCCACTTGCCGTTCGTCGCGGAGACGAAGACGATGGGGCTCACGAAACCTGCGGTGGACAGCCGATGACGCTCGCCCAGCAGGTCGTCGGAGAGGTCGCCGGAGAGGCCGGCGCCGATGCAGCGCCTGGGAATCTCGACACGGTCCACGAGCCGCGCGCCGGCATCGCTGACCAGCAGGACATCGCCGTTCTCTATGACGTGGACCTTCACGTCGCCCTGAAGCGCCGATTCCACGAGCCGGGCATGGGCCGCGAGCATCCGGAGCTCGCCGTGGATGGGCACGAAGATCGAAGGACGGACGAGCTTCACGAGTTCGTTCAGTTCGTCCTGGGCGGCGTGGCCGGAGACGTGGACGTGAGCGCATCCGCCGTGGACCACGCGGGCGCCCGCGCGGATGAGCTTCGCCATCATGCGCGAGACGATGCGATCCCGGCCCGGGATGACGCGCGAGGAGAAGAGGACGAGGTCGCCGCGCTCTATCTTCACCAGCGGGTGCTGGCCCGAAGCCATGCGCGCCAGGGCCGATCGCGGCTCGGCCTGCGAGCCCGCGGCGAACACGAGCATCTGACGCGAAGGAGTCGTGCCGGTGACTGCGTCGTCGAGCATCAGCACCTCGGCGTCGAGGGTGAGGTGCCCGAGGTCTTTGGCGAGGGTGGCGTTTTCGGTGATGCGCCGGCCCGCGAAGGTCACCTTGCGTCCCCGCGCTCCGCCGATCCGTGCGATGCGCTCGATGCGGGGGATGGAGGACGAGAAACAGGTGGCGATGACGCGGCCTTCCGCTTCGTCGAACACCGCTTCGATCCCGGGAATGACGTCGTCTTCGTGGCCGGTGACCCCGGGGGTCTCCGCGCCCGTGGAGTCGCCGAACATGAGGTCGACGCCGCGCCGGCCCCACGCCGCGAAGGCCTCGAGGTTCGTGCGGTCCGCGGCGGGGGCGGTCTTCGCGAGCTTGAAGTCGCCGGTGTGGAGGATCACGAGGCCGCCGCACTCGATGACGAAGGCGACGGAGCCCGGGGTGGAGTGGGCCACGGGAAGCGAGTGCACGCGGAAAGGCCCGGCCTCGATGACGACGCCGGGCTCGATGGTCCTCAGATCGCCTTCGATGCCCGCTTCGGCGAGGCTCCGGCCGGCGAGGCCGAGAGTGAAGCGCGTGCCGTACACGGGCGCCCGCGACCACTCCAGCGCCTGAGGCAGCGACCCGATGTGGTCCTCGTGCCCGTGAGTGAGGAGGATCGCGTGCAGGCGGCCCGATCCGAGCCGGCCATAGTCGGGCACCATCCGCTCGACCCCGTTGTCCCACTCCGGGAACATCTGCCCCGCGTCAATGAGCAGGCGATCCTCGCCCGTCTGAAGGAGAAGCGAGTTCATGCCGAACTCGCCCAGTCCCCCAATCGGCGTGATTCGGAGATCGGAGTTCAAGGGGTCTTCGCGAGGTCTACGGGTGCGGGCAATACTTCGGCCAGCCGGGCGAATTCGGCGACCGTAAGTGTTTCAGCTCTACGGACTTCCGAGATTCCGGCCAACTTAAAGTAATGCTTGAGGTCAGGATACCTAAGTCTAAGATTATTTTCAATCGTACGCCGTCTCTGGGTGAAGGACGCCCGGACCAGCGCTTCGAGGGCGGGGACGCTCTGGACGGGATGGCGGGGGCCGCGCAGAAACCGGCATCGGATGACCGCCGAGTCGACCTTGGGCGGAGGGTTGAAGTCACGGGGCTTTAGACGCTGGACGATCGAGACATCCGCCCACAGGGCGTAGAAAACCGAGAGAATGCCGTAGGCCTTTGATCCGGGAGGTGAGGCGACCCGCTCCGCGACCTCCTTCTGGAGCATGAGATGGGCGTCGGTGAAATAGTCGCGGTGGTCGAGGAAGCGGCGGAGGAGCGGGCTCGAAATGGCGTAGGGCAGATTCCCGGCGAGGCGCGAGCCCTTCGGAACCAGGCTTCGATAGTCCATTTCGAGGGCATCCCCCTCGATGACGGTGACGTTCGAAGGCGCCCGGCCCTTCAGTTCCTCGACGAGCCGCCGGTCTATTTCGATTGCCACCACGGCCCGGCATCGTGCGGCGAGGAGGGACGTGATGGCGAGCGCGCCCGGGCCGATCTCGAGGAAGGTGTCTTCGGGCCGCGGATCGATCAGATCGACGAGGTCGTGCGCGGGCTCGGGGCGGAGAAAGTGCTGACCGAAAGGGCGGGGCATCGCTTGGAACCCCGCACCTTACTGTCCGTGGACTGCCCGAAAGAAGAAAGCCCCGGGGACAACCCCCGGGGCCTTCGGAACGTCTTCGGGCGGAACTAGAAGGAGACCTTGCCGCTCAGGGTCAGAGAGCGGTTGCCCCAGTTGTTCAGGTTCTTGCCGAAGTCGGCGCTCGACATGCTGGTGACGGGGACGCCGTAGTTGTCCTGGTCGAACACGTTCAACGCGTCGATGCGGAGGTTCAGGCGAGTCCTTCGGATGTTGAAGTTCTTCGCGAGCGAGAGGTCGGTGTTCCAGAACGAGGCAGCCCGATGCGCTGTCTTCAGACCGTTGCCGTTGCCGAGGCTGAAGGGGAGCACGGCGCCGCTCGCGGTGCGAGGCACCGTGTAGTAGCCGTTGTTTGTGAAGCCCTTGTGCTCGGAATCCCAGTCGAAGGAGCCCGATCCGGTGAGGTTCGGCCGATCGCCGCCCGCCGAGCCGTTGCCGTTCGTGTCCTGGCCGGTGACCACGGTGAAGGGCTGGCCCGACTGGAAGGCGGTGATACCCGACACCTGCCATCCGCCGATCACCTGCTTCAGGAAGCCCGACTTGGGGCTCGGGATCTCCCACATGTAGTGGACGACCAGGCGATGGGTGCGGTCGAACACGGAAAGGCCGTACTCGGACGAAATGTCGAAGTAGTCCTGAGGAACCTGAGACGCGCTGCCCGTGATGTCGGCGACGCCGAGGGACTCGTCGTTGTTGCTCTTCAGGCGCGAAAGGGTGTACGAGAGCCCGGCCTGGATGCCGTGCGACATCTTCTTGTTCACCTGCACGAACATCGCGTGATACTGCGACTTCGCCTGCGCGTCGTTGCCTCCCGGCCCGAGGTCCGAGGGGATAACGGTCCGCGAGCCGAACTGCGGGAAGAGCCGCCGCTGTTGCACCGTCGGAATGGCGGTCTGGCTGCCGGTGGAGCGCACGAGCGCGGCCTGCGCCTCGGTGAGGATCGCCGGGTTCATCTGCTGCTGGTTGACGCCGTGGCGGCCGGTGCTGCCCGTGTAGCCGATCTGGAACACGTAGTCGCGGCCCACCTCACGCTGCATGGAGAGGCTGTAGAAGTGGGTGAGCGGGTTCTGCGCGTTCTCCGCGGAGTTCACGTAGCCGGCGAGGGGATTGAAGGTGGCGGCGCCGCTCGCCGTGGTCTTGTTGGGATACACGTCGAGGGCGTTGTTCTGCGTCACCACCACCACGCGCGGGTAGTTCGAGGCGTTCACGGTGAGCAGGTTGTAGAAGAGCACGTCATAGCCGATGCCGTACCCGCCGCGGATGGAGGTCTTGCCGTCTCCGAAGAAGCCGCTCGATCGCGGGCTCCAGGCGAAGCCCACGCGGGGCGCCACGTTGTTCATGTCCCGCTTGACCGGGGGCGGCACGAGGGCGTTCAGGCTCTCCGCGTCGGTGGCTCCGAAGAAGCCGAGGGGAACGGTGGAGAGCTCGTAGCGCACGCCGAGGTTGACCGTGAAGTCGGGGCTGATGCGGAAGTCGTCCTGGGCGTAGAAGAACCACTGCCACTGCTTGGCCAGGAAGCTCGCGGTCTGCAGCGCCTGGTTGTACGTGGTGGCGAGGTTGTTCATGTAGTTCTCGAGGCTTCCGAAGGTGAAGGTGCCCTTCGAGTCGAAGGCCGCCTGGTTGTCGAGCTTGTTGTAGCGGACGTCGGCTCCGAACTTGAACGAGTGGCGTCCGCGCATGACCGAGGTGCTGTTCGTGAACTGGAACGAGTTCTGCACCCGGCCCTGCGGGAAGTTGTTGAGGCCGCCGATGGTGAACAGGCCCGTGATGGTCGCGCTCGGCGAGTTGGGGTCGTTTTCCGGGAATTGAAGGTCGCGCCGCACATAGGAAGCGCGGAACTCGTTCAGGGAGTTCGGGCCGAAGATGTGGGTGTGGGAGAGTGAAGCGTTGTGATCCCGCGTCGAGGTGTTCCCCGCGAACAGGTCGGCGAACTGGGTGTTTGACGCGTTGTTCATGGTGTCGGGACGGTTGAGCGAGTAGCGCAGCGTCAGGTTGTCCTTGACCGCGAGCTGGTGGTCAATCCGGCCCGTGTACTTGTAGGTGGTGTTCGGGGTGAAACGGCCAAAGTTCACCTGAGCGGTCTCGATGGCCACCCCGTTGACGGTCTGGTTCGAGACATTGCGGAACACCGGGTTCTTGGAATAGAGGCCTTGCAGGAAAGAGAGGCGCTGGAGCACGGCCTGACGGCTGGCCGCGCTCTGACCGGCGCGCAGCGGGACATTCTGCAGCGCCGCGTAGCCGGCGGGTGTGGGCACTCTCACGGTGGCGCCCAGAGTCTCGCCTGTTCTGTTCGAATCGCGCTGGAACAGGCCGAAGAAGAAGGTCTTGTTCTTGACCAGCGGACCCCCGACCGAGAAGCCCGCCTGATGACGAACGAACTTGGTGGGTTCGGTCAGGCCGCTCGCCTTCTCGAGGTTGTCGAGCGAGTTGAGGCCGGCGGAGCGGTAATAGTCCCAAACCTCGCCCTTGAAGCTGTTCGTGCCCGAACGGGTGATGACGTTGATCTGGGCTCCGGAGTTGCGGCCGAACTCGGCCGAGAAGCTGGCGGTGCCGCTCTGGTACTCAGCGACTTCTTCGGGAAGGACGGGAGTGGTCTGGATGGTGACGGACAGGTCGTTGTTGTCCGTGCCGTCGATCATGAAGTTGTTGTTGCGCGCGCGGTTGCCGTTGGCGGAGATGCCGGTGGACCCGGGAGCCGTGAAGGTGTTGGGTCCGAGCAGCGCGAGGTTGTTGATGTTGCGGCCGGGAAGCGGCAGCTCGACGGCCATGCGCGAGGTGGCGGTCATGGCCAGATTGGGGTTCGTCTTGTTGAGTTCGATCTCGCCCCGCACGTCCTCGACCACGATGGTGTCGGTGAGGCCGCCCACCTTCAGCTCAGCGTTGAACGTGGTTTCCTGGTTGGTGAGGACCTGCACCGCGGTGCGCTCGAGGCGCCGGAACCCGGCGAGCTGGACAGCGACCGTGTACTTTCCGGGCTCCAGGGCGGGCGCCCGGTAGAAGCCTTCCGCGTTCGTCACGACGGTGCGGACGAGGCCGGTGGCTTCGTTGGTGATCGTCACGCTCACCCCGGGCAGGACGCCGCCCGTGTCATCCCGAACGGTGCCGCCGAGGCTGCCGCGGGTCATCTGGGCCGAGGCGAGGGAGGCGAGCCCGATCAGGGCCAGGACCGTCGCGAAACGCGACAGGACTCTCGTTATGTGTGTCATTTCATCAATCTCCTGAAATAGTTGCGGTGTTCATTGACTCATTGGCATACAAGAGCAAGACCCAGGCCAGACCTTGAGAAAGTCTTAAGCTGAATCGGTGCAATGACCTATGCGAATGGAATCAACCGCCTCGACTCCATATCGTTGAAGCAGGCCATCGAGTCGGTGGATTCAACCCATCGACCTGTCGTCAGAATGCATTTGTAGTGCATTTCGTGTGCAAGCGTTGCTTCCCCCTGAACCTTCAAGGAAGGACCGACACGGCGACGGACCGGAGGCGACGCTTCAACTGCCGTCCTGCGACAATATGGGCGATGAAGCACCGAACCGGTCTCGTCATCGGCCTCCTCCTGACGGCGCTCGGCGCCGCCTCCTTTGGCTCGAGGATGTGGGACTGGGTCTTGAACTTCGACCCCGGCTTCTCGTTTGCTCAGCCTTCCGCGGCCACGGGAGCGCCTCTCAGCGCGGGCGTCACCGTCCTGCTCGTCGATGGGCTGAGGCTGGACGCATCGCGTCGCATGGAGACGCTGAACGCGCTTCGGGCCAGAGGTGCTGATATCGAAGGCACGGTCGGCACACCGTCTTTCTCGCGCCCGGGTCGCGCCACGATCGCGGTGGGCGCGTATCCCGCGATCCACGGAGTCACCACCAACCGGCAAAAGCGCATGATCCCGCTCGACAACATCATCCGCCGCGTGGGCGCGCTCGGAGGGCGCTGCCGGATCGCAGGATCGAAGATCTGGCCCGGGCTTTTCGGCAAGGACATCGAGGCCTGCGGCGTGTATCGCGCGGGCGAAGGGAAGGAAGGACCGGGCGCCTTCGTCCGTCAGGTCGGAGAAGTGCGAGCGTCCCAGGAGGCGGGGATCGCCTTCGTGATGCAGGAGCCCGCGATGCTGCGGATAGCGGACATCATCTCGACCGACTTCGCGGCGCACGAATACGGGGGAGCCTCACCCGAGTACCTCGCCGAGGTGCAGCGCACCGATCCCGTGCTCGCCGCACTCCTGGGCCGGCTCGACCTGTCGCGGGAGACGCTCATCGTCACCGCCGATCACGGCCACCGGGATGCAGGCGGCCATGGAGGCGAGGAGGCGCAGGTTCTGGCGATTCCCATCGTGATGGCGGGTGCTGGAATCAGGCCCGGCGCCATCGTGAAGGCAAGCCAGGCCGATATCGCCCCGACCATCGCCGTCCTCCTCGGCGCTCCTCTCCCCACTGCGAGCGAGGGCGCTCCTATCGAGTCGGCACTCGCTCTCGACGAGAGCGGCCGGGCCTCGATCCACGCCGCCGCGGAGGCGCAGCACGCGGCTTTCGAACGGTCGGTGAGCGAGCGGCTGGGCGTGACCGCGGCCATGAGCTCCGGCAGCGACTTCGCGAGCCTCGCTTTCGCGCAGCGCGAGCGCCGCAAGGCCGCGATCTTCCCGGCCCTCATCCTCGCCTGCGCGGGAATCGCCGCCATCGCTCTCGTCGTGGTTCGCCTCGCCCGGGCGAGCCGCCTCGGGCTCTGGGCGGGCGCGATCGTGGGTGTTCTGGCCCTCTTCGGTCCCATCGGATCGCGGATTCCCCCGCAGTCATTCTCCGCGATCAATTACGACGAGATGCTCGTGCCATTCTTCCTGCGCATCATGACGCTCGCCGCCGCCCTGACCGTCGTCGCCGCCTTCACGGCCGCCCTCACCGGCCGCATATTCGTCCGCCGCCCGAAGGCCGACTGGGCGGTGGATAGCGCGGGAGCCATGGGCCTGCTGCTCTCCGCCGCCCTCGCGATGGTCACGGTCTGCTGGTGGTGGCGCTTCGACCTGCTGGCGCCCCTCACCCTGCCCGGCCCGGATCGCCTCGTGGAATCCTTCTCCCTGACCCTTGCGACCTTCTCCACTTCCGTCACCGGCCTCCTGCTGATGGCCGGGTTCGGAATAATGGAGGTCCGCGCCTCGCGATCGCGCCTGGCGCCGGGTGGAAGCGAGGCGTCCGTTAGGTCGTAGGGCGCGCAGGGAACCCGCTCGTCGACTTCGGCGTTACCCGGGCATGATGCACACCAAGGGGCGTTCCTTCACCCGGCCTCTCATCGTCCTCGCCGCCGTCCTCTTGTGGCCCGCGGTTGCGCAGGCCGGAGCGTTCCCCTACTGGGGGATCTCATTCGGGTCACCCGAGCGCGCGGCCGCCCACCTCGGCCTGTCGTTCGGGGAGGACGTCCCGGGAGCGGGAACCGAAGGGTTCGCCATGGGTTCGGGGATCATGGTGGAGGCCACGGCCGGCCGAGGAGCGGGCACGTTCGGGATCGGAAGGTCGGTGGTGATCCTGACCGAGGAGAAGTCCGTCCGCGTCCTTGCGGACCTCAAAGCCATCGTCAGCCGTTCCTGGGACGAACCTCGGAGCGCCTCCCCGAACTCGACCTGCCTTGGAGTGGAAGGCGGCCTCTCCGTGTCCTTCGTGCGCTTCACCCTGGGCGTTTCCAAGAGGCTCGAGGACCGGCCTTCCGGCGACGACTGGCTCTACCACTGGGGAGCGGGCATCCAGATTCGCATCGGACGGGCTAGAAAAGCGCCCTGAGCCGACCCCCCTGGCGGGTGCGTCAAGGCTTCGTCGACTTGACCACGAGATAGATGAACGGCGCGGCGCTCACCTCATTGAACCAGTGGGGCACGCCGCGGGGGATGACGATGAGGTCCCCCTTGGTGACCGCCCGCGCCGTGCCGCCGCGCGTGCTCGAAGCGCGGTGTTCGTTCGGGCCGACCGTTCTCGGCTCGACCAGCTCGCCTCCCAGGACCAGGTTGGCCGTTCCCTCGAAGACATAGAAGATGTCGGTGTCGATGTCGTGAACCTCGGCGTCCCCCGGGCCTTCGCGACGGGCCATGCCCAGCCGGTACTCGGAGGTTTCGAGGAACGAGCCGCCCGCGGCGAAGGCGGCGGTGACCTGAGCGGAGGGGATGATCGTGGTATCGGTCATGGGTGTGCTCGTGGGTATGGGAGTGGTGGGTTACGTTGCTTCGCGGCCCCGGCCGGATCCGGGGTGACGAGCCGTTGACGCCGTCCCCATGTCGCGGCCTGGATGCTTCAGCCGATGTCCAGGGACCGGCGTTTGCGTGATTCCAGGGCTTTGCCTTTCGCGGCTTCTTCCTGGGCTTCCTTCGGTTTGTTCTGACGGGAGAGGATATCGGCGAGAACGAAGTGACCGAGAGGGGCGACCTCGGAAATGTTGTCGACCTTGAGGCCGCGTTCGGCGAGGTCGCGCGCGGATTCGAGGCGGCCCGCGTTCAGTTCCTCGCGGGCTAGAAAGAAGAACGCGGGACCGAAATCCGGAGCCTTTTCCGTGGAGGCCCGCAGTTCGGCCAGGTAGGCCGCCATATTGCCGCGCTGTCGCTCGAGCTGGGCGAGGTTGAATCGGGCCTTGCCGTGATCCGCGTAGGTGGATAGTTCGGACCGGTACAGCGATTCCGCTTCATCGAATCGCCCGCGCGCCTCGAGCACGCGCGCGAGGTTGTACCTTCCGCCCCTGGCCTCGGGTTCGAGTTCGAGCCCCTTGCGGATCATCTGCTCGGCCTCGGCGAGCCGCGAGGCCGAGAAGGCGAGCGCTCCCTGCCCGATCCAGGCGGCGCCCATCTTCGGATTCTCCTCCGCGGCGCGCACGAACGAGTGCTTCGCCCTCTCCGCGTCGCCCATGTCCATGGAAAGGATGGCGAGCTGGAACCAGGCCTGCGGGTTTTTCGGGTTGCGGGAGAGCGCGGTTTCGAAAACGCGCAGCGCATCTTCGGCGTCGCTCCGGCGACCGCGGGCCAGATACAGGCGGGCCAGGTTCCCGAGCGCGATGTCATCGTCCGGCTTGAGGGCGACGGCGCGCCGGAAGGACTCGATCGCCTCTTCCGCACGCTTCAGGCGCACCAGCCAGTTTCCCAGGGTGAGGTGTGCATCCATGATGTTCGGATCTTCGGCCACCACGGACTGCAGGAGCTTCACGGCGCCCTCGATGTCGTCGTCCTGGGCGAGGTCCTTGGATCGGTTCATCTTCTGGAAGAGAGGCAGCTTCAGCTTGGGATCGGGCAACACGGCATCGGGATTCACGTCGATCACGTTCCCCACGTAGCCGAGGGCGGCGAGGCGCTGGAGAGTGTCGGGGTCGAGGCTCTTCCTCTCCGGCACCTTGCCCTTGTCGACTTTCGCCAGGGCCTCGATCTTCAGGCGCAGGTCTTCGGCGCGCGCGGAGAAGGCCTTGTAGATGTTGGTGGTCTCACCCGGATCCGCCTTGCGGTCGTAAAGCTCGGGCTCGGGAGCATCGACATAGGTGTACTCGTTGCTGCGCAGGGAACGCAGATGCTGCCAGCCGAAGTGGTAGCGGGGGAAGTAGGTCTCGGCGTAGGCCGTGCCTCCCACCGCCGCTTTCGCGTTCACGATGCCGGGCGCGAGGGAGGCCCCGTCGATGGGGCCTTTCACCGGAGGCAGGCCGAGCAGGTCGAGCACGGTGGGGAAGATGTCGGCGGAGGACACCATCGATGCGTTGCGGCCCTTGTTGTTCCAGGGCGTCTTAACGATGAGGGGCACGTGCATGGTGGAGTCGTAGACGAAGTAGGCGTGCGTGGCCTCGCCGTGATCGCCGAGGCTCTCGCCGTGATCGGCGGTGACGATCACCACGGTGTTCCGGTCGAGACCGTTCGCTTTCAGCCAGTCGAGGAGCCGCCCGACCTGGGCGTCCGCGTAGGCGATCTCGCCCAGGTACGGCTGGTTGGGGAACTGCGAGGCGAAGGGCTCGGGCGGCTCGTACGGGGTGTGAGCGTCATAGAGGTGAACCCAGCCGAAGAACTTCTTCGCCTTGACGGTGTCGAGCCAGGAGATGGCGTCAGACACGACCTCCTCGCCCTTCTTCTGCACCGTGCCGAGCGAGACGATCTTGTACTTGGAGAGATCGAACTCGTCGGAGTACTTGTCGAAACCCTGGGCGAGGCCCCAGCGCGATTCCAGGACCCACGCGCCGATGAACGCCCCCGTCGCGTAACCCGCGCCCTTCAGAACCTCGGCCAGGGTGGTGGCCGAAGGATCGAGGAAGAAGCCGCCGTTGTCGCGGATGCCGTGACGGGTGGGGTATTCGCCGGTGAAGATGGTGGTGTGCGACGGAAAGGTGAGAGGGACCGCCGCGGTCGCGTGCTCGAAGACCACCCCTTCCTCGGCCAGTTGATCCAGACGCGGCGTGGTTCCCCGGTTGAATCCGTACGGGCCCAGCCGGTCGGCGCGGGTGGTGTCGAGGGTGACCACGAGGAGATTCACTTCGGAGGCGCCCTTCCGGGAGGTCAGGAAGGCTCGTGTGCCTTCGATGCCTTCGGGCACGCGGCTCCGGAAGAGGGCGACGCCGGCCGCGACGAGCAGGAACACGATCGCCGCGGCGGCCCGCACTCCGGCGGACCGTTTCTGAGGTCCAGGGGCGGCGGCGGTTTCTTCGACCGGCGGCGCCGGTCTCTTCTTTCGACCCATATGAGGAAGCGGACGCTAGCCGCTCATCTTCGCGCGCGTCAACGCGTCTCCCTGCACCCATCAAGAATTTTGAACGCGAGGAATCGCTCATCTCGCTTGACGCGCGTGGGTGTTGAACGCTCTAATCGGTTCACTTGAGTGAACGCTGCGCACCTCGCGCTTTCACTTTTTCCGATCCAATCAAACCCAAGGAGGCCTCACGTATGCGGATATCGAAGATGCGCGGCGTTGCGTCCGTTCTCGCCCTGAGCATCGCGGCGACCACGGCCGGCGCCGCCGAACCGGCGCCCGCTCCCACGCTCTGGAGCGCGGCCCAGGAAGCCGGCAACAAGGCGCCCATAAGCGCGCAGACCACCGCGGCTCCGGCCACGGGAAACCCCCGGACCGACAGCTCGTTCTTCAAGACCACGGCGGGCAGACTCAGCCTCGGTCTCCTGGCGGTGGGTCTCGGCCTGACCGTCTACTCCGTCGGCCATGACCGCAAGCCGGTCAAGTCGCCTGTCCGCTAGGAGGAAAGAAATGACCAAGCATCTTCGTGCAATCGCAGTGCTCGCGGCTCTGGTGATGGCGGTCCCCGCCTTCGTGGCCGCGCAGAGCTTCTCCGGCGTCGTGGCCGGGGTGGTGAAGGACGATTCGGGCGGCGTGCTTCCGGGCGCCACCGTTCAGCTCATCGGCAAGACGGGCACGCGCGACGCCGTCACCGACGCCCAGGGCGGCTACCGCTTCAACGCGGTGGATCCCGGGGTCTACACGGTCGTGGTGAGCATGGCCGGCTTCCAGTCGCAGCGGAGGGAAAACCTCGAAGTGTCGGTCGGCAAGCAGTCGACCATCGACGCGTCCCTCAAGGTGAAGGGCCAGACGGACTCGATCGACGTGGTGGGTGAGGCTCCGGTGGTGGACGTCACCTCTTCCTCGACCCAGAACAACCTGTCCCAGGATCTTCTGTACAACATGCCGATCCGCCAGGGCAATACCGCGACCAACCTCCTGAACTTCGCCCCCGGCATCAACTCCCAGTCCGCCTTCGGCGGTGACGGCTCGTCGGCGAACGGACTTTTGATCGACGGCGTCGACACCCGCGATCCTTCCGGCGGCACCGCCTGGACGTTCTTCAACTTCAACATCGTCGAGGAAGTGGAAATCGTGGGCATCGGCGCGCCCGCCGAGTACGGCTCCTTCACGGGCGCCGTGGTCAACACCATCACCAAGTCCGGCGGCAACCGCTACGCGGGCCTCTTCGATTTCACCTACACCAAGGGGAGCCTCGCCAGCAAGAACGTGGGCGCCGACGTGACCAAGATCAACCCGGCCCTCGGCGAATCGGCGAAGACCAACAAGTTCACCGATTTCACCACCCAGTTCTCGGGTCCCCTGATCAAGGACAAGCTGTTCTTCTTCGCGAGCGCCCAGCGGTATCACCTCAACCAGGACCCGGCCGGCCCGCGCACCGTGAACGACGAGGTCAGCCCGCGCGTCAATGTCAAGCTCAACTACCAGCCGAGCGCTTCCAACAACTTCATGGCGCACGTCCAGTACGACGCCTACAACATCATCGGCCGCGCCGGCGTCTCCGCGCTCGTCGCTACCGACGATCTCACCAACCAGGAAGACGCCCCCGAATGGGTGTGGATCGGCCAGTGGCGCCACATCTTCGGATCGAAGACGTTCAGCGAGGTGAAGTACACCGGCTGGACCGGCTTCTATGACCTCAACCCGAAGGTCAAGGCGCCGCAGCACTTCGACGGGGAGACCAGCCTCTACTCCGTCTCCCAGGGGTGGTCCTACTACGCCGACCGCGGCCGCAACCAGGTGAACGCTTCGATTTCGCACTTCGCGGAAGGCTTTGGCAAGCACGACCTGAAGTTCGGCATCGAGGTCGAGCGCAGCAAGACCCGGGACCGCTACAGCCACACCAACAACACCTACTACTACGACTACGGCGGCCAGCCGTACTACGCGTACGGATACGGCTACGACCTCAACGGCCGCAACAAGAAGCTCGCGGGCTACGCGCAGGATGCCTGGCACGTGAACGACCGCCTGACCCTGAACCTCGGAGTCCGCCTGGACCACGTGGGAGGCGGCGCCCCGGGTGGCGATACTCTGTACTCGAACACCAGCATCGCGCCGCGCCTGGGCTTCGCCTTCGATCCCAAGGGCGACACCAAGACGGTCATCAAGGGCAGCTACAGCCAGTACTACGAGGGCATCTTCAACGACATCTACAAGCAGGCCACCGCCGGGTACCAGGATTCGATTTCCTGGGACATGGCGGGCTGCCCCGCCTACGGACCGCAGGGGCCGACGGCAACCTACAACTGCCCGCTCAGCCGCCGCGATGAAGTGAACCGCGTGAAGGCGCCGATCGCCAAGATCGATCCCGACATCAAGCACCCGCGGGTGGACGAGTTCTCGTTCGGCTTCGAGCGGGCGCTGCGCAACAACGTCCGTCTCGCCGTCACCGGGATCATGCGCGACAACAAGAACTTCATCGGCCAGGTTCTCCCCTCGGCCCGGTGGACGCGTCAGACCGGCACTTCGCCAGCGCCCAACGGGAAGAATCTCGTCCATCCCGCGACACCCTACACGTACTACCGGTGGGCGAACCGCTCCGCTTCGGCGGGGGACGTCTACATCACGAATCCGGATGGATTCCAGTATCTCGATCCCGCCGGCAATGTGCTGGGCACCGTCGACGCCTATCGGAAGTACAAGGGG
Organism: Vicinamibacteria bacterium; assembly: GCA_019694155.1. GTDB lineage: Bacteria > Acidobacteriota > Vicinamibacteria > Fen-336 > JAGNNV01 > JAGNNV01. Next base: position 29,171 of record JAIBCN010000059.1, on the reverse strand, counting down.
GCGATGTTCGTTCTCACCAAGAACTACTCCAACCGATGGCGCGCGCAGCTGTCCTACGTGTGGTCGCAGACCAAGGGCACCGTCAACAACAGCAGCGAGGGAACGTACGGGGTAAGCAGCTTCTACGCGAGCCCGACCATGTCGCTGGTGAACGCGGACGGAAATCTGAGCAACGATCGGACACACGAAATCAAGGCCATGGTCGGCGTGCAGATTCCCAAGGTCGAGGTCGCGATCAACGCGTACTTCCGGTCGATCAGCGGCGGCACGTATGCCCCCTATGTCCAGTTGAGCGGATCCACCACGAACTACTCGACGACGGGGTATTACTTCGCGAGCTCCGCCGGCCGTCGCCCGTCCCTCGAACCACGGGGCAGCCGCCGGCTTGACACTCTGAACATCCTCGACCTTCGGCTCGAGAAGATCTTTACGATCAAGGGAGATCACCGCCTGTCCGTCTACTCCGACATCACGAACGCGCTGAATGTCGACACCGTTACCTCGGTGTTCAACAACGTAGGCGGCACCGGCGTCTTCAACCCGCCGCCCGCCGCCCTCGGATCGACCACCTCGGTGCCGTTCGGCGGTCCGGCCGCGATCACGCCTCCCCGGCAGATCCAGGTGGGCGCGCGCTGGTCGTTCTAGTAACGGCCCGAGCGGGCCGCCGTCGTTGCCGCCGTTCCTGAAAGAGGACGGCGGTTCCAGGGCCTCGGAGCCGCACGCTCCGGGGCCCTTTTTCTTCCTACGGTGACTGCTCTCGCCCCGGCCTTTGCGTCCCGCCGATGGCATAGAATCGAAGGGTTCGCCGCCCGGCCAATGTCAGACCACTATTCCGCGTCTCTCCTCCTGCTGGGCCAGGCGGCGGTCGCCCTTCTGGTGGCGATCTTTGCCGCCCTGAAGCGACCCTCCGACGCGACACCTTCGTTCGTCCTGACCGCGCTTTCCGCGGGCTGGTGGTCGGCGGCGCAGGCCGTTCACATTTCCTCCACGAGCCTGGGTGACCGGCTGTTCTGGGGCAACGCCACCTACTGGGGCATCGTTACGCTGCCCCCGGCCTTTCTCGTCTTCGCGCTGCGGCTCGCGGGTTTCGGATCCGCAGTGTCGCCGACCGTGGTCACGGCCCTGGGGATCGTGCCAGCGGTCAGTCTGGCGGCGTTGTACACGAACGAGACCCATCACCTCTTCGCGCTTGGACCCATGGCGGTCTTCGGGTCGAGGGGGCAGAACATATGGGAGCCGGGGCCGGCCTTCTGGGTCCATACGGCGTACTCCTACGCGTGCATCGGCTTCGCCCTGATCGCCCTGGCGCGGGCGGTGTTCACCCAGTCCGGCGTCCTTTCCCGGCAGATGGCTCTCCTGCTCGTTTCGGGGGCGGTGCCCCTGGCGGCGAACGCGATGCGGCTTGGGAAGGTCGGAACCGCCGGTGTCTCCATCGACCCGACCCCGTTCGCTCTCCTCGTCTCCGTGGCGCTGTTGCCTTTCGCTTTGGGCCGGCTTCGGCTCCTGGACATTCTTCCGGGAGACCGCGCGTCCGCGTTCGCCCATTCGCCGGAGGCCCTGCTCGTACTCGACGACCAGCAGCGGGTGACCGCGCTCAGCGACCGGGCGGCCGAAGTTCTGGGCGTCACCGCGGACAGCGCCATCGGGCAGCGGTTCGAAGCGATGCTGCCCAACGCGGAGCAGGCGCTCCTGACCGCGCGCCGGGCCACCGCTCGAATCGAGCTGCAACGCGGCGAGGACAATCAGGTCATCGGCATCCGCGTCTCGGAGGCCTCGCCCGGAGGGGAGCGAGGCGAGCGCGTGGTGGCCCTTCGTGACGAGACGGGGCACCGGCGGGAACTCACCGCGGCTCACGTCCGCTATCAGGATCTTTTCGACGACCATCCGCAGGCCATCCTGATCCACGATCCGTCGAGTTTCAGGATCGTCTCGGTGAACCGCGCCGCAGAGCGCGACTACGGGTGGAGCGCCTCGGAGTTCCTGGCTCTGTGCATTCGCGACCTCTGGGCTCCGCGCGACGAGCGCGGCCCTGGGCTCCACGACGCCGCGGGCGCCCGCCCTGCATCGGCGTCGGGACGGAAGCACTTTCGAGGTCGAGATCCGCAGCCGCGCGGCCGTATTCGACGGCGCGGGCGCGAGTGTTCTCATCGTGGACGACGTGACGGAGCGCCGCCAGGCCGAACGCGAGGCCTCCCGCCTGAACGCCTTTGTGACCACGACGGCCGCGTTGTGGCGCTCCACCGTGGACTCGCTCCAGACCCCGCTCCTGGTCCTGGACGGCTCCGACCGGATCTTCGATCTCAACCGGGCGGCGGCGCGCCATCTGGGCGTGCAGATCCGCGACGCGATCGGCCGTTCGTTCCCGGACTTCTGCGATCGCGAGCCCTGCCGGACGGGCCTCGAGCTGGCGCGAACGGCTCAACGCACCGGGTCGCCCGCTGAGCGACACCTCGACGACCTTCCCGGTGGAGGCTCGTGCCTCGTGCGCTGCAGCGCCGTGTCCGACATGGATCATGCCTCCGGCACACGCACCGTGCTGCTGCTCCAGGACACCACCGAGCTGGTCCAGCTTCAGAGGAAGATGAACAACGACGCGGCCTTCGCGCGCCTCGGCGCCATCGTGGCCGCCGTCGCCCACGACGTGCGCGGCCCTCTTGCGAGTCTCACCGTGAACCTGGACGCTCTCGCCATCGAACGGGAGGGAGACCCGGGCCTCGCCGCCGTCCTGCCCGCTCTGCATCGGTCGATCACGCGGATCAACGACCTGATGAAGGCCCTCCTGGACTATGGCCGGCCCACCGGGGAGATCTCCCGCCGGGCCGGTCTCCTGGATGTGGCGCGCGCGGCGGCAAGAAACGCCGCCGAGATGGCTCGCGAGGCCGGTGTGACCTTAGAGTTGCGGGGGAATGAAGAACTGCAACCACGCATGGAGCAACGCCGTATTCAGCAGGCCATAGAGAACCTGATCCAAAACGCCATCCAGCACTCGCGCCCCGGCGGCGCCGTCCTCGTCGAGGTCGATTTCGACGAGAGCCCGGGAGAACTCTGGGCGCGCTGCCGGGTGACCGACAGCGGGGCAGGCTTCCGACCCGAGGCGCTGCCGCGTGTATTCGAACCCTTCTTCTCGAGACGACCGGGCGGCACGGGCCTGGGCCTCGCGATCGTCCAGCGCGTCGCCGAACAGCACAACGGCCGTGCGCGCGCTGAAAATCGCGCCGAGGGCGGCGCCCTGGTGACTCTGGAGTGGCCCGTTGGCTGATCGATCTCTGGTCCTGGTGGTCGACGACGATGCCGATCTGCGCGCGGGCATCGGGCGCTACCTGAGGGCGATCGGCTATGACGTGGCCGAGGCGGAGAGCGGCAAGGCGGCGCTGCGCGAGGTGTCCGCATCGCTCCCCGACATCATCATTCTGGACGTCAACCTGCCGGATGCGTCGGGAATCGAACTCCTCGATCAACTGCGGGAACGCGCGCCCAGCACTCCCGTCATCATGCTGACCGGAGATGCTTCGATCAGCATCGCCGTCGACGCCATCAAGCACGGCGCGGAGAACTTCCTCACCAAACCGGTCGATTCGTCGGCCCTCGCCCTCGTCATCGAGCGATCGCTGGCGCATCGGACGAACCGCCTGAAGGCGCTGGCCACGCCCGCCGCCGACGGGAGTCCGGATCCGTTTCGTGGAACCAGCGAAGACGTTCAGCGCCTCCGCCGCGAGGCCACGAGGCTCCTGAGCATGGATCGGCCGGTTCTCATCACCGGCGAAACCGGCAGCGGCAAGGGAGTCCTCGCCCGCTGGCTCCACGCGAACGGACCGCGGGCGCGCGAAGCCTTCGTGGATCTGAACTGTGCGGGCCTGTCGCGGGACCTGCTCGAATCCGAGCTTTTCGGCCATGAAGCGGGGGCCTTCACGGGCGCGAACCGGCGCAAGATCGGCCTGATCGAGGAAGCTCACCGCGGGACCTTGTTTCTCGATGAGCTCGCGGAAATGGACCTCGCCGTGCAGGCCAAGCTCTTGAAGGCCCTGGAGGACCGTCGCATCCGTCCCCTCGGAGGCACTCGGGAGAAGACGGTGGATTTCCGGCTCATTGCCGCGACTCATCGCGACCTTCGCGCCATGTCCCTGGACGGGCGCTTTCGCGAGGATCTGTTCTTTCGCATCAGCGCGTTTCCTCTCCGTGTGCCGGCGCTCCGGGAGAGGCGAGGGGATGTCGCCGATATCGCGGCCACGCTTCTGGCGTCCTTCGCGGCCGAGATCGGCCGTCCGAGGCTGCGCCTCTCCCCGGGCGCCATCGAAGCCCTTCAGGCCCGCCACTGGCGTGGCAACATCCGTGAGCTCCGGAACGCGATCGAGCGAGCCGGCCTCTTCGCCGAGACCGACATCGTGGACGAGAGCGCCATCGACGCCGACGAGCCGAGGCCTCCCGCCCAGGCTTCTTCGACCCCTTCCGCCGAGGAAGTTCTGTCCCTCGACGAGGTGGAGCGTCGACACATCCTGAGCGTTCTCAAGGCCGAGAAGAACCGGGTCCTGCCCGCCGCGAAGAAGCTTGGAATCGCCCGCAGCAGCCTCTACGAGAAGCTCCGCCGATTCGGCATTTCCATTACGGAAACCGAACAGGCGTCCGAAGATCGGTCATAGAGGCCCCCAGGGCGAGGGGAGGCCCCGGGTACGGCGTAAGCCCCTTTGTCCATGTGGGTTGAGGCGCGCGCCGCGTCCGCTGAGCGAGTGGCATTGACCTTGCTCAAGCGAGCGGGCGATGCCCTCCGAGAACGAAACCGCTCCTCTTCAGGTCCTGCGGGGAACCCGCGATGAGTCCCTCGGGGAGCGCGGCATCGACGCCCCGGCCTCGGCGGACCGCAGCGATCCGTCACTGACCGTTCCGATTCAGCGCGCCTCGAACAAGGGAAGCAGCGGAGACGAGTCGGCGAGCCTGAGCTAGACGTGATGCGCTCCGGGTCGAGCTGGGAGGATCGGCCGGAGGCCTGCGCCTGGGCGACTGCCGCCTGTATCGCGGGAAGCGGCTGCGTGGAGGAGGAGGGAAGGGGGCGCCCGATGAGTTCGGGCGCGGCCCGGCCGGTCGAATGCGCGAAGGCCAGGTTGGCTCTCGTGACCTCTCCCCGGGTGTTGATCACCGCCATCGGCATCTCCACCGCGTCGAAGGTGGCGGTCCATTCGGCAGCCCCCCGGCTCACCGCGGTGATGAGCTCGGCCTGCTTGGCCTCGGCGAGCCGGCGATCGGTGATGTCGCGCCCCACGGCCACGAAGTGGGTCACCTCGCCCGCGCCGTTCTTGATGGGCGTGATCGTCTTGTCCTCGACGAAGATCGATCCGTCCTTGCGTCTGTTCTCGAACTCGGCGCGGAAGACGTCCCCGTCGAGGATGGTCTTCCAGAGCCGTTCGTAGAACGCGCGATCGTGGAGCCCGGACTTGAGAATGGACGATGTGCGGCCGATCACCTCGCTCGCCGGGTAGCCGGTCTGCTGTTCGAACGACGGATTGACGAAGCGGACGATGCCGTCGGGGGTGGTGATCGCCACCTGATCGGCGGTCTGTTCGACGGCGCTCGAGAGCGTCTTCTGCGTCTCTTCGGCTGCTCTCTCGTCGGTCACGTCCCGCACGCCGCCCACCATGCGCACCGCCTCGCCGTCGACGAGCACGAGGCCTCCGCGCTGCCGGACGTGGCGCACCGAGCCGTCCGGCCTGACGATCCGGTGGTCGACGGCAAAAGACTCGGCTTCCTGGCCGGATCGCTCGAAGGCCCTTTCGACGACGGCCCGATCCTCGGGGTGCACGCGGTCGAGGAACGAGGCGAACGTCGCTTCGAAGGCGCCCGGCGTCACGCCATAGATGCGGTAGACCTCGTCCGACCACCGCAGCGCTCTGGTCTCGAAATCCCAGTCCCAGCTTCCCGAGGCGGCGACCCGACGCGCCTCGGCGAGGCTCGCCTGCAGGCGCGCCAGTTCATTCTTGGCCAGCCATTCCTGGGTCACATCGCGGGCGATCCCGACGAACGCGCTCACCGGCTTGAGCGTGACGTCCGCGGGTGCGCCGGTCTTGTGGTGATCGTAGACGGCGACGCCCTGGTTCTGGATCCACCGGACCTCGCCATCGGGTCTCACGATTCGATAGGTGGCATCGAACGCGTGAGAGTGCCGGGCGCGCTGGATGGCGGCGCGCACCCGACTCCGGTCGTTCGGGTGCACGGCGTGGGTGATGGGGACGGGGCCGCTGAGCGCGCTTTCGATGGACCGTCCCCAGATTCCCTCGAAGGCGGGGCTCAGGTAGATCGGGGTTCGGAGATCGGGCGTGAGGACCCAGAAGACGTCCTTGATCTTGTCGACCATCTGCCTCAGGACGTTCTGGCTCCGCGGCATGCGCCATCCGCTGGCCTGAACCTTGGCCGAACCAGGCCCTCCGGAGGGAGCGACGCTTGGTGGGGGCGCGGCGGCGCGTCGTCGCTTTGGTGCACCCGGTCGAGTCAAGGTGGGACGACTACAGCAAGGCACGTGCCAGTCGGCTTGTACTCCGGCTCCGGCCCCATGGTCTGTGGACGACCACGTGTAAACAGCACCCCGCCGGCCTGGCGGAGGTCAGAGCCTGTCCAACGGCTGGACACCTGTTCGATTTCCAGCCAGTTTTCCAGGCGGTCAGGCCGCCGTTTCCCGTGCCGCGCTGCAGCGCGGGCAGAAGGTCTGGCCGGTGCGCAGGTGGTATCGGACGCGATCCCCCGCGTTGATCGCTTCCTGGCAGTCGTCGCAGAGCGTGCCGATCTCGACGACGATCGTCCCGTAGCCTTCGAGAGGGAGGTCTTCCCCGCGCAGCTTCTTGGGCTTGGGCTCCGACTTGACGATCTGCTTTCGGAAGACTTCGTCGATCGCCCGGAACTGGACAACGAACCGCTCCTCGAGGCCGTGCCGGCGGAGGCAGGACTCCATCAGCTCTTCGCGATAGTCGAAGAGTTCGTCCGAGATCACCATCCAGTGATGCGCGTTGTACGGACGGTCGCCGAAGTAGCCCTCCTCGCCGGTGAGAATCTCCCGGAGGAAGGCGTACTGTTTCTCGATGGCTCTCGTGCGCGTCGTCGAGGCGAAGAAGGGAGCGAGCTTCGGGTCGGCGAAGACGCGCTCGTAGAAGTCCGTGAGGATCTCCGTCAGTCCCTCGCCTTGCCGGAGCGCGTTCCACATCTCCGGGTTGGGAGACAGGTCGCCTCTCCGTCGCCGCTGACGCGGACCGGAGGCGGGTGAATTATCGGCAGAGACGGCTGGTGTCATCGGAAATCCTCGTTTGAAATCTGGCGGGGCCTTCAGCAAGCGTCATGCCGATGGCCTGGCCTGCCACTCGATCGCCGCGCGCCCCCGGGGTTTGGAATCCGAACGCTCCTTCTGCGATCCGAACGAACGGGCCTGGTCTCGCACTCTGAGGAAGTCCTTTGAAACAACGGGGTTTCGTCGATGTTCAGACCATGGCCCACGATTTGCTCACTTGAGGGCTGTACTCGATTCCCAACAAACCCATTACCCAAGAAAGAGTCTGTCCCTTGAAGAACCTCGCAACCCTCACGCTCCTGCTCTGGACCGCGCCCCTCATGGCCCAGGAGGCTCCGCCGGCTCCCGCCGCCACGCCCGACGAAGCTCCGGCCGAGAAGTTCGCCATTCACGGCTATCTCACCCAGGCTTTCGCGGACACGGATGGCGAGCAGATCCTGGGCATCCCCGGCACCGGTACCACTGACTATCGTCGCGCGGCGGTTCTTCTTCGCTTCACTCCGACGGCCAAGGACTCCCTGGTCGTCCAGCTCGCGCACCGGCGCCTCGGCGAGAGCCGGTCGATGACGCTCGAGCCCGACGTGAAACTCGACTGGGCCTTCTACGAACGAAAGCTCGGTCAGGACACGTCGATTCGCGTCGGCCGCATCCCGCAGCCCATGGGCCTCCTGAACGAGACGCGGTACGTGGGCACTCTGCTGCCCTTCTACCGCACGCCCTACAACTTCTACCAGGAAGGTTCCTTCACCTCGGAGACGGTGGATGGTCTCGCTCTGCGGCATTCGACCTCGCCCGCCAGGTCGTGGAGCGCCGAGGCCTCGGTCTACGCCGGTGGATTCTCGATGATCGAGAGCACCGACAACGGCCTGGTGAAGCCGCGCGCCGAGAACATGGTTGGCGGGCAGGTGTGGCTCAACACGCCCCTCTCCGGCCTGCGTTTCGGCGTGGGGGCCCAGCGCTTCGACCTTCGCGGCACTGCGATCGTCTCGGATCAGGAGGACTCCTGGAGGAACTACTACGCCTCCGGCGAATACGTGGGTTCGCGAGTGAAGCTGCGTTCCGAGTACCGCAAGACGCGCATCCAGGACGCCAAGGTCGACTTCGAGACCTGGTACGCATACGCGGGCGTGAACCTCACTTCCCGGCTCGCTGTCCACGGCCAGTTCGACACTTCGAGGCTCGAGTTTCCTTCAGGCTCGCGCCGTTTCGAGGTTCCGAAGTACTACGAGGACTGGACGGCGGGCCTGACCTTCGCGGTCCGGGCTGACGTCGTCCTCAAGGGCGAGTACCATTGGGCGGAAAGTCAGCTCCTCGAGACCCATGTCCTGCCCCTCGGGGCTCCCTCGCGCCCCGTGAACTATGGCATTGTCTCGATGTCGGTTTCCTTTTAGGCCGCACGAACCCATCGCAAGAGGTGAACAAGCAAGTGACCCGCCGAATCCTTTCGCTCCTTCTGGCCCTCGTCCTGCTCGGCCCCGCCGCCGGCTGGGCCGCGGACTACCAGGTCATCGTCAACGCGAACAACCCCACGGACATCCTCACCCGGGAGCAGCTCGGGAAGATGTTCCTCAAGAAGATCGTGAAGTGGGACACCGGAACTCCCATCGTTCCCGTGGACCAGGTGCCGATCTCGCCCGCGCGCGCGGCCTTCACGAAGATCGTGCACGGCAAACCCGTCTCCGCCATCGCCTCCTACTGGCAGCAGCAGATCTTCGCCGGCCGTGAAGTGCCTCCGGCGGAGAAGGCGGGGGATGCGGCGGTGATCGCCTTCGTCAAGGCGAATCCCGGCGCCATCGGGTACATCTCGGCGGGCGTTGCCGCCGACGGCGTCAAGATTCTCAACATTCGCTAGCCGCGGAGACACAGTGGCACGGTTTCAGTTCGACTCCCTTTCCTTCCGCTTCAAGCTTCTGCTCCTTCCCGCGGTCGCGGCGGTCGGGTTTCTCCTGACCATCCTGGTGACCATGGTGTCGGGCGGGCGCACAGCGGAGAAGCTGCGTCTCGCCGAAACCGGCCATGGTCCTTCGCTCGAAATGAGCCGGAATCTGGAGCAGACCCTGTCTCAGATCCAGCGCGCGCTTCAGGACGCGGTGGCCGCGAGCAACGCCGATTTCGTCTCGGAGGTCGACCCGCTCAAGCAGGAGTTCCTCAAGACCCTGGCCCTCGGCAAGACGAACCCAGTGGTGAACCAGGCCGAACTCACGCAGCTCGAGGGCGCCTTCAATACCTACTACGACACCGCCACCGGGACCACGCGGCAGATGATCGGCAACTCGAAGGGAGCGGATCTCACCGCCGCCCTCGAGGCCATGACCACCCAGTACCGGCAGGTGCGGGATACCCTCGCCGCCAACACCGAGCGCGACCGGAAGGCGATGGCCGAATCGTTCGAGTCGGTGCGGGAGGCCGAGAGATCGGCGAACTACCTCATCATCACCATCATTGTGCTTTGCTTGGCCCTGCTCGTCGGCACGTCTCTCAACGTCATGCGGGCCCTCGTGGGGCCGGTCGGGAAGGCTGTCCAGGCCGCGCACCGGCTGAAGGACGGCGACGTGACCGCCCGCTTCGAGACCACGGCGAGCGACGAGGTCGGCCAGCTCGTGCGCGCCCTCGCCGACGTCACCCACTACCTCCAGGAGATGGCGGACATCGCGGAGAAGATCGCGGACGGCGACCTGCGGGAGAGCCCGAAGCCGCGTTCGGAGAAGGACCGCTTCGGCATCGCCTTCGGAGAGATGACGAAGCGGCTCGCCGGTGTCTCGCGCGAACTCAAGACCCAGGCGTCGGGCATGGCGGCGGCGGCGCGCCAGGTGTCGTCGGCGGCGGGCGACCTTTCGAGCGGTACCTCCGACGTGGCGGCCTCCGTCGAGGAAACCCTGTCGAGCCTCGAAGAGATGCGCGCTTCCATCGCGGCGAACGCGGGCAACAGCGTCCAGATGGAAGACATGGCGAACCGCGCGGCCGACGACGCCGCGGAGAGCGGCCGCTCGGTCGAGGGCACGGTCGCGGCCATGCGCGCGATCGCACAGAAGATCACCATCATCGAGGAGATCTCGCACCAGACGAACCTCCTCGCCCTGAACGCGGCCATCGAAGCGGCGCGCGCGGGCGAGCACGGGCGCGGCTTCGCAGTGGTCGCGGCCGAGGTCCGCAAGCTCGCCGAGCGCGCGCAAAACGCCGCTCAGGACATCGGCGACGTCGCCGGAAAGAGCCTTGAAGTCGCGGAGAAGTCCGGTGCGCAGATCAAGCAGCTCGTGCCCGTGATCCAGCGGACGGCGAACCTGTGCCAGGAGGTGGCGGCGGCGTCGCGCGAGCAGCAGACCGGCGTCGAACAGATCACCCACGCCATGTCCCGGGTGGACCACGTGACCCAGCGCAACTCCGCCTCCGCCGAGGAACTCTCCGCCACCGCGGAAGAGCTGTCCGGCCAGGCGGCCGCGCAGCAGAAGCTCGTGGCCTACTTCCAGGTCGCGGGCGAAGAACGCGGCTGAGCTTCCCTTCCATGGAAAGCAGCGGGATTCATCGCCGCGCGAGGAAGGGTGTGCCCGGCGCGAGGATTCATGTCCTCGTGGTGGACGATTCCGCGGTGGTGCGGCAGAGCATGACGCTGGTCCTCGGTCGTGAGAAGGATCTGCGTGTCACCACCGCCGCCGATCCTCTCATCGCCATGGAGAAGATGCGGCGGGACCGTCCTCATGTCGTGCTGCTCGATCTCGAGATGCCCCGCATGGACGGGCTCACCTTCCTCCGCTCGCTCATGAAGACCGATCCTCTGCCCGTCGTGGTGTGCTCCGGGGTCGCGGAGCGCGGCTCGGCCCGCGCCCTCGAAGCCATCGAGGAAGGGGCGGTCGACGTCCTTTCCAAGCCGCGCTTCAGCGTGCGCGAGTTCATAGAGGAGCAGGCGGTGCTGTTCGCGGACGCGGTGCGCGGCGCGGCCTCGGCCCGGCTGGGCCGCCCCCCGCTTGCGGTCGCGGCGGGAGAAGAGCGGGCATCGGCCATCCCGCGTCTTTCCGCCCGCACCGCGAACCGTGTCGACCCCGTCATCGCGGTCGGCGTCTCCATCGGAGGCCCGGCGGCGCTCGCCGCCATCGTGCCCGCGCTTCCCTCGGATCTGCCGGGGATCGTTGCCGTGCAGCACATGCCCGAAGCCTTCACGGCAGCCCTGGCCTCGCGCCTCGACCGGCTGGGCGTCATCCGGGTGAAGCTCGCCCAGCAAGGCGACCCGGTCATCCGCGGACAGATGCTCCTCTCGCCCGGCGACCGTCACCTGCGCCTGCGGAAGTCCGGTCCGGGTTTCGTGGTGGACCTCGACGCGGGCCCGCTGATTTCGAGGCACCGGCCGAGCGTCGACGCCCTGTTCCATTCCGTGGCCGCGGAGGCGGGGGGCCACGCCCTCGGCGTGATTCTCACCGGCATGGGGACGGACGGAGCCGCGGGACTTCTCGAGATGAGGCGCGGCGGAGCCATGACGCTTGCCCAGGACGAGGCGACATCCGTGGTGTACGGCATGCCGGGAGAGGCGGTCGCGAGAGGAGCGGTAGACGAGATCGTGCCCCTTGATCTCATCCCCGCCGCGATCGTGAACCGCGTGGAGGCCCTCATCCTGCGGCAGGAGCAGGCGGCCGCGGGGGCTTCGACTTCCTAGGCCGTTCGGACCGGAGGGGTCAGGCTTCCGCGCGCAGGCCCAGGCGCTTCACCTTCGCGTAGAGCGCGCTCTTCGAGATCTTGAGGGCCCGCGCCGCGACCTCCATCCGGCCGTGAGCCGTGCGCAGGGCGCGCTCGATGTGGCGCCTCTCCGCGTCCTCGAGGGAGCCGTCGCCCGTGTCCGCCCCCTCGGCCTGGATTGCGGACACCGGCTCGAAGCGCAGGTCCTGCCGGCGGAGCTGATTGCTGTCGCTGTACAGGCTCGCTCGCTCCAGGACGTTCCGGAGTTCCCGGATGTTTCCCGGCCACGGGTAGGCCTGGAGAGCGGCCACGGCGTCGTCGGCGAGGGTCAGCTCGCTCCGTCCCATTTCCGCCGATGTCTTGTGAAGCAGGTTCCGGGCGAGTTCGGGGATGTCTTCCGGCCGTTCGCGGAGGGAGGGCACCATCAGGGGCAGAGTGCTGATGCGGAAGTAGAGGTCGGAGCGGAAGGCGCCTTCGCGTCCGAGCGCGGCGAGGTCGCGATGAGTAGCGGCGATGAGGCGGATATCGACCCGGCGTTCACGCACGTCGCCCACGCGATGGAAGCGCTTCTCCTCGAGAACCTTCAGGAGCCGCGGCTGGATGGCCGGGTCCATGTCCCCGATCTCGTCGAGGAACACGGTCCCGCGGTGGGCGATTTCGAGCAGGCCGGGCTTGCTCGCGACGGCCCCGGTGAAGGAGCCCCGTTCGTGCCCGAAGAGCTCCGATTCCAGCAGTTCGCGACTGAGGCCCGCGCAGTTGAGGTCGACGAGCGACTCCGAGGCCCGCGGCCCGTGCCGGTGGAGCCAGGCCGCGAGCACACCCTTCCCGGTGCCCGTCTCACCGCGGATGAGGACGGGCGATTCCGATCCCGCGACCCGGGAGGCTTCCTGAGCGAGCCGTCTAATGGCCGCGGACCGGCCCAGAAAGGGGTCGATGGACTTCCGGTTTTCCCTCGACGCTTCGGCCTGCTCGTGCTTGCGGCCGCGCACGTTCGCGATGGCGCGCTCGACCAGAACACCCAGGACCGCGAGTTCCACGGGCTTGGTGAGGAATTGTTCGGCGCCCAGCTTGATGGCCCGAACCGCCAGGTCGATGGACCCATGGCCGGTCAGAATGATGATGGGGACCTCGGGCGCGTTCTCCTTGAAGCGGGGGAGGAGGCCGAGTGCGTCGCCGTCGGGAAGCGAGTAGTCAGAAACGATGCAATCGGGTCCGAAGGCCTGCTGCATGGGAACGGCGTCCGCCGCGGTCGCCGCCTCCGCGACTTCGTAGCCCTGCTGGCGCAGGAAGTCGCACAGGACGCGGCGAACGAGAGCGGTGTCCTCGACGACCAGAATTCGGTGACCCGACACTGTGTCTGTTCGACCTCAGGCGCGGATGCGGCGCTCGCGCGCCTGCAGGAAGTCGAGGCTCGACTCGAGCGAGAGCGGGCGGGCGAGCCAGTAGCCCTGGATCAGATCGCAGCCGTGGGAGAGGAGGAAGTGCTGTTGCTTTTCCGTCTCTACACCCTCCGCGACCACGCGGAGGCCGAGGCGGTGCGAGAGTTCGATCACCGAGGTCACGATGGCGGCCTGGGTGTTGTCGGTGTCGAGATCGCGGATGAAGGAGCGGTCGATCTTGACCACATCGAGGGGCAGGCTGCGGAGGAGATCGAGGGAGGCGAAGCCGGTGCCGAAGTCGTCGAGGCTGATGGAGATTCCCGCCGCCCGAAGTTCGCGCAGGACGCGCCTCGTTCCCTCGGGATCGGTGAGGGCGTTGGTCTCGGTCACCTCCACGGCGAGCGAGGAAGTGGGGAGGCCATGCTTGTCGAGGCCGGAGCGGATGTCCCGCACGAAGGAGGGGTGCCGCAGCTGGATGGCCGAGGCGTTGATGGCCATGCGCAGGGGCGTCGCACGGAGCAGGTTGAGCTCGCGGATGGCGGTGAGCGCGAGATCGAGCACGATGCGTCCCATCGGCACCACCAGGCCGGTGGCTTCGGCGATGGGGATGAACGCGTCCGGGGCGACCCTTCGGCCGAGCAGATCCTTGGATCGCACCAGCGCTTCGAAGCCCGTGACGCCGAGATCGTGGGTGCGAGCGATGGGTTGGAACTCCAGGAAGAAGGCGTGATCGCGCAGGGACCGGTGCAGGAAGCGATTCATCTCCAGGCGGGCCGCGGCTTCGCTCGTGAGGTCGCTCTCGAACGCGACCGCCTGGTCCTTGCCGCGTTCCTTGGCGGCCACGAGAGCGATGTTCGCGTGGCGCAGGAGGGCGCCCGTGTCCTGGGCGTCGTGGGGGTAGGAGGCAGCGCCCACGCTTGCGCTGAGGAAGAGCTCGTTGTCGTCGGCGATGCGGTAGGGCTCGCGCAGGCTGGCCACGATGTGCTGGGACAAGACGATGCTCGAACCGAGGTCGCAGCCCTGGAGCAGCACCGCGAACTCGTCGGCCCCCAGACGGGCCACGAGGTCGACGGGACGGACCAGTGCGGACAGGCGCCGCGCCGCCTCCTGCAGCACCAGATCCCCGAGCCGGTGGCCGAGGAAATTCGCGGCCTTGAAGCGATCGAGGCCCACGAGGATGACGCTCACGTCCGTGTGGGCGACCCGGGCGTCCGCGATCGCCACGTCCGTGGCGTTGCGGAAGAAGGTCCGGTTGGGCAGATCGGTCAGAGGGTCGTGAGAGGCGAGATGGAGGGCTTCGGCTTCCGCGCGGCGTCTCTCCGTCATGTCGACCAGCGTGACCATGACCGCGCTCTTGTCCTTGAGCCTTATCGAGCTGATCCCCATTTCGAAGACGCGGATCTGGCCGTCCTTCCGCCTTATCCTCGATTCGTACTGCGCGGGGCCGCCGGAAAGGCCCGCGTCCGAGATCCGATCGATCCGGATGCCACGCTCCTCTTCGAGGATCGAGTCCGCGACGGGCAGCCCGACCATCTCGATCACCGAGTAGCCGAGGTCGCGGGCGGCCGCGGCGTTCGCATAGACCACGTCGCCGTCCTGGTGCATCACGATGCCGTAGGCGGCGTTGTCGGCGAAGTTGCGGAATCGTTCTTCGCTCTCGCGGAGCATTTCGAAAGCCCGCACGCGCGAGGTGATGTCTCGGAACGTCCAGACCCGCCCGATGGTCCGGTCCATCACCCCGACGGGCCGGGTCTCGTGCTCCACGACCCGGCCGTCGAGCAGGCGGCAGACCCCCTGGGCCCGCGCGTCCCGGTCCGCGCCCATGGTCTCGACATGGTTGACGAAGTCGGCCGGTTCCTCGAGGTTCTTCACCAGAGCGGCGAGAACCTGGTGCTGATCCCGCGTCAGCAGGATGGGCCGCGGCATCTCCCAGATTTCGACGAAGCGGTCGTTGTAGGTGAGGACCCTTCCATCCGACCCGATCACGATGATCCCGTCCGCGGCAGCGTCGAGCACGGCGGACAGAAGGGTCTCCGGCCCGACATCGGGCTCTTTCGACGGCGGTGTCGCGAGAAGGCGGCTC
Source organism: Vicinamibacteria bacterium (assembly GCA_019694155.1). Taxonomy (GTDB): domain Bacteria; phylum Acidobacteriota; class Vicinamibacteria; order Fen-336; family JAGNNV01; genus JAGNNV01. The sequence goes on along the minus strand of JAIBCN010000059.1, from coordinate 13,780 downwards.
AGCGCACCGGTGTGGTGATTGGCTGAGGAGTCTGCGGTTGAAGCCATTCAGGGCCTGGGACGGAGGGAGGAAATCGAAGGAACAATGGCGCTTGGTGAAACGGGCCCCGCCGCCTTCCTGAACCCTTGTTCTGTCTCTGCTGAGCGGTGAATGCCCGATTGTAGCGGCACAATCCCGCCGCGTGCTACCTCTGGAGGGTCAGGGTGTAGCGCGCGGGGCCGGGAAGGAACGGTGTCTTTTCGCCCTTCACCCAGGCCTCGTGGCCCGCGCCGAAGTAGGGGGAGAGCGGGTGAGAACTCTGGCCGGTGGGCATGTGGAAGAGGCCCAGCTCTTCGTGGCCGGGGGCCACCACGAAGCGCTCGGAGGCGCCGTTGGTGGGGGAATGGACCCGCGGCATGTGATCGTCGCCGGGCAGGGGGTCTTTTCTCATGTCGAGGAAACGGCCCAGAGAAGGAACCGCGCGGGACAGCGGATGCTGGATGCGGGCGGTGTTGAACTCTCCCCAGGTCCGATCGGCGAGCCTGCGTCCGTCCCGGGTGAGCGCGGTCACGACCGCGCTCATGGCGTCTTCGAGCAAAGCCTTCCAGTCCGCGTACCTGGGGTCGAGGAGGTGCGCGGGACGGGTGGAGACGAGGGCCCAGAGCGGCCCCTCGCTCTGCCAGACGCGGCTGTAGCGGAACTTCGGGTTCATCTTGAGCGCGGGGGCGATGAGCGGGGCGAAGGCGCGATCCGACACCGCGCTCCGGAAGGCCTTGACCAGCCGGTATCCCACCGAATCCACGGAGGCCCGGGCGCCCCACCGCTCGATGAATCCCTTCGCCTCGCGCAGTCGGGGATCCCGGGCGAGGGCCGCGTCGTCGAGAGTCTCCAGGGCGAGCTTCTGCCAGCGGTCCAGGAAGACCGCGCGGTTGTCGAGCTGGATGTCCATGAGATCGCCGGGAGAGAGCTTGTCCTTCGCGAAGAGGTCGTCGCGGATCTGACGCGCGCGCGCGCCCAGCGGGTAGTTGCCCTCGCCCATGACCGCGAGCATCGGCCCTGACACCACGCGGGCATTCGCCGTCCATAGTTTCCCCGCGGGCGGGTCGATCACTTTCGGAACGTCCGCGCTCGCCACGTAGCCGTCCCAGCGCCGCGACGCGTCGGTGCGGGTGGTGGGGAGACGTCCCTCGAAGCCGGTTCGTTTCGGAATGCGGCCGGCCACGGTCCAGGCGATCCGCCCCGTGCGGTCGGCGATCATGGCGTTCTGGGGCGGGGCCCCGGCCTGGTGGGCCACCTCGATGGCCTCCTCGATGGTTCCCGCGTTCTCGAGGTCGAGGAGCTTGAGGTTCACCGCCTCGGGGTCGTGCGCGGTCCACTGATACGCGCGGAGCCGGCCGCTCTGATCCCGATCGATGACCGGCCCCCAGAACGTGTTGAGGATCTCGAGGGAGACGGGCTTTTGCCCCTTGACATTGATGGTTTCCGTGACGCGCTCGAACTCCTTCGGCCCTTCGGCGGTGAGGTATGCGTTCGGCGTAGCGCCGGGTTCGACGATCACCAGGTCGTTCCAGTCGGCCTGGGTGTTGGTGAAGCCCCACGCGATCCGGCCGTTGCTCCCCGCCACGATCCCCGCGGTGCCGGGGAGGGCGACGCCGGTGACCGTCCTCGCCTCTCCCTGCCCGTCCTTGAACTCGAGACGCATCCGGTACCAGATGTTCGGGACGGCGATTTCGAGGTGCATGTCGTCCGCCACCGTGGCGAAGCCGGTGGTGGAATGCGCGGCGTCCACCGCCCAGTTGTTGCTGCCCACGAAGGGGAGATTGTCCTCGGGGAGGAAGCGGTCGGGTGAGGGGTAGGCGGCCGCCGCCTTCGCCGGGACAGCGCCCGTGCGCGTGTCGAGCACCTCGGGGCCGGGCATGGGGGCGATGGGGATGGGGTCGCCCACGATCGGCGCGTCCCATTCCGCGGTGCCGCGGGGCGCGAGGAAGTCGAACATCGCCGGGGGCAACGCGTCATGCATGACCGACAGCGTGGCTTCGCGTTCTCCCTTCGCCTCGTGCAGGGTGAGGAACATCGAGAGGACGCAGAGCACGGAGTCCTCCGCCTTCCACGGACGCGGATCCTCGCGCAGCAGAAGGTACTCCCAGGGCCTCACCCGCAGATCGGCCAGGCCCTCATTGACCCCCGCCACATAGGCGTCCATCAGCGCCTTTTCTCTCGCGTCGAAGCGCTCCACCACCTTGCGGGCCACGTTCCGGAAGCGATGGACGCGCACATCGGAATCGAGCTCGACGGTGGCGGCGCCGATGAGTTCGGAAAGCTCGCCCGCGGCCCGCCGGCGCATCAGGTCCATCTGGAAGAAGCGCTCCTGGCCGTGGAGGAAGCCCGTGGCCCGCGCCACATCGACGCGATCCTCGCCGCGCACCGTGGCCACGCCGTTCTGGTCGCGCTCCACCGTCACGTTTCCCTTGAGGCCGGAGAGCCGGAGCGAGCCGTCGAGCAGGGGCAGCGACCCGCGGAGGAGAAAGGCGAGCGTCAGTCCTCCGAGGACGACGATGCCGAGGATGAAGAGCGCGGTGTTCCGCAGCAGGCGTCGCCGTCGAAGGGCTTTCATGGTTTCGTTTCAGTACTCCAGCAGTCTCTTGAGCGTCGGGAGCAGGTCGGGCTTCGGCGAGAGCATCTCCTCGAGAGCCTCGGCGAACGGGATCGGGGTGTCGGACCCGCCGAGGCGGGTCACGGGAGCGTCGAGGTCGTCGAAGGCCTCCTCGGCGATGGTGGCCGCGACTTCCGCCCCGAAGCCCGCGGTGAGGGGAGCCTCGTGCAGAACGAGCGCCTTGGCGGTGCGCCGCACGGACTGCAGGACGGCCGACTTGTCCCAGGGCACGAGCGATCGCAGGTCGAGCACCTCGATCTCGAACCCCTCCGCGGCCAGGGTGGCCGCAGCCTCGAGCGCCCAGTGGACCGCGACCCCGTAGGCCACGATGGTGAGATCGTCGCCCGCGCGGGCGACGCGCGCCTTGCCGAGCGGTGTTGTGAAATAGCCCTCGGGGACCAGTCCCTTGAGCGATCGGTAGAGGAACTTGTGCTCCAGGAAGAGCACCGGATTCGGCTCGGCGATCGCCGCGAGAAGAAGGCCCTTGGCGTCCGAAGGCGTCGCGGGAGCCACCACGCGCAGGCCCGCCACGTGGGCGAACCAGGCCTCGACGTTCTGCGAGTGGAAGGGCCCCGCCCCCGTGCCCCCGCCCGAAGGAGTGCGGATCACGCAGGGAACGGCCGCGCCCCATCGGTAGTGGGTCTTCGCCAGGTTGTTGACGATCTGGTTGAAGCCGCAGGTGATGAAGTCGCCGAACTGCATCTCCACCACGGGCACCATCCCGTCGATGGCAAGGCCGAGCGCGGCGCCCGCGATGCCCGACTCGATGATCGGCGTGTTGCGCACGCGCGGCTTGCCGAACTCCTCCACGAAGCCCTTGGTGACCTTGAAGGCGCCGCCGTACTCCGCGATGTCCTGGCCCATGAGCACCACTCTCGGGTCCCGGCGCATGGCCTCGGCGAGGCCCTCGCTGATGGCGTCGATGTAGCGGATTTCCCGCGCGGGGGCTCCTTCCGGCGGAGGCACGGGGGCGGGAGCCTCCGCGTAGACCGCGGCGATTTCCTTCGCGCGGGTGGACTTCGGCGCGGGCGTTTCGAGCGCCTCGTCGGCCAGCCGGTCGATGTCGGCCTTGATGGTTTCGCGCAGTGTGTCGATCTCGAAGCTGCTGATGACGCCTCTCGACTTGAGGACCGTTTCGAAGCGGGCGAGGGGGTCCTTCTTCGCCCACTCCTCGAACAGCGCGGGCGGCACATAAGCGGTGCCCGAAGCCTCTTCGTGGCCGCGCATCCGGAAGGTCTCGAACTCGAGAAGCGTGGGGCCATCCCCCGCGCGCGCGCGGTTGGCGGCGATGGTGACCGCCTCGTACACGGCGAGGATGTCGTTGCCGTCCACCGTCTCTCCGGGCATGCCGTAACCGACGGCCCGGTCGGACAGGCGCCGGCACGCGTACTGCTCGCGGGTGGGGGTCGACAGGCCGTACTGGTTGTTCTCGATGACGAAGATGACGGGCAGCTTCCACACCGCGGCCAGGTTGAGCGCCTCATGGAAATCGCCCTCGCTCGTCGACCCGTCCCCGGTGAAGGTCGCGGCCACCCGCTCCGTCTTCTTGAGCTGGCTCGAGAGCCCGAGGCCGCAGGCGACGGGGAGCATGGCGCCGAGGTGCGAGATCATGCCGACGATCGACTTCTCGGGCAGACCGAAATGGAACGTCCGGTCGCGGCCGTGGGTGAAGCCCCCGCTCCGGCCGAAGAGCTGGCGGAAGAGCCGGAGCATGTCCACCGAACGGGTGGTGAAAACGCCCAGGTTCCGGTGCATGGGCAGGATCCAGTCGTTCGAACGGAGCGCCGCCGTGACCCCCACCGCGATCGCCTCCTGTCCGATGCCGGAGAACCACTTGGAGAGGCGCCCTTGCCGCAGGAGCACGAGCGCCTTCTCCTCGATGATCCGGGGCACGAGGAGGGCCCGATGCAGGGCTCGGAGTTCGGCGGGTTGAAGGCGCGAGTCGGGGGCGACCTCGTCGGCCGCGATCACCAGAGGCCCGGACCGGCCCGTATCCACGCTGTCAGCCGCCATATGCGCCGGCAGTTTATCAGCGCGTCCGCGCAGCCGACCTCCTGCCGGCCTCTCGCCTCGCGCCATTTAAGATGCGTCCGCCAGCCATGACCATGATGCGTGCCGCCGTCTATCGAGGGACCCCGAGGCTGGAGGTGGAGGAGATCGAGAGGCCCGAACCCGGCGCCTCCGAGATTCTGGTGCGCGTGGAGGTGTGCGGAGTCTGCGGCACCGACGTCAAGAAGATCGACAAGGGCCTCGTGAAGCCCCCGCGGGTCTTCGGCCACGAGATCGCGGGTGTGGTGGCGGGCCTCGGGTCGGGCGTTCGCCGGTTCAAGGAGGGCGACCGGGTGGTCGTCCATCACCACATCCCCTGCCTGCGGTGCTTCTATTGCGAACGGAAGCTCTACGCGCAGTGTCCGATCTACAAGGAGAACGGGACCACCGCGGGCTTCGAGCCTTCGGGCGGCGGCTTCGCCGAGTACCTGAAGGCGGCGCCCCACATCGTGGAACAGGGCGCCATTCCCATCCCGGCCGGTGTGAAGTCCGAGGTGGCCTGTCTCGTCGAACCCGTGAACACCTGCCTGAAGGCCGTCGACCAGGCGCGCGTCCAGGCCGGCGAGACCGTCCTCGTGGTGGGCCAGGGTCCGATCGGCTCCATGCTCATGCAGCTCGCGCGGGTGCGCGGCGCGCGCGTTCTCGCCTCCGATCTTTCCACGGTCCGCCTCGACCTCGCGCGGACTCTGGGTGCTGAGACCTTCGATGCGTCCGTGGGACCGGTCGACGAGTGGGTCCGCGAGCGGACCTCGGGCCGGGGCGCCGACGTGGTTCTGCTCGCGGCCACCGGCCAGGCCGCCTTCGATGCCGCGGTCGAGGCGACGAGGCCCGGGGGACGCATCGTGCCCTTCTCCGCCACCTCGCGAGGAGAAACGTACCAGGTCGACCTCGGCCTCCTGGCCGCCGCCGAAAAGCAGATCGTGAGCGTCTACTCCGCCTCCGTGGACGTGCAGGCCGAGGCCGCGGATCTGGTCTTCACGGAAGGCGTGAAGCTCGAGCCGCTGCTCACGGACTTCTTCCCTCTCGCCCGCATCAACGAGGCCATCGACCTCTTCCGCCGGCCCGCGGTGACCACCCTCAAGATCGCCATCGACATGAGGCGCGGGTGAGGGCTGCCGTCCTGTACGGCCCCGGGGACGTCCGGGTCGAGGAGGTCGGGGACCTCGTACCCGGCCCCGGGGAGATCGTCGTCCGCACGCTTGCCGCGTTCACCTGCGGCACCGACCGCAAGGTGGTGAAGCGCGGCTATCACGCGAAGATGCTGAAGCCGCCGTGCGTGTTCGGCCACGAGGCTTCGGGCGAGGTCGCGGCGGTGGGCCGCGGGGTGACCGCGTTCCAGCCGGGAGACCGGGTGGTGGCCGCGAACTCCGCCCCCTGCGGGGTGTGCCGCCAGTGCGCGCGCGACCGCGAGAGCCTCTGCGAGGATCTGCTCTTCTGGAACGGCACCTTCGCCGATGCCTATCTCGTGCCCGCCCGCGTGGTCGCGAAGAACGTCCTTCCCCTGGGCGGGGTGGCGCCCGAGGATGCGGCCATGGCCGAGCCTCTGGCCTGCTGCGTTAAGGGGGTGCAGGAGGCGGGAGTACGCGAAGGCGATCGGGTTCTCGTCATCGGGGCCGGCCCCATCGGCCTCATGCTGGTCCGACTGTGCGCCCTCAAGAGCGCCCGCGTCACCGCGGCCGCCCGCCGCCCCGAGGCGCTCGTGGCCGCGAAGGCGCATGGCGCCCATGAGGTCGTGGGCATCGGCAGCTCGAAAGGCGGCCTCGTTCTCGGGGGCATGGTCGAGCCGGGCTTCGACATCATCTTCGACACGGGCGGGGCCGCGGAAACGGCGTCCCTCGCCATTCGCGCGGCCGGCCGCGGCGGGGTGGTGAACCTCTTCGCCGGGTGCCCCGCGGGCACCCGGGTCGAGGTCGATGTCACCCGCGTTCACTACGAAGAAATCCGCATCCACGGGACCTTTCATCACACCCCGGCCGCGTTCCGCGAATCGTTCCGGCTCATCGCCTCGGGAGCGGTGGAGCCCTCGAAGTTCGTGACCAGCCGCAAGACCCTCGAAGAGCTGCCCGAGAGCCTGATCCATCCCGCGGTGGGGGTCCTGAAGACGCTGGTGATGTTCTAGGGCGGAGAGTTTCCGGCTAGTTCAACGCGCCAGGGGTGGCGAGGCCGAAGGGTGCGATCTTCGCCTGGAAGCGCGAGCCGTCCGCGGCCACCATGTTGTAGTGGCCCTCCATGGTCCCGAACGGCGTTTCCAGGGGGCAAAAGCTCGTGTACTCGAAGGACTGCCCCGGCTGAAGCACCGGTTTTTCTCCGACCACGCCCGGCCCCTCGACCGTCTCCACGTCCCCGTCCGCGTCCTTGATGATCCACTTCCGGGACATGAGCTGCACCGGCACCGACTCCGTGTTCGTGATGGTGACGGTGTAGGCGAAGATGAACTTGCCCGCGTGGGGGTTGCTCCGCTCCTCCAGGAAGCGCGTGCTCACCTGCACCTTCACGCCGTTCGTGATCGTCTCGCTCATCGCCCGCTCCAGGCTCGTGCAGATCCTACTGCGGCCCCGGCTGCCGGCACGAACGCGCTTCTCACGACTCGAGGGGGTGGATGAGGAGGCCGGAAGGAATCTTCGGATGGAAGAAGGTGCTCTTGGGAGGCATCGACTCGGAAGCATCGGCCACTGCCGCGATGTGGCGGAGCGGCGTCGCCCGCATGAGAACCGCGACCGCCTCGGGGTGAGCCTGAAGTTCGCTCCGCGCCTCCGTCAGAGAGTGGACGAACTCCACTTTCGGATCGGTGAGACCGAGGTGCTTGAAACCCGCGTGATGGAGGAAGTAGGTGTCGAGGTCCTTGAGGCACTGCGGGGCCTCCCGGGGCAGCTCGTCCTCGACCCCGGGGGCGGATTCGCACACGATGGCGCGCCCATCGGGGTAGAGGAGAGCGAAGGCGAAGGGCAGGGTTGAATTCGCAACCTCGCGGGCCGCCTTCTCCGCGCTGTCCGCGGTTGCCAGAAGATACTTCCCCTCGAGCCGCTTCATCACTTCCTCGGGCCCGGGTGCGCCGAAGAGGATGCGGTGGTAGGGAAGGACGAGCAGTCCAAGGTCGTTGGGGCAGAAGTAGCCGTAGGTGACCCCGCCCTCCGGCCCCACCTCCCTGAGGTAGCGCTGCGCCGTCGCGTAGCGGTGATGACCGTCGGCGATGTACGACGGTCCGTCGCCCGCGCTCTTCGCGAGTTCCTGGATGTTCTCGGACTTCGTGATGGCCCACACCGTGTGGGCGATGTCGTCGTCGTCGGTGTAGGTCGCGAGAACGGGGTGGGCCTCCTTGGCGCGCGAGGCCGCCTTCGCGAAAGCGCCCTTGTCCTCGAAGAAGAGGAAGACCGGGGAGAAGTTGGCGCGCGTGGCCTTGAGGACGGAGAAGCGATCCTCCTTCGCGGGGCCGCGTGTCTTTTCATGCGGACGGATCAGCGGAGAGCCCTCGGGCTCCACTTTGAACCGGGCCAGGATGCCGGAGCGGATGTAGGTGCGCCCCTCCCAGGAGAAGCGCTGCTCGAGGAGGTAGATAGCGGGTTCCGCGTCCTGGGCCAGCGTGCCGTTCTGCCGCCAGGTCCTGAAGGCCTCTCCGATCCGCTCGTAGCCCAGCTCTCCGTCCGCCGGGTCCTTCAGGATCACCCGGGCCACGTTGGCCCGGTTCCGATCGAGGAGCCGCTTTCGATAGTCCTCGGAGATGACGTCGTAGGGCGGAGCCAGCAGATTCTCGAGGGGTCCGAGCGAGGACGGGTACCTCAGGGCGCGGAAGGGTCGGATGTCGGTCATGGCCCGCGAAGCTTAGACGGGGCGGACCCCGTCGGACTAACTCTCTATGTAGGCGATCTTGGTGCTGCCGAGCTGGATCTGGTCGTTGTGCTTGAGGACGGCCCGATCGACGCGGGCGGAGTTGAGCAGAGTGCCGTTGCGGCTCTTGAGGTCGAGGATCACATGCTTGTCGCCTTCGATCTCCACCCGGCAGTGGAAGCTCGAGATCCGCGGGTCCTTCAGGACCAGATCGTTCCTCGGATGCCGCCCGATGGCGAAGGTGGGGGTCGCGAGAGGGACGTCCTCGGTCTTGTCCTCGGCGGTGACCCGCAGAAGCCGGGTCTTCGGTTTCACCCCGAGGTCGGGGATGGGATGCAGCTTGGCCGTCGAATCCGCCGTGCGCACCGCGGGCTCGGGGACTTTGGGTGTGACCTCGGCGGGCGATCCGGCGAGCCGCTGCGCCTCGATCTGCTGAGCCGTGTACTTGTTGGTGGGCCCGCCGAGGTCGCCCCCTGCCGGGCCGGCGGGCGCCGGCGACGGGCCTTGAGGTGGAGCCCCCTGAGGCGCGCGGTCCGGGGAGGGTTTCCCCGCGCGCTGCGGCGGGAGCAGATCCGTCAGGTGGAGCGCGCAAAGCACGTGCATGGCGCTGAGCGCCGTGTGCTCGTCGAGGCTGGAACGCTTGACGATGTCCTCGATCGTGCGTTCTCCGTTAACGAGGGCGAGAACGGTCCGCTCGGGATCGCTCAGCGCCGCCGAACTGCGGGAGACGGAGCGCGCCTTCAGGATGCCCTTGCGGGAGACGAACTCCTTCTGCAGGGCCTCCTTCTGGCACTGTCCCCGCAGGGCCTCTATGAGCAGGGTGGGGAAGTCGGGCGCGATGAGGTGGGCCCACGGCGGCGGGGTTACTCCGTCGTACACCGTGAAAGTGCCGCTCGTCCAGGTCGCGACATCCCGCAGGGCTTCGAGGGCCAGGGCCTTGATGTCCTTCTCGATCGAGGCCTCCGTGGCCATGAGTTCCGCGATGAGAATCTGGGGAATGCGGTTCGCTCCCGCGTTCTGGCGTCCCATCGCGAGTTCGATGTCACGGAGCTTGAGGGCGCCCCCCGCGGCGAGGCGGGCTTCGAGCTGGAGCTGGACCTTGGTCGAGACGCAGGAGACGGGCTGGCCATCGACGAAGAAGACGCGGGTTTCCTGGTCGGGGCGCTCGAAAGCGACGACCGACGTCCGCTGCGTCTGGCCCAGAAACAGAAAGATGTCGGCCGCGCCGACGTTCTCTATGAGGCCCTCAATGGCAAACCGCATGTCTGCCGGGGACTCTACCGCGAGTGGCGGTGCTTGTCAGGGGTTTGGGGGGCGGGCCGCTCAGACCCGGCCCTCCGCCGGCCAGCGCGTGGCCACATACGGCGTTTCGTTCAGGGCCACGTCCTTCGAACCCGAGAGCAGGCGGATCCACACCGAAACGGCCTCGAGAATCAGGAAGAGGATGAGGCCCACGAGCAGCGCGGTGACCCCGACATTGAGGTAGTTGTTGAAGATCAGGTGCTGGGTCCGCGCGAGGGCCGCCTCGGGGATGGCGCCGCCCGCGATCTGCGCCTCCATGGCGTGAGCGGCGGCCAGGAATCCGAGCTTCGGGCTGTCGGAGAAGATCTTCTGGTAGCTCGCGGTCATGGTCACGGTGATCAGCCAGAGCATGGGAAGGAGCGTGACCCAGACGTATTTCTTCCGGCCCATCTTCAGCAGGATGGTGGTCGCGACCACCAGGGCGCAGGAGGCGAGGAGCTGGTTCGCGATGCCGAAGAGCGGCCACAGGGAGTTGATCCCGCCGAGAGGATCGATGACGCCCTGCCACAGGAAGTACCCCCACGAGCCGCAGGTGATGAAGCTCGCGAAGAGGATGCTCCCGTAGGAGCCCGTGGCGCCAAGGGGCGCCCAGACGTGACCCAGCAGTTCCTGGACCATGAAGCGCCCGACCCGCGTGCCCGCGTCGAGCACGGTCAGTATGAAGAGAGCCTCGAACATGATGGCGAAGTGGTACCAGATGCCGAGGAGCTCCTCGCCCCCGAGCGTGGTGGCGAAGATCTGCGCCATGCCCACGGCAAGCGAAGGCGCGCCGCCCGTGCGGTTGAGCAGCGTCGTCTCCCCTACGGACTTCGCGAGCGCGTCCATGGTGGAGGCCTCCACGGGATATCCCCACGAAGTGATCTTCGCGGCCGCGTCCACGGAGTTCGAGCCGATGACGCCCGCCGGAGAGTTGATGGCGAAATAGACGCCCGGCTGCAGCGCGCAGGCCGCGACCATGGCCATGATGCCCACGAACGACTCCATCAGCATGGAGCCGTAGCCGATCATGCGCGCGTGCGACTCGCGCTGGATCATCTTGGGCGAGGTGCCCGAGGAGATGAGAGCGTGGAATCCGGAAATGGCGCCGCAGGCGATGGTGATGAAGCAGAAGGGGAAGATCTTGCCCGCGAACACCGGCCCGCTGCCGTCGATGAACGCGGTGAGGGGCGGCATGTGGATCTCCGGGCGCACCATGAGGATGCCGAGGGCCATGGCGAAGATCGCGCCCACCTTCACGAAGGCGGAGAGATAGTCGCGCGGAGCGAGGAGAAGCCAGACGGGCAGGGCGGAAGCCGCGAAGCCGTAGATGATGACGGCCGCGGCCAGGGTGGTGCCGGAGAGCGTGAAGACCGGGGCCCAGGTGGCGGAGTGGGCCACCCACTGGCCGGAGACCACCGCGAAACCGGTCAGGGTGAGGCCGATCGCCGTCGCCTCCATCACGCGGCCCGGGCGGATGAAGCGCAGATACACGCCCATGAGCAGGGCCACGGGCACGGTCATGGCGAGGGTATAGGTGCCCCAGGCCGATTCCTTGAGGGCATTCACGACCACGAGCGCCACCACGGACAGGAGGATCACCATGATGATGAGGACGGCGATGAGCGCGATGAAGCCGCCCCGCGTGCCCACCTCTTCCTTGGCCATCTGGCCGAGGGTTTTGCCCCCGCGGCGCATCGAGCAGAAGAGGATCACGAAATCCTGCACGCACCCGGCGAGGCAGCCGCCGATGATGATCCACAGCGTGCCGGGCAGGTAACCGAACTGGGCGGCGAGGGTGGGGCCGACCAGCGGGCCGGGGCCCGCGATGGCGGCGAAGTGATGGCCGAGCAGGACCCACTTGTTGGTGGGGACGTAGTCCCGTCCATCCTCCCTGAGTTCGGCGGGCGTCGCCCGGGTGTCGTCGAGGGCCATGATCTTCGCGGCGATGAAGGAGGAGTAGAAGCGGTAAGCGAGCATGTACGTGCAGACCGCCGCGACCACGAACCAGGTGCCGGTGATGGGCTCGCCCCGCGAAAAGGCGATTCCGGAGAGGGCGCCCGCCCCCAGCAGTGCGACCACGATCCAGCCGAGCGCTCGAAGTGTCGAGTTCATGCGTTTGATGTTTCCCTCTTCGCGAAAACCTGGGGGCCGCCCGAAAACGCCGGCGAACCACGCCGGCCAATCCGGCGAGGATAGAACACGGACGCTGTCGTCCGGTGGATGCCTTCGAAGAAGGGCCCGCGCCCCGGATAACGAGGGCCTCGCCCCTGAGGTAGATTGGCGCCATGCGCACGACACTCCGCCTCGCCCTGCTTCCCCTGGCCCTCGCGGCCGCCTGCACCAGCGCTCCCAAGCAACCGCCGGCGCCAAAGACGCTCGCCCTCTCCGAACTTCCGGACATCAGCGCCGACGCCATCCTCGCCGACACGAAGAAACTCGCGTCGGACGAGTTCGAGGGCCGCGCGCCCGGCTCCAAGGGCGAGACCCTCTCCGTCCAGTACATCGCGGACGAGTTCAAGAAGGCCGGCCTCGAGCCCGGCAACCCCGACGGCACCTGGGTGCAGAAGGTGCCCCTCGTCGCCATTTCCGGCGCGCCCTCTCCGCTCGTGGTCGAAAAGGGGGGCACGAAGAAGAGCTTCAAGGTCACCGATGACTTCGTCGCCTTCAGCAAGCACGTGGTCGACGAGGTGACGATCGACAAGTCCGAGCTCGTGTTCGCCGGCTACGGCGTGCAGGCTCCCGAGTACAAGTGGGACGACTTCAAGGGCGTCGACGTGAAGGGCAAGACCATCGTGGTTCTCGTGAACGATCCGCCGGTGCCCGACCCCGCGAACCCGAAGGAACTCGACGCGAAGACGTTCGGCGGCAAGGCCATGACCTACTACGGCCGCTGGACCTACAAGTTCGAGAAGGCCGCCGAACTCGGCGCCGCGGGCGTCCTCATCGTTCACGAGACCTACCCCGCCGGCTACCCCTGGCCGGTGGTGCAGGGCATGGCCGCCGAGCGCTTCAACCTGGCCGCACCCGACAAGAACCTGGGCCGCGCCAAGGTCGAGGGCTGGATGACGAAGGAGGCGGCCACCGCCCTTCTCAAGATGGCCGGTCAGGACTACGAGAAGCTGAAGGCGCTTGCCGCCACTCCGGAATTCAAGGCGGTGCCCCTCGGCGTGACCGCGTCACTCAAAGTGAAGCAGACCATGCGCACCGTCGATTCGCAGAATGTGATCGGCAAGCTCGCGGGCGCCGATCCTGTCCTCAAGAACGAGTACGTCATCTATACCGCGCACTGGGATCATTTCGGCCACTGCGCTCCGGTCGACGGTGACGACATCTGCAACGGCGCCCTCGACAACGCCACGGGTGTTGCCACCATTCTCGACATCGCGCGCAAGATGAAGACCATCCAGCCCGCGCCGAAGCGCACGATCCTGTTTCTTTCCGTCACCGCGGAAGAGCAGGGCCTCCTCGGATCGGAGTACTACGGCAACTACCCGCTCTATCCGCTCGAGAAGACCCTCGGAGTCATCAACATCGACGGCATCAACCAGTGGGGCAGGACCTCGGACCTCGTGGTCGTGGGCCTGGGCGCTTCCGACCTGGAAGACTACGCGATCGCGGCCGCGAAAGAGCAGAACCGCACCCTGAAGCCCGACGCCGAGCCCGAGAAGGGCTTCTACTATCGGTCCGATCATTTCAACTTCGCCAAGAAGGGCGTGCCCGCCTTCGACCCCGATGCCGGCGTCGACTACGTGGGAAAGCCCGCGGATTACGGCCAGAAGAAGCGCGACGAGTACACGAACGTCGACTACCACAAGCCCTCCGACCAGATAAAGCCCGACTGGGACCTCTCCGGCGCCACCGAAGATGCGAAGCTGTTCCTGGCCATGGGATACCGGCTCTCGCAGGCCGACAAGTATCCCGAATGGAAACCGGGCAACGAGTTCCGCTCCATCCGCGAGGCGGCGCTCCGCAAGAAGAATTAGACGCGCTCGA
>JAIBCN010000209.1 GCA_019694155.1 Vicinamibacteria bacterium | reverse complement strand
GCTACCACCTCGGCGCCCAGGGCCGCGAGTTCCTTCGCCTTGGCCGTGCCCGGATCGCGGGTGAGAGCGCGGACGGCGAAGCCTCCGCTCGAATCCGACAGGATGGCCCGCACGAGGCCTCCCCCCTGCGCGCCGGTGGCGCCGAGAACCGCGATGATCTTCTTGTCCATGATGATTCCTCGTTGAAGTAATGATGGGGCGCGCTCAGGGGAGCGACGCCGCGTTGGGGTTTGTCTGGAGGATAGGGGAGGACACGCCGCCTCACCCAGCGACCGCCCCGGGCCCGGACTTTCGGTTGAGGAGGTTCTTCGAGAAGAACTCGAGGGCCGACCGAATCGCGTCGCGCGAGGGCTCGGAGTCGTCATCGAGATCGAAGGCGTGCGGACCTCCGGGGTGGTGCACCACGGACACCGGTCGTCCGAGTTCAACCGCCCGGGCCGCGAACCGGTCCAGGGTTTCGTTGAGCCCCGGCATCGCGTCGCCACCAGCCCGGACCAGAAGGATCGGGATATTCCCGGGCAGGTCGGCCGTTCGCTTCCCTTCCGAGGGGTTGGCGAAGCGGAAGGTGGCCGCGGCGGCGGCCGTGGCCGTGAAGCCCGCCTCGTCCAGGGTGTAGGGATAGAGGAGGACCGCGCATTGCAGCGATGGCTCGCCCCGATCATCGATCAGGGCCGACAGGGCGAGAGGGCCGTGTCCTGAGCAGGCAAGCAGACCGATGCGACGGGGGTCGATGCCCAACCCGGAGCCGCCCTCCCTGAGGTGACGGAGCAGCTGGTGGAGATCGGCCTCGGGCTTCCGGTTCGTATAGGCGACTCCGATGAGGCCGCCCACGGCAAGTAACCGCGCCCACGAAGTGGACGAGCCCCAGTCTTTGAACCTGCGGCCGAAGAGACGCTCCATCCCGGGATCGGGGTAGCCGAGGACCAGGATCACCGCGGGGCGTTGTTCGCCTGCCTCGAGGTCCGCCGGCAGGTACACATCGAGGGCCAGATCTCCGCCGTCCCCGGACGGCCATGGCAGGTCCCTCAGGACCCGGACCTCGTCCATGCCGGGCAGGCGGAGTACGGCCTTCTTGCTTGTGATGGGGTTTTGGGGGAGCTCCACGGGTGCAGCGGCACGATAGGATCGTCCCGGGTGCTCGTCAAACTGGCGAGACGCCACTCTCCCCGCGAAGATCCGATGAACCTGCTCCTCGTTCTGCTTGCCCTTGCTTCGCCGCAGTCTCCGGCCACCTCGGAGGGGGCCTACGCGAGGCTCAAGCCCAGCCTCTTTACTATCGAGATCCACTCGGGAAACCGCGAGGCGAAGAGCAGCCTGGGCAGCGGCTATCTGGTGTCTGCGGATGGCCTTATCGCCACCAACTATCACGTGGTGGCCTCCTTCATCGATGACCCCGTGCGGAACCAGCTTCGCGCGAGGGGCGAAAAGGGGGAGTACCCCCTCACCCTGGTGCAGTTCGACCTCATCCACGACATCGCCCTGGTCCGCGCCGCCGGAGTGACGGGCCGGCCCCTCGTTCTCGCCGACGCGCCCCCGGAAGCGGGGGAGCGCGTCATCTCCTTCGGCAACCCGGAGGGCCTCGGCATGAGCCTCATCGAAGGCAACGCGAACGGCTTCGCCACCAAGGGAGTGGTTCCGCGCCTCCTGCTTTCCATGCCGCTCAACTCCGGCATGAGCGGAGGTCCAATCCTCAATTCCCGCGACCAGGTGGTCGGCACCAACGTCTCCGTGCAATGGCTGTCGAACTCCCTCTCCTTCGGCGTTCCCACCGAGGCTCTGCGCGATCTGCTCACCCGCGGGCCCCTCGACATCGCCAAGCCGGCGCTGCAGGCGGAAATGAACCGTCAGATCGAGGCGTTCGAAAAGCAGACCCAGGTGACCCTGAGCCGGGCCTTCCAAGCGGGGTCGAAAGAGCCGGAGATCGTCATCGGGGGCGCCCGCAGCCGGCCGCTCCCGCCGGCCTTCGCCTGCTGGGACAACCGGCAGGAGTTCGAGCGTGAAGGTGTGGTGAAGAGCCAGTATGGCTGCGACCTGCAGTTCACGCCGGCCACCGAGAAGCTGGGCCCCATCGGCTCGGTGCAGATTCAGATCGAGCACTTCGCCTCCGAACGCAGCAGCTACGGCTTCTACGGTTACCTGCCCGTCCACGCCCAGTCCCATCAGTCGGTCTCGCCGCGGGCTCCCGGGGATCCCGACCTCGGGCCGCCCGAGTGCGCTTCGAACCGCGTGCGGCTTGGCAGTGAGGTGTGGAAGATCACCACGTGCGCGGTGGCGTTCCGGGCGGTCCCGGGTTTCTTCGACATCGACCTCGTGGCCACGAGCCTGTCCCGCCCGAGGGAGGCCATGTTTCTGTCACTTGGCTTCAAGGGGTTCCGCATGCCGTCGGCCATCGCCCTCTCCAGACGCCTCCTCGAGAACGTGTCGTGGGGGACGAAGTAGTGCTCGTCATCCGCGTGCTTCGAGAGGGCCTGGTCGTTCGCGAGGAGCTTTTTCGCTCCACCCCCGTCAGCATCGGCCGGTCGCCCGGCTGCCACCTCGTTCTCACCGAGCCCTCGGTGTCCCGCGAGCATGCGCGGATCGACCGCGATCCCGGCGGGGGCTACGTCATCATCGACGGCGCGGGCACGAACGGCCTCTACTCCGGGCC
>JAIBCN010000192.1 GCA_019694155.1 Vicinamibacteria bacterium | reverse complement strand
CCTTCCTCGACTGGCTCCGCGACGAGAACTACATCCTGCAGGGCGTCGCCCGCTACGCGGTGACGCCGGCCGGCGAGCTGGACCGCAAGAGCGAGGTGTCCCTGGGCGTCCTCACCGATCCCGCCCTGCTCTCCGTGGTCTTTCCGGACATGGTCGACGAGATCGAGTCGCGCCTCCTTCCCGCGCCGGACGACGATCGCATCGTGGTGATCGACTACGGGAACCACGCGACCGCGATCCACTCCCTGGACCCGGTCGACGACATCGTGATCCGCGAGTGGGCGGAGGACGGGTCGCTCAAGGCGATCACGCTCCTGCTCGGCCGGTTCTCCATGGCCGCGCTGATCGAGCGGCCCACCGACATCCCCCTGCTCCGCCAGAAGCAGGACTACCTGCTCGAGAACTGCGGCGGCATCAGGAACTCCCACGCCTGGCGGGAAACCCGCGCCATCTTCAACCGCATGCCGAAGCGCGAGCTCTTTTACACCGATCGCGCCTCCTTGAAGCACATCGTCGACACCATCGTCTTCGCCACCGGCGACGACGATCTCTTCGTGCACCTCCGCCAGGGCGCGGGCTACCAGGCCCTGTATGTCGTGTTCTCGCGGTCGCGCTATTCCGGGCAGATGGAACGGGACCTCACCCAGAAGTACCGGGACGAGTTCGGCGCCATCACTTTCGTGACCTCCGCGGATCTTGGCAACTCGTCGATGATCGTCTTCTATTTCGACGGCGATCAGGTCACGGAACCGGTCAACGTGGATCGCGCCCGCGACATCGCCGCGCTCGAAGCGAACACCTGGACGGACCGGGTCTCCCTGGAGATGGTGCGGCACTTCGGCGAGGCGGAAGGGCGCCGGCTCTTCAACCGCTACGTGCGAAACGAGTCCAGGAGCGGCGTCTATCGCGAGATGACGCCTCCCGAGCAGGTCCCCCTGGATGTGGCCTGCCTCGAGCTGCTGGGCGAGGGGCTCGGAGCGCGGGCGCTCCCCAAGTCCGCGGATGAGGCGACGCTCAAGGTCTTCTCGAAGCGGCCTCTCATACTCTCCGAGATCTTCCGCACCCTCACCAACCTCGGCCTCGACGTCACCGAGGAGGTCTCGATGCCGGTGTCCCTTCCCAACCAGCGGAAGGGCCACATCTACCAGTTCGAGACGCACGCCAGCACCCGCGTCATCGGGGCCCTGGCCACGGACACCGCGCGGGTGGTCGACGCCCTTCGCCGCATCGAGGAAGGACGTTCCACGGACGATGCCCTGAACGCCCTGATCCTCGAAGGCGGCCTGAGCGCCCGGGAGATCGAGGTCCTGCGCTGCCTCCGCAATCACCTGCTGCAGCTCCGGACCCATTACAACGTGGAGACCGTCAACCAGGCGTTTCTCCGGAACACCACGGCGACCACCGCGATTTCGCGGTTCTTCTCGGCGAAGTTCGATCCCGCCCTCGGGGAGGATCGCAAGGCGGTTCTCGACGCGCGCGGCAAGGACGTTCAGGCGGCCCTCGAGGCTATCGGGAGCCTGCAGGATGACGAGATCCTCCGCGGTCTGTCCGGTCTCGTGAACGCCGCCCTGCGCACCAACGCGTTCCAGAAGCCGGAGCGCGCGGTGATCTCCATCAAGTTCGAGTCGAAGAACATCCCGCTCGTTCCCTCACCCAAGCCGATGTTCGAGATCGCCGTCCATTCACGGGCCGTCCAGGGCGTGCATCTGCGCGGCGGCAAGGTGGCCCGCGGCGGCATCCGCTGGAGCGACCGGCACGACGACTTCCGGCGCGAGGTCCTGGGCCTCATGAAGACCCAGATGTCCAAGAACTCCATCATCGTCCCCGTGGGTTCGAAGGGCGGCTTCGTGCTCAAGGGGAATGTCCCCACTCGCCCGGCCCTCGACGCCTACCTCATCGACCGCTACCGTGAGTACGTGTCCGGGCTTCTCGACGTCACCGACAACATCGTGGACGGCGCGATCCTCCACCCGCCCGACGTGGTCCGCTACGACGGCGACGATCCGTATCTCGTGGTCGCGGCGGACAAGGGCACGGCGCATCTTTCCGACACCGCGAACGGGGTTTCCAACCAGTACGGCTACTGGCTGGGAGACGCCTTCGCCTCCGGAGGCTCGGTGGGATACGACCACAAGAAGGTCGGCATCACCGCGCGCGGCGCCTGGGAATGCGTGAAGCACCACTTCGCGAACCTGGGCGTCGACTGCCAGAAGGAGCCCTTCACCACCGTGGGCATCGGCGACATGGCGGGCGACGTCTTCGGCAACGGGATGCTCATGAGCCGGACCACGAGGCTCCTGGCCGCCTTCAACCACGCCCACATCTTCGTGGATCCCGCTCCGGACGCGGCGTCGAGCTTCGCCGAGCGGGAACGCCTGTTCAACCTGCCCCGCTCGACCTGGCGCGACTACAACGCCTCGCTCATCAGCAAGGGCGGGGGCGTCTTCGACCGCGGCGCCAAGTCGATCCCGGTCACACCGGAGATGCGGGCCGCGCTCGGGATCGAAGGATCGGCGACCGCCATGTCCGGCGAGGAGCTCATCCGGGCCATCCTGCGCGCCCCCGTCGACCTGCTCTACAACGGCGGCATCGGCACGTACGTGAAGGCCTCGACCGAGGAGCACCAGGACGTGGGCGATCGCGCCAACGACCGCGTGCGGGTCGACGCCACGGAGGTCCGCGCCAGGGTCGTGTCGGAGGGCGGGAACCTCGGCTTCACCCAGAAGGGCCGGCTGGAACTCGCTCGAAAGGGCGTCCTGCTCAACACCGACGCCATCGACAACTCCGGCGGCGTCGACATGTCGGACCACGAGGTCAACATCAAGATCCTCATGAGCATCCTGCTCAAGGCGGGCGCTCTCAAGAACCTGGAGGCCCGCAACAAGCTCCTCGCGGAGATGACCGAAGAGGTGGCGGATCTCTGTCTCGCCGACAATGACCGGCAGACGCTCGCCATCACCCTCGACGTCCTCCGTTCCAAGGCCGCCCTCGACGAGCACCTCGACTGCATCGATTCCCTCGTCGAGGCCCAGTTCCTGAGTCCGCAGGACGACTCCGTTCCGCCCCGCGACGTGCTGCGCCGCGACTGCGGGGATGCGGGGCTCCCGCGTCCGCTGCTCTCCGTCCTCCTCTCGGAGACGAAGCGCTACCTGTTCGAGGCGGTCCTCGCTTCCTCATTCCCGGATTCGCCCGAAGGCGCATCCCTCCTCGCTTCCTACTTCCCCGAACGGCTGCAGAAGGACTATGCGAAGCACTTCGCCGCCCACCCGTTGAAGCGCGAGATCGTGGGCACGGTGGCCGTGAACCACGTCGTCAACACCGCGGGGATCGCCTTCGTGCGTCGCGCGATGAAGGCGGGCGGCAAGGACGTGGGGGCGGTCTTCGGCGCCTTCTACAAGGTCGCGCATTCGACCGACGCCTCCAAGAAGCGGGACGCGATCCTCGCGGAGCCGCTCGACGCGAAGGCCCGGCAGGCCAGGCTCCTGGCTTTCGAGACCGATCTCGCCGCCCAGGTTCTGAAGACCCTGTAATCCAGTCGACGCCCGGGTCTCGGGAGGCCCGTGCCCGGGCGCGTTCACGCGCCCCTTCAGGGGGGCGGCGCGCGCAAACGGTGCGCCTCCCGAACCCTTCGGCCCCATGGTTCAAGTGGCTCATCCAGTATGAGTCGGGCGGCTCAGCGGCCGGGGCCGGGGAAAGGTGGAGAATGGAGGCGCGCGAAAGGTCCAACTGGTCCGAGGAGGCACACGATGTTCGAAGCCGCTGAACTGGGGCACGAGATCTCCAAGGCCGAATACGAGAAGGAAGTCCCGCTTCTGCGGGCCGGGCTTCTCCAGGCCCAGCGTGATCTTCTCGAGGCCAAGGTCCCCCTCATCATGATCATCTCGGGGGCGGACGGCGCCGGGAAATCCGAGACGGTGAACCGCCTTCACGAGTGGTTCGACCCGCGCGGCCTGGAAACGAACGTCTTCGGGCCGCTGACCGACGAGGAGCGGAATCGCCCTGACTACTGGAGGTTCTGGCTCTCGCTGCCCGCGCGGGGCCGGGTGGGGATGTTCTTCGGCTCGTGGTACACCGACCCCATCATTCGGCGCACCTACAAGCAGATGGGCGGCGCCGCTTTCGATCGCGCCCTCTCGCGCATCGAGTTCTTCGAGCAGCAGCTCGCCCAGGACGGCGCCCTCATCGTCAAGCTCTGGCTGCACCTCTCGAAGAAGCAGCAGAAGAAGAGGCTCACCCGGCTCGAGAAGGACCCGAAGACGCGCTGGCGCGTGAATCCCATCGACTGGAAGCACTTCAAGCTCTACGACCGGTTCGTCAAGTACTCCGAGGAGGCGCTCCAGCGAACCGACACCGGCTTCGCTCCGTGGACCGTGGTCGAGGCCACCGACGACCGGTATCGCGAGATCACGGTGGGCCGGACGCTCCTCGATGCGATGCAGAATCACCTGGCCCGCAAGAAGATCGTCATCCCGCCGGCCAAGCAGGCGATCCCGCCGGGCGACGTGGTTTCCGTGCTCGACCGGGTCGACCTCGGCCGGACGCTGACCGACAAGGAATACGACCGGCGGCTCGCCCAGCTGCAGGGAAAGCTCAACCGGCTCTCGCGCACGGCCTGGGAGAAGAAGGTCTCGAGCGTCCTTGTCTTTGAGGGATGGGACGCCGCGGGCAAGGGCGGCACGGTACGGCGCCTGACCTCGGCCATGGACGCGCGGCTCTATCGGGTGGTCCCGATCGCGGCCCCCACCGACGAAGAGCGCGCGCACCAGTATCTCTGGCGCTTCTGGCGGCATATCCCCCGCGCGGGCCGCGTCACCATTTTCGATCGCTCCTGGTACGGCCGGGTCCTGGTGGAGCGGGTGGAAGGCTTCGCCCGCGAGGACGAATGGAAGCGCGCCTACCAGGAGATCAACGAGTTCGAGGACCAGCTCTGCGAACAGGGCATGATGGTGACCAAGTTCTGGGTCCACATCAGCAAGGACGAGCAGCTCCGCCGCTTCAAGGAGCGGCAGAAGACGGAATTCAAGCAGTACAAGATCACCGACGAGGACTGGCGCAACCGGAAGCAGTGGGACGCCTATGAAGGGGCCATCAACGAGATGGTCGTCCGCACGAGCACGCGGGGCGCCCCCTGGGTGATCGTGGCCGGCAACGACAAGCGCTTCGCGCGTATCCAGGTGCTGGAGACGGTCTGCCGCCGGCTCGAAAAGGCCATCGGCTAGGAAGGACTCGGGACATGCACAAGTACATCGTGATGGGTCCGCAAGGATGCGGCAAGGGAACCCAGGCGAAGATGCTCGAGAAGGACTTCGACCTCGTTCACATCAGCGTCGGGGACATCTTCCGCTGGCAGGTCCAGCACCACACCAAGCTTGGGGCCAAGGTGAAGCGCATCGTCGCCTCCGGCCTGCTCGTCCCCGACGAGCTGGTCAACGAGGTCGTGACCGAACGGCTGGAACTTCACGACTGGAACTACGGCTTCATCCTCGACGGCTTCCCCAGGAACGAGAACCAGGCCGTGTTCTTCCTGGAGCGCTACGACGTCGATGCCGTCCTGCTCATCGAGGTCCCGGACGAGGTCGTGCTCGAACGGATCATGAGCCGGCGGCTCTGCTCGAATTGCGGCCTCGACTACAACCTCATCTTCCACCGTCCCGCCACCCCCGACGTCTGCGACGTCTGCAAGGGAAAGCTGGTGGCCCGCGCCGACGACAACCCCGAAGCGGTCAAGGGGCGTCTCGCCGACTACCGCGAAAAGACCCAGCCCATCATCGACCTGTTCCGGCGCAAGGAACTGGTGGTGGCGGTGGACGGCACCAAAAAGGCGGCCGACATCCAGGCCGAACTGCGCGAACGGCTGGCCCTGCCCGCGCTCATCGGAGCCTGACCGTGGCCGCCATGAATCTCTCGAAAACCCATCCCAAGGAGGAATGGTCATGAAAAGAATGATTGCCGTTGCCGTGGTACTCCTGCTGGCAGGCATCGCGTGGGCCCAGAATCCGCCCGCCGCGTCTCCCGCCAAGCCCGCGGCGGTCTTCAGCCCGGGCGACGCTGCCGCCGGTGAAGTGATCTATCTGAGGTACTGCGCCGCCTGCCATGGACGGGCGCTCAAGGGAGACGGGCCCGTCGCTTCCGGCCTCAAGAATTCCCCTGGAGATCTCACCACCCTCTCCACCAAGAACAAGGGCGTGTTCCCTTACGACAAGGTGGCCGGGGTCATCGACGGGCGGGAGACCTCGCGCGTCCACGGAACCCCCGACATGCCGGTGTGGGGTGAGATCTTCGCCATCACGACGGGAACCGAGGCGCCGTCCGCGGAAGCGGCGGTGAAGCGGATCACCCAGTACGTCTGGTCGAAGCAGGAAAAGGCCGCTGCCGAAAAGAAGTAAGACGAAATCCGTCTCCGGACACCATATAGTTGTGCCTCAACCATTGGAGTTACGCTCATGAAGAATGCCCTCGCCGTCGTTGCCCTCGCCGCGCTCACGAGCGCCGCGTTCGCTCAGAATCCCCCTGCGGCGACCCCTTCGCCCGCGCCCGCCACTGATGCGGTCAAGGCCGCGACCGGTCCCGATCTAGGGGAAGCTGCCGCCGGCGAGGTCATCTACATGCGCTACTGCGCCGCTTGTCACGGCAAGACGCTCAAGGGCGACGGGCCCGTGGCGTCCGGCCTCAACAAGAAGCCCATCGATCTCACCCAGCTCGCGAAGAAGAACAACGGCGTGTTCCCGATGGACAAGGTCATGGCCATGATCGATGGCCGTCAGTCGACCCGCATGCATGGCACCCCCGACATGCCGGTGTGGGGCGAGATCTTCGCGATGACCAAGGGGTCGGAAGCACCCACCGCGGAGGCCGCGGTGAAGCGCATCGCCAACTACGTCTGGAGCCAGCAGGCCAAGTAGGGCTTTGCCCGCCCGCCCCGACCTGGGCTACGCTCCGCGCTCTCCTGAATTCCCAGGAGCCAAAGGAGCGCTCATGAAATCCACCTCGTTCGGAATCCTCTCCCTGGCGGTCGCCATGACGGTCGCCTGCGGAGAGGCCCAGGCCCCGGCCAAGACGGCACCCGCCGCGGCTCCGGCCGCGACCCAGGCCCCTGTGGCCGCCGCCCCTGCGGCCGCCGCGGCTCCGGAGTTCGGCGTCGCGGAGTGCGACGACTACCTCGCGAAGTACGTGGCCTGCGTCGACAGCAAGGTGCCGGAGGCGGCTCGCGCCGCTTTGCGCCAGAGCCTGGATCAGACCAAGGCCCAGTGGAAGCAGGCGGCTTCGACTCCCGAGGGAAAGAACGGCCTAGCGATGGCGTGCAAGCAGATGACCGAGACCGCCAAAACGTCCATGACCGCCTACGGCTGCTCGTTCTAAGAACCCTCCGGGCGCGCCCGGCCTCCCGTCCCCATCGGAAGATGATCTGATCTGAATGTCCAGGCGCGCCCTGTTTCGACGCATCACTCTCATAGCCCTCGCGGCCGCCGGCCCGGGGGCGTCTTTCGCACAGGCCGCCGACCCCAGGGCCATCGCTTCCGCGGAAGCGACACGGCCGGTCAGCGCGGCCCGGCTTCTTCCGAAAGCGCCGCCCATCGACGGGGATGTCATCGACGACCCGGCGTGGAGCGGCGTGGCTCCGATCGCCGGATTCCGGCAGACCACGCCCGACGACGGCGCGCCGGTTTCGGAGAGAACGGAAGTGCGGATCGCCCACACCGAGGACGCCCTCCTCGTGGCCGTCGTGTGTTTCGACTCGGAGCCCGCGAAACTTGTGGTGTCGGACTCGCGCCGCGATTCGCCCCTCGACGACGTGGACAGCTTCCGCTTCATTCTCGACACGTACCGCGACGGCCAGAACGGATTCGTCTTCGGAACCTCGCCCGCGGGGGGCGAGTACGACGCTCAAGTGTCCCTGGAAGGTCGAGAGGGGGACCAGGCCTCTCGCCAGCAATCGGGGGCGGGCGGGGGCTTCAATCTGAACTGGGACGCGGCGTGGACGGTGCGTACCCGAACCGGGGACTTCGGCTGGAGCGCCGAGTTTTCGATCCCGTTCAAGACCCTCAGGTACCCGCGGGGCGGCGAGCAGGCCTGGGGTCTCAACATGCAGCGCAACATCCGCCGCAAGAAGGAGGTCGCCTATTGGGCGCCGCTGCCTCGCCAGTACAACATCCTCCGGGTGTCCCGCGCGGGCGTGCTCGAGGGGGTGAAGACCCCGGCCCAGCGCAATCTCAAGATCACGCCCTACCTGCTCGGCAGTTCGGAGCGCGACTATCGAAGCCAAAGGGAGTTCGACCGGACCGCGCAGGCGGGGGGCGACCTCAAGTACTCCATCACGCCGTCGCTCACCCTCGATCTCACCGTCAACACGGACTTCGCGCAGGTGGAGGTGGACGAGCAGCAGGTGAACCTCGATCGCTTCTCATTGTTCTTCCCGGAGAAGAGGCCCTTCTTCCTGGAGAACGCCGGCCAGTTCACCGTGGGCAACAGCGGAGAGGTCGATCTGTTCTTCTCACGGCGGATCGGCATCGCCTCCACCGGGGAGCAAGTCCCCATCGCGGGAGGCGGCCGGGTCTCCGGCCGGGTCCATGGGTGGAACGTCGGACTGCTCGACATGCAGACGAAGTCCGTGGAGGGCGTCGTCCCCGCCAACAATTTCGCGGTGGTCCGGATCTCGCGGGATCTCCCTAAACGTTCCGGCTTCGGCGTGCTCTTCATCAACCGGCGGACCACGGGAGACGTGGAAGTCACCGGTGTCTCCGACTTCAACCGGACCTACGCGGTGGATGGGCGCAAAGGTCTTGGCCGCTATGCCCAGATCACGGGGTTCCTCGCCGGCACTTCGACGCCGGGGATCAGGAGCGACGCGCGGGCCTGGGACGCCGCCTTCCTGCGGGAGTCGCCGCGTTTCGACATGAGGGCGAAGTACACGGACGTCGGCGCCGGCTTCAACCCAGAGGTGGGGTTCCTCAGGCGTCGGGCCTTCCGCAAGATCGACCTCCACGTGCTCAATCGGACCCGGCCGAAGGACTTCATAGGGATCCACGAATTGCGGCCCCACATCAGCTACCGGGGCTACTTCAAACCGGATGGCTTCTACGAAACCGGCTTCGCGCATTTCGACAACCACTGGGAGTTCAAGAGCCAGTGGGAGATCGACACCGGCGTGAACCTGACCCACGAGGGCCTGCGCGCGCCCTTCAACATCGCCCCCGGTGTGACGGTCCCGGTGGGCCGCTACGACAACGTGGAAGCGCAGATCGTGGGCATTTCGCCGGTATCGAAGCCGGTGAGCGTGAACGTGATGACGGTCGTCGGCGGCTACTACGGCGGGCGCCGGCTGGCCATCACCCCGACCATCAGGTTCCGCGCCGGCGACAAGCTCTCGGGCAACCTCAACATCAACTACAACCGGGTGAATCTACCCGAGGGGAAGTTCGAGGCGAACCTGTTCCGCCTGCGCGCGTCGTACTCTTTCTCGCCGCGGGTGTTCGTCCAGTCGCTCGTGCAGTACAACCAGCAGGTGAACTATCTCTCCGGCAATTTCCGTTTCGGGTGGCTCCAGAGCGCGAACGCCGGCCTCTTCATCGTCTACAACGAGGGCCGCGAGCGGGACTCGCTGAACCAGGGGATCCGCGACGAGACGACGTTCGGCCGGGTTCGCGATCGGAGCCTCGTCATCAAGTTCAGCCGGCTCATCGACGTTTTCAACTGAGCGCAGCGCTCTGTTGATTTGCGCACCCCGCCCAAAACCCGCGGGGACTGCGGCAGAATGACAGGATGAAACGCTCCGCCTTCCTTCTTCTCACCCTCGCCGCGACCGTGTCGTTCGCGGATGGCTCCATCACCGATGTGCCGGGCATCAAGGTGGGGAGCGTGACCCTCACCGACAAGCCCACCGGCTGCACGGTGATCCTGGCCGAGGGGCCGCCCACCGCGGCGGGCGTGGTCCAGGGCGCCACACCCGGCGTCTCCCAGCGAGGCGGCGCGCCGGGCACGCGTGAGACCGACCTCATGGATCCGGTGAACAACGTCGACAAGGCCAATGCCATCGTCCTCTCCGGCGGCAGCGCCTACGGTCTCGATGCGGCATCCGGCACCATGAAGTGGCTCGAGGAGCACAACATCGGCTGGCCGGTGGGGAACGCGGGTGTGGTTCCCATCGTGGGTTCGGCCATCCTCTTCGACCTTCCCTTCGACGGCAAGCCGAAGATCCGTCCCGGGGCGGACTGCGGCTACAAGGCCGCCGCCGCGGCGACGAGCGAGCCCGTGGCGATGGGCACGGTGGGCGCCGGCGCCGGAGCCACGGTGGGGAAGGCGGGAGGCCCCGGACGGCGCCCCATGAAGGGCGGTCTCGGCAGCGCGTCGATCAAGATGCCGAACGGCCTCGTGGTCGGCGCCATCGTCGCCGTGAACGCGGTGGGCGACATCATCGATCCTTACACGGGCAAGGTGGTGGCGGGCGCGCTCAACCCCGATGACACCTTCGCGGACGCCCGCGTCCTCATGAGGACGGGCGCCAACGTGCGTCAGGGACGGCCGGGCGAGAACACCACCATCGGCCTCGTGGCCACGAACGCGAAGCTCACCAAGGCCCAGATCACCAAGGTCGCCCAGATGGCGGACGACGGATTCGCCCGGGCCATCAACCCCGCCCACACCCTGGGCGACGGTGACACCATCTTCGCGCTCGCCACCGGCCGCTTCGACGGGGAGGCGAACGCGTCCATGATCGGAGCTCTGGCCGCCGAAGCCATGGCGGATGCGCTGCTCGCCGCGGTGCGCGAGGCCACGAGCGCCGGCGGCGTGAAGGCCGTCCGCGACCTCAAGCCGCCCGCGGGCAAGTAGATCTCGTCAGCCCGCGAGGGCGGCGCGGGCGTCGCTCACGACCTTCACGTACTCGCGCGCCCTCGCCGACACCGCGGTCGCGAGAGTGTTCCAGTCTTCCTCCTCGATCGCCTTGTGGTCGAGAAGGTCGCTCCCCACGCCGAGAGCGAAGGAGCCGGCCTTGATGAAGTCCGCCGCGGTCTTCAGGGACACGCCGCCCGTGGGCATGAGGGCGATCTGCGGGAACGGGGCCTTGAGGGCCTTGATGTAGGAGGCGCCGCCCACGGCGCCGCACGGGAAGATCTTCACGACGTCCGCGCCGGCCGACCAGGCGGCGACGACCTCGGTCGGGGTGAGCGCCCCGCACATCACGGGGACGGAGTAGCGGCGGCATATCTCGATCGTGGCGACGTTCAGAGCCGGGCTCACGACGAACTGCGCGCCCGCGAGGATGCAGGCCCTCGCCGTCTCGGCGTCGAGGACCGTCCCCGCGCCCACCACGGCGGACTTCTCCCGCTGCCTCACCGCCTCGATGATGGAAATCGCGCCCGGCACCGTCATGGTGATCTCCAGCAGGGGGATGCCTCCCGCCTCGATGGCGTCGATCACGCGGATGGCTTCTTCTTTCCCTTCCGCCCGGATCACCGGGACCAGGCCCACGTCGGCGATGTGCTGCAGGATTTCACTCTTCTCCATGATCTCGGCTCCTTATGATTCTTCCGGCCTCATAGACGGCGGACTAACGCGACACGCGTGCGGTTCCGCCCTTCATGACCCGCTCGACCTCGGCCAGGCTCACCATGGTGGTGTCCCCGGGCGTGGTCATGGCGAGCGCGCCATGCGCGGCCCCGCATTCGACGGCCCATTGTGGCCCCTTGCCGGCCAGAAATCCATAGATCAGACCTGAGGCAAACGAATCACCCCCGCCCACCCGGTCGAAGATCTCCAGGTTCGGGCGGTCGGGCGCCCGATACAGCTGCCCGTCCGCGTAGACCACGGCGCTCCAGTCGTTCACGGTGGCGGTCTTCGCGGCGCGCAGCGTGGTCGCCACCACCTTGAAGTTCGGGAACTCCCTGGTCGCCCGCTCCATCATGCGCCGGAAGTTCTCGGGATCGAGGGCGGACAGGTTGGGGTCGAGGCCCTCGATCTCGAAGCCGAGCGAGGCCTGGAAGTCTTCTTCGTTGCCGAGCATCACGTCGACCAGGGGGGCGAGATCGCGGTTCACTTCGCGCGCCTTCTTCTCGCCGCCGATGGACTTCCACAGCGACGGCCGATAGTTGAGGTCGTACGAGACGATGACGCCGTTCCGGCGGGCCGCCTCCATGGCCTCCTTGGCGACGAGAGGGGTCGTCTCGGACAGCGCCGCGAAGATCCCCCCGGTGTGGAACCAGCGAGAGCCGTCCTTCGCGAAGACCTGATTCCAGTCGACGTCGCCGGGCTTGAGCTGCGATACCGCGGTGTGGCCCCGGTCGGAACAGCCGAGGGCCGCGCGCACGCCGAAGCCCCGCTCGGTGAAGTTGAGGCCGTTGCGAACCTTGCGGCCGACGCCGTCGTCCGGGACGAACCGAAGATACGTCTGATCGACGCCGCCCTGGTAGATGAGGTCCTGGACGAGGCGGCCGACCGGATTGTCGACGAGGGCTGTCACCACGGCGGCGTTGAGGCCGAAGCAGCGCTTGAGTCCCCGGGCGACGTTGTACTCGCCTCCCCCCTCCCACACCTCGAAGGACCGGGTGGTGTGGATGCGGCCCGGTCCGGGATCGAGACGCAGCATGACCTCGCCGAGGGAGACGATGTCGAACCGGCATTGGCCGCGGTCTTTGATGGTCAGGGTGGCTGTCATGTTTCCTCTTGGCGATGGTGGTGACGACGCCCCGCACGGGACCTGCCCGCGGGTCGAGCCAACCTATCTCGTAGTTCCCGCCGGATCAACCGCGGCCCTGGGGGGACATCCCGGTCGACTCCCGACGGTCTCATTCGCCCCTCACCTGAGCAATTGGTCCGACCAATAGTGACGCAGCCTGCTCCTGCTCGAATGGACTCCAGGGGCGCAAATAGAGGCTGCCGATACCGTCAATACTATGAATATGACTCTCATGAGGCTTTCAGATGGGGCGTCCCGGACGGCCTAATGGTAATACAAGACTTGACAGCATGTGTCGAGTGGTCCTATAAGCTTCCTCGAAGTGACCGACCGGCGTACCCCCACACGGACGGGGGCTCGCGAAATACGAAAAGCCGCACTTGTTGTGGAGACCCGACCCATGAAGCTTTCATTTCTGCGCAACCTCCTCTTCGCGGGCGCTTCGATCGCGGCGCTGTTGATGGGCCCGGGGGCTTCGGCTCAGGACTCCCGCGGCGTCATCCTCGGCACTCTCACCGACGCGACCGGCGGCCTCCTTCCCGGCGTCAGCGTGACCGTCACCAATGAGGGCACGAACGTCTCCGTGAACCTGGTGACCGACAACAAGGGCGCCTACCAGGCCCGGAACCTCAACTCCGGCACCTACAGCGTGACCGCGAAGCTCGACGGCTTCAAGACCGCGATGCGGAAAGGCATCGTCCTCACGGTGGGCGACGCCATCCCCATCGACCTCGTCCTCTCGCCCGGCGGGGTGTCCGAGGTCGTGGTGGTGACCGCCGAGGTGCCGATCCTCGACACCGTCTCCGGGGTCACCGGCACCACGGTCACCTCGAAGCAGATCGCGGAATTGCCGCTCGGTGACGGCACCGCGTACATGCTCACACGGCTCGCTCCCGGGATCATGGACAACTCCGACCTCCACTTCTCGCGGCCCGCCGACAACGGAAACCTCGCCGGCATCGTCGCCAACGGCGTGCAGGGCGGCAACGAGTTCACCATCGACGGCGCGCCCAACATGTCGAACGCCCGCGGCGTCGGGTTCTCGCCGCCTTCCGACACCATCTCCGAGTTCAAGGTGCAGACGAACGCCTTCGACGCGCAGTCCGGCCACACCGCGGGCGCCACCGTCAACCT
>JAIBCN010000037.1 GCA_019694155.1 Vicinamibacteria bacterium | reverse complement strand
CCTCCGTCCGTCCGCCCTGCTGCGGCACCTTCTGTACCAGCAGGCCCGCGCAGACGTCGTCGTCCGCGGCGAGAGCGAATTGCGACTCGATCTGCTCGGAGCGCGCCATGTAGGCGTCGAGCGCGTGGGCGACCGAGGCGCCTTCGAGAGGCACGAGGCTCTGGTAGGAGTCGTAGTCGCCGCCCGGATCGATGGTGAGCGCGCACGACGCGCCCCGCGCGAGCATCGTGAGCGGGAGGCCGTTTCTTGGGGGAGCCTGCTCATCGAAACGCGCCATCGCGCGCAACGTCCCGTTCGCCCGGCATTCGGCCACCACCAGCGAGACCGGCCGGCCACCCTGGATCTGCAGGGTGAGACGGCCGTCACTCTGCAGCATCTTGACGGTGGAGGTGAAGAGCGCGGAGGCCGCGAGGCACTCTCCGAGCAGCGAGATCACCGCCTCCGGATAGGCCCGTCGTCCCAGGATCGAGCGCCATGATGCGCCGAGGCGCACGTACTCGCCCCGGACCGCGCCCTGCCCGATGACGAACCGCCGCGTGGCGTCGGTGACTCCCGTTGTCATCTCTCTTGCGATTCCGGAACCGTCCGGCCTAGTCGAGGACCACGGTCTCCACGTGCCGGGGCACATGGGTCTTGAAGCCGCGGTCGGCGTTGATCTTCACCGCGAGGGTGAGCGCGGCGTCCTCCTCGCCGTGCGTGACGAAGACGGTCTTCGGCGGGTTCTTCACTCCTGCGAGCCAGCGCATCAGTTCGTTCACGTCGGCGTGGCCGGAAAGCCCCTTCAGATCCGTCACCTCGGCCAGGACCGGCACCTCCATCTTGTGGATCCGAACCGTGGACGCCTTCTCCACGAGGCGCCGGCCGAGGGTCCCCTCTCCCTGATAGCCGGTGATGAGCAGCGTGTTCTCGGGGTGGGGCAGGCGAACCCGGCAGTGGTGGAGGATGCGCCCGCCGGAGAGCATTCCCGAAGACGAGATGATCACCGCGGGGCTCTTGACCTTGTTGAGCGCTTCGGACTCCTCGCGCGTGCGGGCGAGTCGCACCCACCGGCTGTTGAGAACGCTCTCGCCTCCGACCAGGGTGAGCGCGTCCTTGAGCGCCTCGCCGTGCCGGGCGTAGATCCGGGTGGCGTCGACGGCCATGGGTGAATCGATGTAGATGGGAAAGGGGCGGAGCTTCTGTTCGTGAACGATCCGGTCCATCAGCCAGATCATCTGCTGGGCGCGGCCCACCGCGAAGGCGGGAATGAGCAGGATGCCGTTTCGCGCGAAGGTGCGGGCGATGACGGTCTGCAGCTGTTCCTGGACGGACGTCACCGGATGCTGCCGGTTTCCATAGGTGCTCTCGATCAGCACGTAGTCGGCATCGGGGCACGGATCCGGGTCCTTCGCGAGGA
This sequence comes from Vicinamibacteria bacterium, assembly GCA_019694155.1. Classification (GTDB taxonomy): domain Bacteria; phylum Acidobacteriota; class Vicinamibacteria; order Fen-336; family JAGNNV01; genus JAGNNV01. The sequence goes on along the minus strand of JAIBCN010000037.1, from coordinate 12,452 downwards.
CCGCGTTGTACCGGCCGATGTCGCCCGAGAACAGGATGCGGCGCGACATCCCCGCGCCATCGTCAACCGTCATGTCGATGGAACCGGCGCCGAGCAGGTGCCCGGCCTCCCGGAAGGCGAACGAGACCCCCGGAGCGGCCAGGTGCGTCTTGCCGAGAGCCACGGGCACGAAGAGCTTGAGGGCCCGCTCGACGTCCCGATCGTCGAACAGGGGCAGCGCCGGCTTGTGGCTGGTGAGGCCCTTGCGGTTCAGGTACTCCGCATCTTCCATCTGGAGGTGGGCCGCGTCCTTCAGCAGGATCTCGGCGAGCTCCACCGTAGGCGGCGTGCAGAAGATCGGTCCCTTGAAGCCGTTCTTGGTGAGGCGGGGGATGCGTCCGATGTGATCGAGATGGGTGTGGGTGAGAACCATCGCCTCCATATGGGGCGCCGGGAACTCGGGATCCACCCAGTTGCGCTGCCGGATTTCCTTGCGTCCCTGGAACATTCCGAAGTCAACCATGACCTGGGACCGCCCGGAGTCGACGAGATACGCGGAACCGGTGACGGTGCGGGCCGCGCCTAGGAATGTGATGGAGATGGGCATGGGGTCAAGGCCTTCCGGATTGATTCAAGGTTGAACGGCGCTTCGCGGCTCGGTTCAGGATAGCCGCTCTCGCCGGATGACCGCTTCTTCTGGTATGGTCGCGCCCGTTGTGAACTTCGCCGCCATCATCGCGCGCCGTTATTACCGCCCGGGAGGGACCCGGGTGGCCTAGAGCAACGTCTTCGCTCCGGTCCGCGCACTTGGGCCCGCTCTTCAAGAGAGCGGGCCTTTTTGTTTTTCACCTGAATGCAGAAAGGAAGGAAACCATGAACAGCACACTGGCCGAAAGGGAGGCGGTGACCCTGCCCCCCGGGCATCCCGGAGAGGGCGATCCGACCTACATCGCGCGTCGTGGGGCGCTGTCGAAGCTCGTCGCGTCCGTCGACGAACTCGGAACGTCGCTGCCCGAAGTGCAGTACACAGAAGAAGAGACCGAGGTGTGGCGCGCGGTCATGGACCGGCTCTCGAATCTCCACGAGCGGCATGCGGCCTCCGCCTACCGGCAGGGATTTCGCCGCCTCGGCATGTCTCCTTCTCGGCCGCCCGTTCCCGGGTCGCTCGCTCAACGCCTGAAGGAGCAGACGGGCTTCGGTCTGGTCCTGACCGACGGGCTTCTCGACGCGCGGGTCTTCCTCGCTCATCTGGGAGCGCGCCGCCAGCCCTGCACGGTCTACCTGCGGCACGGCTCGAGGCCGGACTACACGCCCGAACCGGACCTGGTCCACGAGGCGGTCGGGCATGCGCCCCTGCTCACGGACCCCGAGGCGGCGCTGCTGAACGAGGTCATCGGTCACGCCGCGGCCCACGCCTCCGTCCGCCAGCTTCAGGCGCTGCTGCGGCTCTACTGGTTCACGCTGGAATTCGGCCTGGTCGAGGAGAGGGCCGGACTCCGCGCGTATGGCGCCGGACTGCTTTCGTCGTTCGGGGAATTGCCGCACGCGTTCTCGGACGCCGTCAACCGGCGGCGGTTCGACCTGGAGGCGATCATCGAGCAGGACTACGCGCATGACCGGATGCAGGACATCCTCTTCGTCGTGCCAAGCCTTGGAGCGGCTCTCGCGGAGATTCAGCCCTGGCTCCGGTCGCGTGAATACGCGAGCCTTGCCTGAAGCCCCTATTTCGACTTGTACTTGAAGGTCAGGAAGGTCTCCTCGTCGACCACCAGCGGCCGGGCGAATCGGTACGAGTGGCCGGCCCGCGGTATGTCGATGCGCACAGGAAGAACGCCGGCTACGCGCCGTTGGAGATTCACCACGTTCGCGGAGAGGGAGGGCATGTTCGGTGCGCGGTCGGCGCGCTGCTCGGCTTCGGACTTGCGCGCTGCCCGCGTGACCTCGAGTGTCTCCGCCACTCCCGGCGACGGCGCGGGCAGGCCGCCGACGATCCCGCCCTCCACGCCCCCGGCAACGCCGCCTTCCACTCCGAGAACCGCGTCTCCGGCATCGTAGAGAGGCCGCTCGACCCACACCTCGGCGCGGGCGGCGTTGCCCCCGAAGTCCCGAACCTGAAGCAGGTCGGGAAGGAAGACCTCCCACGCAAAGAGTCCGATCGGCACATCGATGCGAGGCAGGCCGAGCCGGCCATCGCCCCGCTTCGCGAAGGCGTCCGCGGACTGCAGATAGACGAAGGTGACGGAATAGGGCCCGGCCGGCCGGAACCCCGCGCGCAACAAAGGGATTCGGGTGCCGCCTTCACCCATCGCGGGCTTGACGCCCTCGCCTTCGACCTCGGCCGAAAGCACGGTGGCGCCCTCGGGCAGCGCCACCCGCAGGAATGGCTGGGCATGATTGCGGAGCGTGAGCTTCACTTCGGTGAGGACGCGTCCTTCGGTGGTGACGAGGGAGGTGGCCTCCGCCCGCTCCGCGATGGCGGCGAGCGTCGATGTCTCCGCGAAGCGCTTCACGTCGACGGCGATGCTCGCGGCCTCTTCCGCGCGGGCGTGGTAGCGGAAGGCGGCGAGCAGCGGCTCGCGCGCGAGCGCCCGCAGGGCCGCGTTCGATTCGCGTGCATCCATGCGCTTCACCACGCCCTTCTCATCGGCGACGAGATCCAGGGCGCCGATCCCCTCGATGCCGATCTCGCCGGTTTCGCGCTGCGAGCCAACGACTCTCACCGTTCCAACCTCGAGAGGAAACGTCACGCCGGCGACCGGGCGTTCGAAGCTCAGCAGCACCTGGTGATTGCGTCGCTCGGGCTCGCGCATGTTCATGATGACGCGTCCTTGCGGCAGGGAGAAGCTCTCGAGCGTCCCACCGGTGGCGCCGGTCAGAGTCCAGCCGGAAGGAACCACAACCTCGAATCGTTCGGGCAGTCCCTGCACCACGCTCAGATCGACGAGGACGGCCATTCGCAGATCCGCCTCGTCGATGGTGAGCAGCGTCTTCAGATCGGAGAGAAACCGCGATTCGCGTGGCGCGGAGGCGGCGGCCCGTGCCGCCCAGGAGAGGCGGACCGCGGTCGTCCGATCGGGTGTCACCTCGACCAGTGTCCTCCCGGCGTTCGTAACCTTCTTCGTGATGAGGCCGGGTTCGACCCGAACATCGCTCACCTCGCCGGGGAGATCGATCGAGAGGCTCACGCTGCCCGCGAGGGGCACCGGAATCGAGACCGACGCTCGTCCGGGCTCGGTGAGAACGGGCGCTCCCCAGCCCATGTCGATCTCGAAAGAGCGCGGCCCGACCAGGATCGCGGAGTGCCGCCCGTTTTCGAGCGCCAATGGAGGTGTCGCGCCCTGAAGTGTGGTCTCGAGCAACGTGGCGCCCTGAATCAGGGGAATGCGCGCGGGGCCCTTTCGAAACACCTCGCCCTCGAGCTTGAAGACGCCGCGCACGAAGTCATCGGCCACGCGGAGCTTCATCTCACCCCGCGACACGATCGCGTCGAGGGGTGGTGCCTCCGGGAGCCTCGGCGGACGGGCAGCTCGTTCGAGGAGGCGATCGTAGTCGGAGAGAGGCAGGGTCACAGTGCCGGCGCCAGCCTGCTTGTCGTCGGCGTGGGCGAGGGCGGCGGTGAAGCTCGCCGCGAGGGCCAGCGCGAGCGAGAGGCGAGTAAGAGAGCGATTCACTGCCGGCCTCCCTTCTGGTATGCGAATCCAATCGAGGGCGAAGCGCCCTCTGCGGTGAGCTCGGACGTTAGGAACACCAGGGAACCCACCTGGGGGAGGGCCACCTGCACGGGAAGCGACGAAGACATGCGGCCCGACCGCGACTCCTGACGAAACTGATCGACGAGAGATTGGAACGCCTGATCGCGTTCGTCTTTCCGCTTCTCGGGCGCGGCCATGGGTGGAGCCCCGGGGACGAGCCCGATCCCGGTGAGGGCCGGTGATATCGGGCTCTCGAACTCGGCCTGACGGAAGGCACCCCGATCGAAGGTCAGCCGGAATTCCGGGGAGTGATGAAAGACGACGCCGGTCCGCGAGATCGGAAGGTCGAGGGACGGCAGGGCGATACTCACGTTTCCGTTGCGGAGCCAGGGTTCGGCTCGCTCGAAGTAGATGACTTCGGCCGCGAAAGGCGGGGCCTCCTCGCCGCCTCTCGTCTTCTGAAGCGGCAGGAGGAGTGCGCCGGAAGGGGAAAGTCCCGGGCGCACGGGCTTGCCCGCGACCGAGGCGCTCCAGAGCAGAGCCCCGCGCGGCAGGTTGACGGCGAGGAAGCTACGCTGGTTGTTCCGGATCGCGTAGCGGGCTCGGGTCAGCCGTTTGCCCTCGTCGGTCACCAGCGAGTCGTACCTCGCTTCCTCGACGTTGGCGAGGAGGACGGCCTGCGGCGTGTACCTCGCGACATCCAGCGACAATGCCCGCGAGTCGGCGGCCACGAGCGGACGGAAGCGGAACGCCACCAGGGAGGGCGAGTCGCGGCCGGCCAGAGCTTCGCCCAGTTCGGAGGGGTCGGTGGGATCGAGACCCTGGGCGCGCTGCGCCTTGATCTCACCCGCTCCGAGCACCTCCACCGCCACCCCGCCGGTCTCGCGCTCCGCGCCGTTCATTCGCACCAGGGGAATGGACATCGACCCTTCGCGCGGCGCCTTCGACTCTCCCAGCATCACGAGTCTCGTCGAGGTTTCGACCGCTTCGAGGAATGTGATGGAGAGCGCGCCGGGTTTGAAATCCCAGTCGGCGACGAGGGCGCCGCTTACCTGATTCACCACGAAGTCCGTGGGCAGGGAGAAAGAGACTGCAGTGGCTTCGCCTTGAATCATCTCCAGCGTCGAGTTCGCGGTGATGGTCGCGTTCTCCTCGCCGAGGCCGACGACTTCAGTCAGGGTGCTGCGGAACCGCGGGGGAAGCGTCGAGCGACGAGCCTCGGCCCGGCGCCGCCAGCTGAGCTGCAGGTTCTCTCCCGGCCGCACGCTCACGCTCACGCGGGTTTCGCTGTCCGTCTCTTCCTTTGACGCGGTGACGCCGCCCGCCACCGACAGATCGACGGCGGGACGCGGGATGCGGGCGAGCACCCGGAAGACTCCCGCGTTCGAAGCGGGAAGTGCGAAGGACTCGCCGCCGCTCTGACTGACCATGGGTGTGGCGATGTCGAGAATCAGGACCACCCGGCCGACTTTCGAGAGAAGAATCGAAGGGTCACGCCCGGGCTCGGCCACGAGGGCCACCGGCCGGCCGTCGACGCGGGCGGATCGCACCTTCAGATTCCGGGGCAGCGGCAGCCGCACCCATCCGTCCTTCATCACGTCGACGGTGAGCCGCGCCTCGCCGGAGGCGGAGTCGCCGTCCACGCGCAGATCGCAGTCGATGCGCGAGAGCGCCCATTCAACGGGCGGTGGACCGGGCTCGGGCTCGAGCGGGTAGGCGCGCGACCGAAGCGCCCGGTAGTCGTCGACCGGGATCACCACGAAGCCCGCGGGAGGCGCTCCCGGCGACAACGGAGGCTGGGGCGTGGGCGACGCCAGCGGCGCGGCTGAGGCCGCCGCGAGGAACAACCAGATCAGGCCAGTCATGAGGTCCCCTCCTCTGTGATGCGCACAGAGGTTAGACGGTCAACCGGTTGCTTTTGTTGGCGTCGGGGGCCGGCCCGACGGAAGGACTAGCGGAGCATCTTTCTCAGAACGGTCTGGAGGATGCCACCGTTCTTGTAGTAGTTGATCTCCACCGCGGTGTCGAGGCGGCAGGTGGCTTCGAACGTGAAGCTCGTACCGTCCGCGCGCTTCGCGGTGATGGTGAGCGTCTGACGCGGGGTCAGGCTCTTCTCGTCGAGACCGCCGATGGTGATCGCCTCGTCACCCTTGAGGCCCAGGCTCTCCGCGTTCTGACCGTCCTTGAAGACGATGGGCAGGACGCCCATGCCCACGAGGTTTGAGCGATGGATGCGCTCGAAGCTCTCCGCGATCACCGCGCGCACGCCGAGGAGCAGGGTGCCCTTCGCCGCCCAGTCGCGCGACGAGCCCGAGCCGTACTCTTTGCCCGCGAGGATCACGAGAGGCGTGCCTGCTTCCTTGTACTTCATGGCCGCGTCGTAGATCGACATCCGCTCGCCGGCCGGCTGGAACACGGTGACGCCGCCTTCGACCCCCGGCACCATGAGGTTCTTGAGACGGATGTTCGCGAAGGTGCCGCGCACCATCACGCGGTCGTTGCCGCGCCGCGCGCCGTAGGAGTTGAAGTCCTTCTTTTCGACCCCGCGCGCCTTGAGGAAATCGCCGGCCGGAGAAGCGGCCGCGATATCGCCTGCGGGTGAGATGTGGTCGGTGGTGATGGAATCCGAGAAGATCGCCAGCACGCGCGCGCCGTCGATGCCCTTGAGCGGGGGCGGTTCCATGGGCAGGCCCATGAAGAAAGGCGGCTCCTGGATGTAGGTCGAGGGCTCCTTGAAGTCGAACAGAGCACCCTCGGCCACGGAAATGGCGTTCCAGTCGGGGTTGCCGCCGAAGACGTCGGCGTAGCTCTTCGTGAAGAGTTCGCCGGTGACCGAGGCCTCGGCATCGGCCACTTCCTTCATGGTCGGCCAGATGTCCTTGAGCATGACCGGCGCTCCGGACTTGTCCTTGCCGATCGGCTCGGTGGCGAAGTCGATGTCGGTGGTGCCGGCGAGCGCGTAGGCGACCACCAGAGGCGGGGAAGCGAGGTAGTTCGCCTTCACGTCGGGATTCACCCGGCCTTCGAAGTTGCGGTTTCCCGAAAGCACGGCCGAGGCGACGAGCTTGCCGTCATTTACCGCTTTCGACACCGCGGGAGGCAGAGGCCCGGAGTTGCCGATGCAGGTGGTGCAGCCGTAGCCGACCACATTGAAGCCGATGGCCTCGAGGTCGCCCATGAGTCCGGACTTCTTCAGGTACTCGGTGACGACCTTCGATCCGGGAGCGAGCGAGGTCTTGACGTAGGGCTTCACGTTCAGGCCCTTCGCCACCGCCTTCTTCGCAACGAGGCCGGCTCCGAGCATGACCGAGGGGTTCGACGTATTGGTGCAGCTCGTGATCGCGGCGATGGTGACGGCGCCGTGAGCGAGGGTGCTGGTGGCGCCCTTCATCTCGACCGCCGCCGTGCGGGTGAGGTCGTCCGGGCCGAGGCCGAAGCCGCGATCCTTCACCGGGGCGACGAGCGACTTGCGGAAGGATTCCTTCATCGCCTTCAAGGGCACGCGGTCCTGCGGACGCTTCGGGCCGGCGAGAGACGGCTCGACCGTTCCGAGGTCCAGTTCGATGGTGTCGGTGAAGACGGGCTCCGCGGAGTCCTTCGTGCGGAAGAGACCCTGTTCCTTCATGTAGCGCTCGACGAGATCGACCTCCTCGGCGGTGCGGCCGGTGTTGCGCAGGTACCGCAGCGTCTCGTCGTCGATGGGGAAGAAGCCGCAAGTTGCGCCGTACTCGGGCGCCATGTTCGCGATGGTGGCGCGATCGGCGAGGGGCATGCCGTCGAGACCGGGGCCGAAGAACTCGACGAACTTCTCGACCACACCCTTCTTGCGCAGGGCCTGGGTGACGGTGAGGACCATGTCGGTGGCGGTGACCCCTTCGTTCAGGCGGCCGGTGAGCTTCATGCCGATGACCTGCGGGGTCACCATGTAGAGAGGCTGGCCGAGCATCGCCGCCTCGGCTTCGATGCCGCCCACGCCCCAGCCGAGAACGCCAAGGCCGTTGATCATGGTGGTGTGGGAGTCGGTGCCGACGAGGGTGTCGGGGAAGGCGAAGGTCTCGCCGTTCTCCGTCTTTGAGAGCACGCCCTTGGCGAGATACTCGAGGTTCACCTGATGGACGATGCCGGTGGCCGGGGGCACCACGCGGAAGTTGTCGAAGGCCTTCTGACCCCATCGGAGGAACTCGTACCGCTCGTTGTTGCGCTCGAACTCGAGCTTCGAGTTCCGGGCGAGGGCGTCGTTCGTGCCGTAGGCGTCGACCTGAACGGAATGGTCGACCACCATGTCCACGGGGACGAGGGGGTTCACCTTGCGCGGATCGTGGCCGAGGCGCTTCACCGCGGCGCGCATCGACGCGAGATCGACAACCGCGGGCACGCCGGTGAAGTCCTGGAGGATGACGCGGGCGGGCATGAAGGGGACTTCGATGTCCATGGGCGCCTTCGCGTTCCAGGCTGCGAGATTCCTGACGTCCTGCTCGTGCACCAGCTCGCCGTCGACAGACCGAAGGATCGCTTCGAGGACGACGCGGATGGAGAACGGGAGCGTCTCGAGGCCGGGGGCGACGCCGGCCCTCTTGAGAGCGTCGAGGCGGTAGATGGAAAAGCCGCCGGCCTTGGCCTGGAGCTTGGCGCGCGAACCGAAAGAATCCTTCTTCATTCCTCCATTTTACGGGCCAGGAGCGTACTGCAAACGCAGCACCGAGCGAAGGCCGATTTACTCGGCCGCAGCGAGCGGGGGTGCGGGGGGCTGAGCAGGTCAACGAGAAGGAGTGCGGCCCCCCGACACTTCCAATGAATCTCCCGTCGCGTGGTCCTTGATCTGGAATTTCAGGAACTCGTGCACCGCCGCGAGCGCTTCCTTGTTGGAAGTGCTGATCACCACCTGCCCGCCCTGCGGAGAGGCCTCGTACGTGTACTTGATGTCGGCCTTGAGCTTCGTCATCACCGCCGTTCCCGGAGGCATCACACTGTGCACGAGCATCGGTGTGTTGAAGTCGCCGTCCGCGAACATCTTCGCGATATGACCGAGGTGAGACTGGATCTGGTCGCGGCTTTCCTTGTCGTCCTTCGAGTTCGCGTCCACCTGGATGACGCCCCCGTCTTTGCGGAGCAGGAAGTGATGGGTGGTCTTCTCGTGCGAGAAGCCCATCGCTTTGTCACCGTTTCTTTCGACCTGGTGCTGGTGTTCGCTTGACGGGGCTTTCGTCCCCCTTCGGGGAGGCTCCGCGCTGGCTCCAGTGCCCTGCGAGGGGGTGAGGACGGCGGCGAGGATCAGCGCGGGGATGTTCATGAGGGGTCTCCTTGGAGGCGTTTGGTTGTTTCGGCACGGAAAGAGATTCGAGGAGATGGGCGGGAGCGTTCTCGGGCGCGCCTTCGAGGCGCCGGTCCCAGTCTTTCAGGAGCGACTGAAGCTGGTCGCGCAGCCGCGTCAGCTCGGCGAGACGGGTTTCGATCGAGGAGAGCTTCTCCTCGGCGAGCGCCCGGACCTTGCGGCAGGGGGGCGCGCCGCGCTCGCGTTCGCGCAGGACGACGGACAGCTCCGCGAGCGAGAACCCAAAGGCGAGCGCGCGTCGGACCAGGAGCACCCGCTGAAGGGCGGTCTCCGGGTAGATGCGGTAGTTGGCCGCCGAACGCGGGGGCCTCGCCAGCACACCCACGCGTTCATAGTGACGGAGAGTGTCCGCGCTGATCCCCGCCCGTCGCGCCAGTTCTCCGGAAGCGATGCCCATGGCCGGCATTATCCGGCCCGGAACCCGTTCCAGGGTCAAGAGGCGTTTTATTGAATCCTCTAGTGTCCGGTCTCTTAAGTGCGCGACACATGAGACCGCCGATGCATCCCCGCTCGCTGCGTTGCTCGTCGTTGCATATGCGGGATTTGCGGCCTCCTCGGCGCCTTGCGATCGGGGCGCCTCGACGGTTGCATGTATCGCGGACTTACGAGACAGGACACTAGCCGCGCGGCGCCTTCGGGAACTTGTCGACGGTGATGGCGATAGGCTTCTGGGCCTTCAGGTAGTCGTAGACGATACCCAGGTCTTCGTCGGTGAACCTGTTGTAGAGCGCCCAGGGCATGACAGTGTTCTGCGCGCCTTGGGCCACTTCTCCCTCCACTGCGCCAAAGGCCCGGAAGAGGCCGATGAAGTTGTCTTTCGTCTTCCCGCCAAGGCCGCTCTCGTGCGGACTCAGGTTCGCGCTCCGCACGACGCCCCAGGGCCCTCGGAATTCGTTGTTCCCCGCCCACTCCCGGCCGGGGATCGGCATCATCCGCTCGTCGGCGGTGGTGTGGCAGAAGAGGCACCCCGAAGTCGTCGTGATGTACTTCCCGTACGCCTGGACATCGGACCTCGGGGGAGCGCTGACCGGTCCGTCGAGCGGCTTTGGAATGAAGCGAACCACGATGGGCATGGGGAAGTCGAGCCGCGGCGCCGGCGCCTTGTAGGCCACGGGTGGGAGCGTGCGCAGGAAGGCCACGATGGCGAGCGCGTCCTCGTCCGAGAGGCTCCTCAGGTCTCCGTAGGGCATGAGGGGAAAGAGCGGCCGACCGTCCTTCGCGATGCCTTCCCGCATCGCGCGCAGGATCTCGCCGTCCGTCCAGGCGCCCAGGCCGGTCTCCTTGTCCGAGGTGAGATTCGGGGGGCAGACGACGCCCGGGACCCCCACACCCTTGTCGAAGCAGTCGCCGTGCGCCCCGAGAGGCGCCACGGGAGGGCCCGCGTAGCGCTTGAAATCCCGCTTGGAGTGGCAGTCGAGGCAGCCCGTCGTGTTCGCGAGGTACTCGCCCCGAGCCAGTCGTTCCGGGGAAGAGGTTGCTTTGAGGGCTTGCGGAGGCCTCGACAGGGGCCGGGCGAAGAACGCGAAGCCAGCAAAGGCGGAGAGGCCGCCGGCCACAACGAGAACGATGGAGAGGGCCAGTTTCTTCAGAATGGACATCCCCCACGATACGGTTTCCGAGGCGTTTTTTGTTCCATCCGGATCACCGGCATCTGTTGAAAAGAGACTGCCCGTTTGGCAGATCCTGCTGCCGGGAGGCTCGAGCTTCAGAGCTCACGAAAAGGCGAAGAGCGGGCCAGCCTACTTGCGTCGCGGTTCCGCCAACTCTCGATCCGTCACACCATAGAAGCCGGCACGCGTCCTCACCCGCAAGTCTTTTCTCTTGGCGGTGAGCCGGATCGCGTGATACGCGGGCTTTCCCGACTTCCGGGCGAATGTTTCCGGGGGCGGCTCGAAACCAATCAAGTAGTACGAGCCCTGATCACGCATCACGAAAGACAGGCCGCCACCGAGTTGATTCGCCCGATTGAACAGCGCCACGCCGCCCGTCGCCGCGGCCAGCCTCCATAGACTGGCTTCCCCTTCCGGTTGTCCACGAAGAGGCGTGGTCGGCCTCGCCTCGCCGACGCCCAGGTCGAGCGGCATGCCACGAGGGTCCGCCGTGTAGATGACCACGAATGCGCGATTCGCGAGATCGGTGATCATCCGGGAGGTGGCATCGTTCCCCGAGTCGCGGAAAATCGACCCAAGGGGCGAGTCGGCACCGACGAGAGCGGGCGCGCGCATGTCTCTGAAGCCTTCGCTCACGAAGACGATCGCCTTTCGCCCGGGAAGCGAACTGAGGCCATTGATCGTCGTGATCAGCGAGAAGACTCGCTGCTCGATGTTCGCAAACTCTTGCGATGGATTGATCACCGGCTCAGGGAGATACTTTGAACCGTTCCCTCCTTGCGACACACCGCCGGTATCCGTCCCGGTCTCGCGACCACCAAGGCCCTGGCTTCCTTTGAAAGTAAAGCGAATCGCGGCAACCGCGCGCGAGAAGTCGTCCGGGGATCGGAACAACGTGAACGAGGTACGCTCGTCGCTCGTGATCCGGACGGCTGTCAAGGCATTTCCGACACCGCCGGTGCTTATGAATGCCTGGAGGGCGCGGCGCGCCCTGTACATTCCCTCTTGCGAAAGGTTCAAGTCGTCGATCACGAAGACCACGACACTGTTCTCGCGGGCCGAATCTGCAGCCTTCGGACCTCCCAATGGCGCCTCGGTCGCGCCAGCATCTCGATTCACCTGGGCCGGGTCACGTGGAGCGATGCGTCCAAAGTACGCGGCATTCGTAACGACGTGCTTCCGTCCGTCGACTTCCAGATCGAAGTCCTCCGGCCGCAAGTCGACGGCCGGGCGCCCCATCACGTCAGTTACCGAGGCGTCGATCTGTATGAGATCAACACCGACGCGGATTATGAGCGGAGCGGCGGGAGCGGCTGCTGGTGCGACGCCCTGCCCGGCAAGGCGAGTTGGTGAAAACAAACAGGGGGCCACGAACAGGGCCAGCGCCTGAAGACTCCGTCGCCCAGGGAGTTGGGTCGCCATCGACTACCTACTCTCTCATTCCGAAACTCCCAATCGCTAGCTCAAGAAACCCGGCTCCCTCTCGCCGGCAGTCGGGGCTAGTGGGGGGAGGCCACCGTCCCTTATGCCCAGTCGATTCGGGCAAGCTGCTTCGTGGGGGAACGTGGTGTCCCATGGTGGGAAACGTACTTTGTCGAAGGGCCGGAATCGTCTCCGAGCGGGTTGCTGCACCGAGGCCGAGAGGAAGCCTCATCCGCCCATTCGACCGCGGTCAGGACCTGCCAGCGGATTGGACGTGCAGCCTTCCCTTCCGCGAGGGGATTCGACGCCGCACGAAGTAAGGCGCCGACTCTCTGTCTACCTGCCAGCGGATTGGAGGTGCAGCCCACCGATCTCGCGAGGGGATTCGACGCCGCACGAAGTAAGGCGCCGACTCTC
>JAIBCN010000024.1 GCA_019694155.1 Vicinamibacteria bacterium | reverse complement strand
GCAAAGCGAATCTCCGTGTTCGATCCGCCGGCGCGGAAATCGGTGGGCTTCATGCCGAGCATCCGGTCGGAAGTCGCGTAGAACCTCCCGTTCGAGTTGAAGCCTGCTTCGTAGATCGCGTCGGTCACGGAGGCGCTCCTCTTCAACTGCTCGCGCACCCTGGTGGCGCGATGGGCCAGGGCGTAGGCCTTGGGCGTGAGACCGGTGACCGATCGAAACACGCGCTGGAAATGGAACCGGCTCATACCCGCCTGCGCGGCCACCGCATCGAAGTCAGGAGATTCCTCGGCCTCTTCGATCAGGCGGCACGCCTTCGCGATGGCTTCGGCGCGGCGCGCGAGAAGCGACGGCTCCTTGGGACGGCAGCGCTTGCAGGGCCTGAAGCCCGCGGCCTCGGCGGCTTCCGCGGTGGGATGGAAGCGAACGTTCTCGCGCCGCGCCAGGCGGGCCGCACAGGACGGACGGCAATACACGCCGGTGGTGCGGACGGAGTAGTAGAAGACGGAGTCGGCGCGGACGTCGCGATGCACCACCGCCGCCCACTTGTCCTCGTCGCGTCCGAATCTCTCGACTGCTTTCATGGTTGTCATTTCCATGCACGGACTCTAGGACGCTCATCATGCGGCCCACACTCCGTTTGTTGCTCTCGAAACGAAGATCCCGAAGATACGCCGGAGCAGAGCGACGCGAGGTTGGTGCCGAACTCAACGCGCACGACGCAGCGTGAGGTTGATTCTCTGTCTGCCCATCGTTTCGTGCTTGGCCTCCTTGAGGGGAGCGATGCCATGGAAGGCCAGGCGCGACGGGCCGCCCCACACCGCGACGTCGCCGTGCCGGATGGGAACACGCCGCGGGCGATCCGACCGATCGTTGCCGCCGAAGAGAAAGGTGGCGGGCAAGCCCAGGGAGACGGACACGATGGGCGCATCGAAGTCCTTCTCGTTCCGGTCCTGATGGAGGGAGAGCCGCGCGCCGGGCTCGTAGCGATTGATGAGACAGGCGTCGGGAACGAACCCGGGGTATCCCCCCGCAGTCGCGGCGCGCGAGGCGAGATCCAGGAACACCGCGGGCAGTTTCGGCCAGGGCTTTCCGGATTCGGGATCGAGGGCGTCGTACCGATAGCCGCGGCGATCGGTGATCCACCCGAACTCCCCGCAGTTGGTCATGGCCACGGACATCCGGTAGCCGCCCGGCGTCACCATATGCCGGAATGGAGCCGAGGCGACGATGCGATCGAGGGCCTTGCGCAGCTCCTTCTCGGCATCGAGGGCAAAGCCGCGCAGCAGAACGGCGCCCGGCGCAAGCGCCTCTCGATACCGCGGAGCGGCGGCCGCCGCTTCGTCGAAGAGAGACCCGGTGAAGCCCCGGGCCTTCATGCCGCGTCGTGAAAGATCACACCCAGAGTATGCCGCGCCCCGGCGCGAATCCGGCTCACCCCGTGTCGCATGTTCACCCGATAGAAGCCGCGAGTCCCCCGCACCGGACGATGGTGCACCGCGAAGACCACGGCGTCGCCTTGTCGCAGGGGGACGGCTTCCACCCGCGACTGCATCCGCGGGCGCTGTTCGGTCAGCACGAATTCCCCGCCTACGAAGTCGGTCTCGGGTGAACAGAGCAGGATGGCGACCTGGAGCGGAAACACGTGTTCGCCGTACAGGTCCTGGTGCAGACAGTTGTAGTCTCCCTCGCCGTACTGGAGGAGCAGGGGCGTGGGCCGGGTCTGACCGGCGGCGTGGCACCGGAGGAGAAAGTCGTCGTGGTCCTCGGGAAAGGAAGTCTTGATGTTGAGCGTTTCGTTCCAGCGGTTGGCGACCGGACGCAGTCGAGGATAGAAGCCAGCCCGCAGCTTCTGGACCAGCTCCGGAAGCGGATAGGAGAAGTACTTGTACTCGCCGCGGCCGAAGCCGTGGCGTCCCATGACTACGCGGCTCCTGAAGATCTCGTCAGAGGCGTAGAGGGCGGCGAGACCCGTCGCCTCGTCGCGTGACAGGAGCCCGGGAAGGTGGGCGAAGCCGGTCGCGTCGAGATCGACTTCGGCCTTCGGCCAGTCGATGGCGGCGATGCGGCCGGCCAGGGAAGAGACGGTGGGAGGGTCAAGAACCAGGGTCATCGGATCAAGGTAGCCGAAGGGGCGCAGGGGCGACACTTCGTATCTTGCTCTCGAAACCTCGACACAATCCCCGAGCGCCTGGAGATTGCTTCGGCCCGCTCAAGACGGACCGGGGCCTCGCAATGACGCCGGGACGGAAGAACCCCTTCCGTCATTCCGGCGAAAGCCGGAATCCACCTGATCACTACTGAACAGGCCGAGTGGATCCCGGCTTTCGCCGGGATGACGGCCGTGGAGGGTGCCCTGCTAGCCCTTCGCGGGCGGGGCGCCCTTCTGGAAGTACGTGTCCGTGCCGTCGAGCCAGTCCTGCCGGATCGGGCTGAAGATGTCCAGTTCGACCGTGTGCTCGACGGCTGTGGCCTCGTGTTCAACCCAGGCGGGGATGACCAGGATCTCGCCTGCGCCCACCAGGATCTCGCGGCCCTCGATCAGGAAGCGCAGGGAGCCCTCGAGGACATAGGTCAGCTGCTCGCTTACGTGCGAGTGCTTCGGCACGTGGCTTCCCTTCTGGAGGGTGATCATGCCGGCCATGGCCGACGCCCCGGTGACGATCTGCCGCGCGATCACGGGCGTCACGTTCTCCTTCGGAACCTCGGACCAGGTGAATTT
>JAIBCN010000169.1 GCA_019694155.1 Vicinamibacteria bacterium | reverse complement strand
GAGGATCGAGGCGGGCACGGTGACTCTCTCGCCCGCCGCCTTCGAACCGAGGTCGATGCTGGAAGGCCTCGTGCAGATGCTCGGGGTGCGGGCCCGGGCGAAGGGCCTCAACCTGGTGCTCGATGCCGGAGCGGACCTGCCCGAGGCGGTGGTGGGCGACGAAGGAAAGGTGCGGCAGATCCTCCTGAATCTCCTGAGCAACGGAATCAAGTTCACCTCGCAGGGCGCCGTGACCCTGAAAGCCACGTGGTCCCGCGGAGAGATGCGCTTCACGGTCATCGACCAGGGACCCGGCCTCACGCCGGCGGAAGCGGCGACTCTCTTTCAACCATTCGTGCAGACCGAGGCCGGCCGGAAGTCCGGAGAAGGCACGGGCCTTGGGCTCACCATCAGCCGCAGTTTCGCGCGATTGATGGGGGGCGACATCACGGTCGCGAGCCATCCTTCGAGCGGCACCGCCTTCACCGTGACCCTGCCCCTTCCCGAGGCCGGCCCCGGGGCCACCGCCCGCCATCGCGAGGATCGGCGCCGGGTGAAGGGCTTCGCGCCCTCCGACCACCAGCCCCTGATCCTCATCGTGGACGACGTCCGCGAGAATCGGCTGCTCCTCACCCGGCAGATGCGATCCATCGGATTTCAGACGAGCGAAGCGGAGGATGGCGCGGAGGCGGTCGAGCGCTGGCGGACGGACCACCCCGAGCTCATCCTCATGGACGTGCGCATGAAGGGCATGGACGGGCTGCAGGCCGCGCGGGCGATCCGCGCGGCGGAGACGGAGCGCGGCGAGACGCGTCCCGTGAAAATCGTCGCCTTGTCCGCAAGCGTCCTCGACGACGAGATCCACGGGATTCGGTCCTCGGGGTGCGACGACTTCCTGCCCAAGCCTTTTCGCGAGGGCGCTCTATTCGAGAAAGTGGCGCACCTGCTCGACCTCAAACTCCTCTTCGAGGATCGGCCCGTTCCTTTCGAAGACCGCCCGGCCATGGGCGTGCTCACCGCGGAGCGTCTCGCCACGGTGTCGGCGGGCGCGCGCGAGCGGCTGCGCGAGGCGGTGCGGCTGGGCGACGACCAGCAGGCAAGGAGCGCCATCGAGGCGATCCGGATCGAGGATCCCGAGCTCGGAGAAGCGCTCGAGGGGACCCTGAGCGAATTCCGGTTCGACACCCTGCTCAGGATCGCGGAGGATGCGTCCCGATGAGCGGCGATATCCTGGTGGTGGACGACAACCCCAACAACCTGGCGGTGCTCGTGGGCCTGCTTCGCTCGAGCGGCTACCAGGCCCGGGTCGCGAACAGCGGACGCGGGGCCATGGGCGCCATCCGCGCCCGCGCGCCCGAGCTCGTGCTCCTGGACATCAACATGCCCGACCTCGACGGCTACGAGGTCTGCCGCGCCCTCAAGGCCGACCCGGGCACGCGCTCCATTCCGATCCTGTTCATCAGCGCCCTCGACGACCCCATCGACAAGGTGAAAGCCTTCGCGGCGGGAGGCGTCGACTACATCCAGAAGCCCTTCCAGGCGGAGGAGGTCCTCGCCCGGGTCGAGAGCCACCTCAAGATCCGAAGGCTCCAGCAGCAGCTCGAGGCCCACGCCGCCCGCCTCGAGGAAGCCCTGGCCACGCTCGCCGAGGTCGCGGTGACCGATCCGCTGACCGGCCTGCGCAACCGCCGCTACCTCATCGAGCGCATCGACGACGATGTCGCCCTTAGCCTCGATCCGCGCGCGAACCCGGGCGACCTCCTCTTCTTCATGATCGATCTCGATCACTTCAAGGCCGTCAACGATCGCTACGGCCACGCCGCCGGAGACATGGTCCTGGTGGAGTTCGCCCGCAGGCTCCGGCGCGTCTTTCGCGCCTCCGACCACATCGTCCGCTGGGGCGGCGAGGAATTCCTCGTCGTGGTGCGGTTCGAGTCCCGGGCCCGGGCGGAGGATCTCGCCGAGCGGGTGCGCGCGGCTCTCGCTCACGAACAGATCGATCTGCCCGACGGCACACAGCTCACCTCGACCTGCTCGATCGGCTTCGCTTCCTTCCCCTTCGCGGCCGGCTATCCGGCGGCGCTGCGCTGGCAGGATGTGCTCGAGCTCGCCGACGTCGCGCTCTACGCGGCGAAGCGGGCCGGCCGGAACTGCTGGATGGGCCTGTCGGCGCCGGCGGGCGGCTTGTCCGAGGAAGCGCTCGGCGCGCTGCGCGCGGACCCCGCGGAGGTCGCTCTCCACGGCGCCTTGCAGGTGTCGTCCTCGGCCGAGCCTGAGCGCGTCCGGGAAGCCCTGGCGCCGCGGAGGGCCTGAGCGGCGCGGCTTACAATCCCGGCATGAATCGACGCCAGTTCTCCGCCGGCCTGACTCTCCTCGCTCTTTCCCGCTCCGTCCCCGCCGCCGCGCAACCGGCCGGATTGCCGCGGGTCAACGCGGCGCGGCTGCAAAAGCGCCTGGAGGACCTGAGCGTGTTCGGGCGGCCTTCGGGCGGCGCCTTCGCGGACGGGGTGAGCCGCACCGGGTTCTCCGACGCGGATGTCGAGGCTCACGCGTGGCTCGGTAGGGAAATCCGCGCGATCGGACTCGAGCCGCGGATCGACGCCGCCGGCAACGTGTCGGCGCTGCGACCGGGGACCGTGCCCGGTCTCAAGCCCATCCTGTTCGGCTCGCACATCGACTCCGTGCGCGGGGGCGGGAACTTCGACGGCGATGTGGGTTCGATGTCGTCTCTCGAGGTCATGGCCACGCTGATCGAGCGCAAGGTCGCGAC
>JAIBCN010000120.1 GCA_019694155.1 Vicinamibacteria bacterium | reverse complement strand
GCTCGCCAGCACGCGCGCCGCGGCAAGCCCCGCGAGCGCGCCCAGCAGCGCGCCCGTCGCCGCGAGCCGGACGCCGCGTCCGAGCACCAGGGCCAGCACGTCGGATCGCCGCGCGCCGAGCGCCATGCGCACGCCGATCTCCTTCGTGCGCGCGACCGCGACCAGGGAAATCACGCCGTACAGGCCCACCATGCCGAGGAGAAGTCCGAGCAGGCCGACACCCGCTCCGATCTTCGCGTCGCGGCTCTGCTCGAAGAGAACGCTTGCGCGATGGTCGGCGAGCGTGCTCGTTTCCAGTACCGCCATCTCCGCGTCCATCTCCCTGATAGCGCCGCGCACGGGCCCGAACAGCGACTCCGCCCGGCCCGAGGTCTCGACGAGCAGCAGGGCGAAACCCTGCGGCATCTGGGCGAAGGGGACGAAGGCATAAGGCTCGGGTGATTCGCTCAGATCGGCGATGCGCCCGTTCTCGGCCACTCCCACGACCTCGCGTTCGATCCGCTGCTTCCGGCCCATCACCACGCGCTTTCCGATGGGGTCTTCTCCCGGCCACATCCTCTCCGCGAAGGTGCGATTCACGATCGCCACCCGCGGACTCTCCGGGCCATCCGTCTCGCGCACGCCCCGACCCTTGATGAGGCGCGCGCCAATGGTTTCGAAGTAGTCGGGGCCCACGATGCCGTAGCGGATCTGGAACGCGTCTTCGCCCGGAGGCGGCGCCACGCCGGGGATGAAGAAGTCGGCCGCCCATCCGGACTCGTTCGCCTGGGCGGGGAGGCGGATGGCATAGCTCGCGCGCGTGACGCCCGGGAGGGAGAGCGCACGGCGGCGCGCCCCTTCGAAGAAGCGGGCGCTCGCGGCATCGTCATAGCCTCGGAGAGCGGGCACCGCGTAGAAGGTCGCCACGTTCTTCGCAGGGTCGAAACCGGCGTCGATGCGCGCGCTGTGGAGGAGGCTTCTCGAGAGAAGCCCGGCGGCGATGAGAACCACGACGGTGGCCGCCATCTGGGAGACCACGATCCACTCCCGAGCGGTCCAGCCCGTCGTTCTGGTCGCCTGTCCCTGTTTGAGGTCCGGCACGAGGTCCGGCCGGCTGTGCCGCCAGGCGGGGACGATGGCGACAAGCGCCGTCGATATCGCCATCAGCAGGCCGGTGAAGGCCACGAGGCGCGCGTCAAAACGCGCGTCGACCACGTAGGCGTCCGATCCCGGCGAGGCCAGGGCGGCCAGGAGACCCATCAGGCCGCGGGCGAGGGCGAGGCCCGCGATCACCCCTCCGGTCGAGAGGAGCAGGCTCTCCGCGAACAGTTGACGCGCCATCTGCCCGCGCGAGGCGCCGAGGGCTACCCGCACCGCGAGCTCGCGCCGCCGGCCCTCGTTACGGGCGAGAGTGAGATTGGCCGCGTTGGCGCAGGCCACGAGGAGCACGAGGACCACGAGACCCAGGAACACCGCGCCCTGGGCGACGCCGCCCCGATACTCGTCGTTGAACGCCGCCACGCGCAGACCCGCCCCCGCGTAGTCGCTCGCGTTGTCGGCGGCCCAGCGGGCGGACAACGCGTCGAGATGGGCCCGCGCCTGCTCCAGGGAGGCGCCGGGCGCGAGGCGCGCGTAGACCTCGAACCACCTCGAAGACCGGTCGACCAGCTCATTGCCAAGGCCCTTCACCGCGAAGCGCGCATGCTCGGCCAGGATGAAGACATCGCTTCGCACCACGCGGTCGAGGCCGACGAAGTCCCGTGAGGTCACACCGACCACCGTGAAGAAAGCGTCGTTCAGCCGGATGGTACGGCCCACCACGTCGGGGCGTCCGGCCAGACGCGTCTGCCAGAGCTGATGGTTGATGACCACGAGCGGCGTCTCCGACCGCTCGTCGCCCGCCCGGAGCCCGCGGCCCCGGCTCATGGGGATCCCGACGGTGTCGAAGAACTCCGGCGACACGTACTTCACGAGCAACATGCTCGTTTCGCCCTGCTCGTGGAGGGTGACTCCCCGGCCTCCGATCGCCACCACGTTCGAGAACGCCGGGGACGAGGCGGACAGCTCCCGGAATTCCGGATAGGAGAGGAGTCCGTAAACCGTCTTCGGCGAGGGGCGGGTGATTCGGGCGAGCCGGTCCGGCTCCCGCAGAGGCAGCGGTCGGAAGTAGAGAGCATCGAGCAGGCTGAAGACCGCCCCGCTCGCGCCGATGCCCAGGGCCAGGGTCAGAAGGGCGAGGGAAGTGAAGCCGGGCCGTTTGATGAGGCCCCGGCAGGCCACGCGAAGATCGTCGAACATCAGAGCCTCCTCTGGTCTGAGACGCCGCCGCCGCCCCGAGGTTACCCGCCGCTCCTATTAAATCTCCGTTCGATTCCCGGAGGCAACGCGACAAGGGCTTTCGACAAGAGCCCTGCCCAGTCTGACGATGGACGAAGCCGGCCCCCGGAGGCCAGAATAGGGGGATGAAGCGATCCTCCTCCCGCATTGCTTTCGCTCTCCTGACGCTGCTCGCGGCGGCTTGCGCCGATCACAAGGCGCCCCAGGCTCCCAAGGCTCCCGCCGCGGCCCCACCCGCGGCCGCTCCGGCTCCGGCGGCGCCCCCGGCGGCAGAGGCGCCGCGTCCGCCGCGGCCCGCGGGCGCCGGACTCGGTGACGGCGTCAAGTGGCTTCGCACCGCCGCCGAGTATCGCGCCATCACCATCTCCACCTACCGGGCGGCGGCGGACGCGGTCAGCGCCGCGGCGAAGGGCAGGGCACGCGACAGCTGGGCCGTGGTGCTCGACGCGGACGAGACTGTGCTCGACAATTCCGTCTTCCAGCGCGATCTCGCGAAAGGTGTGGCGCCCTTTAGTGAGGAGCTGTGGGCCGCTTTCGTCCGTCAGCGCTCCGCGATCCCTGTTCCCGGCGCCAAGGCCTTCCTTGACCGGGTGAAGGAACTGGGTGGACGCATCGCGATCGTCACCAACCGCTTCGAGCCCCTGTGCGAAGACACGCGCGAGAACTTCCGCGCCCACGGCCTTCCTTTCGATGTGATCCTCTGCCGCGCCACCACGGGCGCGAATACGGGCGACAAGAATCCCCGTTTCGAAGCCGCGGCCAGCGGCGCCGCCTTCGGCGATAACAAGGCGCGCGAGGTCCTCGCTTTCGTGGGAGACAACATTCTCGACTTCCCGGCCCTCAAGCAGTCGCTTCGGGACGAGCCCGATTCGGCCTACGACGCGTTCGGGCGGCGCTACTTCGTCCTGCCGAATCCGATGTACGGATCCTGGCAGCAGGTCCCCGCGCGCTAGTCACGGACGGGCCTTCAGGCCCGGCGGCTATCTCGCGTCCGCGGGTGCTTCCGCGCCCCGCCGCGGCTTCAACCAGAAGGCGTGGAGTTGCACATCGCTTGGGAGAGGTGAACCACCCGGGTCGGCTCGAAGGCGAATGACGTTGTCCCCGGCCCTCAGCCACGATTCGGAGACGTCGACCTCACAATCCTTGAGCTCGCGTTCGAGCGGACAGGCGAGGGTCGCGGCGCCGTTGATCTCGACCCGGAGCACGTGGTCCTCGCGTCCCCGAAGACGCAGCCCCAGGGTGTAGGCCGCCGCTTTCTGCAGGGGCACCACGACAGTCCCGTCGCGGGTGCTTCGATGAAGGCCGTCACCCGTTCCCTGGGGAAGGGAGAAGCCGTCTCCGAGGAAGGGAAGGTCTCCGTCGCCAAACCGAAGGACGAAGGTGGAGTAGGGCCGGCGGAAGAGCGCCGCGTCATAGTCGGCGATTCTCCGCCCAGAACTCCACGACTCGATCACGGCGCCGGGAAGCGAGAAGGGCGATCCGATGCTCCGCGCGATCCGGTCCACGACCACGCGGGTCATCTGCGGGAAGCTCGCGGGTTCTCCCCATTCCCAGGCCCAGTCGCGATGCCCGCCCGCGAGAAGCACGTTCCACCCGCTCATCATCGCGATCAATGCGCCCGGCGCGGCCAGGGGGTGGCGTCGCACGAAGCGCGAAAGAGCATCGATGGCGATCGCCATACCCACCGCCATGGGCGCGAGGATCGTGCAGAAGCGCCGGTTGCCGAAGCTCGATCCGCCCCACCAATCGGGCACGCGGGCATTCGTCACATAGAGGAGGATGATGACGCCCCAGAATCCGACGCATGTGCGGAAGCCGAGCCGCCGGAAGGCGAGCAACCCCGGAAGAGCGAGGTAGAGCAGAGGCGACCAGGTGAAAAGGCCGCCGCGCGCCGAGAACAAGACGCCCAGCAGGGCCGGCGGATGGTCGAGGAAGCCGGGGCCGTTGGGCACGAGCAGAAACGAGCCGAAGATGGCCCGCCAGGCGAGCATCTGCGGCAGGAAGGCGACGAAGGCGCCGAGGCCGAGGGCGGCGAGATTCCGCCATGGCGCGAGGCCCTGCCCCTCGCGCCGCCAGCCGAGCGCGGGCAGCGCGGCCACGCCGAGCAGAGCGTTCGCGAAACGGACGCAGGAGGAGAAGCCGATGCTGAGCCCCACGACGAACCAGCCGAGCGGTCCTCGCGGCCCGCGCTGGATGAGCAGGAAGGTGAGCGCCGCCGAGGCGAAGGAGACATTGTGCGACATCGTGGGCTCGCTCGTGAGGTACCAGAAGAGGAACGTGCCCCAGGCGAT
The DNA here is from genome assembly GCA_019694155.1 of Vicinamibacteria bacterium. GTDB lineage: Bacteria > Acidobacteriota > Vicinamibacteria > Fen-336 > JAGNNV01 > JAGNNV01. Next base: position 56,495 of record JAIBCN010000120.1, on the reverse strand, counting down.
GCCCAAAACGCCGAGGAAGGCGGCGCCCCGCGAGGCGAAGCGCAGGGCGAGCCGATAGGCGAAGACGAGGCCCAGGCTGCTCACGAACATGCTGGTGAGCGTGCAGGCAGCGAGATAGGGCCGTGACGCGCCGTTGCAGGCCTGGCCGATCACGCCGCAGAACGCGTGGGCGGTGAGATAGAGGGGCGCCCACAGGAAGGCGGGCCCGATCCCATGCATGTTGATCTGCGTAGGATCCGTCTCCGGATGCTCTCCAGGCGCGCCTCCCAGGATGGCGTCGTCGTTCGAGACATCGAGGTCGTGATCGAAGACGGCGCTTCTCACGTACTCGATGTGGTTGATGGCGTCGACGCCGTGATTCGCGCCGAGGGCGAAGTAGGAGAGCGTCCAGATCGGGAAGTGGGCGAGCAGGAGAAACACCATCGGGTCGCGCCTCGCCGCTCCCGTCCCTTCGCGCCGGCGCCGCCAGGCTGCGCCGAGACAGGCCAGAAGAGCGAAGAGTTCGAGCGCCAGCAGGCTCGTCCAGCCGCCCCAGGCTGCGACGGGCGCCAGGCCCCGGATGGCGAGGGCGAGGAACGCGGCCGCGATCAGGGCCAGGGATCGGTGAGGCCGCCGCTCGATCATCGCGCCTGAAGCATAGATGGGGCGTGATGCCGGGCGCGGAGGCGATGTCACCGTATAGAGTTCTCTCGTGGCTCAGGAGGACGAGGATTCGTTGAAGACGGGCACCCGGCCCGAGCCCCCGTCCGCGTCTTCGCCCCACCGCCCGGCCTCGCGCACGCGTACGGGCAGCCATCCGAGCGACGGCCGTTTCGCTTCCGGCGAGATGGTCGCCGACCGCTTCCGCATCGTGGGCCTTCTCGGGAAGGGCGGCATGGGCGAGGTCTATCGCGCCGACGACCTGCGCCTCGGCCAGCCGGTGGCTCTCAAGTTCCTGCCCGACGCGTTCGCGCAGCATTCCGACCGGCTGGATCGCTTCTACAACGAGGTGCGGGTCGCGCGCCAGGTCTCCCATCCGAACGTTTGCCGCATGTACGACATCGGCGAAGTGGGCGGCCTTCACTACCTCGCCATGGAATTCGTCGATGGCGACGACCTCGCCTCGCTCCTTCGGCGCATTGGGAGGCTTCCCGAGGACAAGGGGCTCGACATCGCGCGACAGCTCTGCGCGGGGCTCGCCGCCGCCCACGACCGGGGGGTGCTCCACCGCGACCTCAAACCCGAGAACATCATGATCGACGGCCGGGGCAAGGTGCGCATCACCGACTTCGGCCTCGCTGGAATCGCGGAAGAGATTGCGCAGGCCGATGTCCGTTCGGGCACGCCGGCCTACATGTCCCCCGAACAGCTGAGCGGGCGCGAAGTCACGCCCCGCAGCGACGTCTACTCCCTCGGCCTCGTGCTCTACGAGATCTTCACGGGGAAGCGCGCCTTCGAAGGGAGAACCTTCGTCGAGCTGTTGAAGAAACACGAGCACGAAGCGCCCGTCGAACCTTCGCGCCTCGTGGCCACTCTCGATCCCGCGATCGAGAGAGTGATCCTGCGCTGTCTCGCCAAGGATCCGCTCGCCCGGCCCTCGTCGGCGCTCGCCGTTGCGGGCGCGCTGCCCGGCGCCGATCCGCTCACCGCCGCGCTCCTGGCGGGCGAGACGCCTTCGCCGGAGATGGTGGCGGCGGCGGGGGGCACGGGCCTGCCGCACCCCGGGCTCGTCGCCGGCGCGGCCTTCATCACGGTCGCCGCCACCCTCGCCCTGGTATTCCTCGGAATCGAGAGCGGGATCATCAGCCGGGTGCCCATGGAGAAAGCCCCCGCGGTTCTCGAGGATCGGGCCCGGGAGATCCTCAGAACCCAGGGCGCCACCGAGGCCGCCGACAGCGCCATCGGGTACGCCTATGACGGCGAGTACCTTCTCGACGTCGCGAAGCGAGACCAGTCCAGGACGCGGTGGGATCACCTCGCGACAAACGAGCCGCCGGTGCTGCAGTTCTGGTACCGGGAGAGCCCGCGGCCGCTGCTCACCTCGGACCCGTCGGGACAGGTCTACACGAGCAACCCCCCGATCGTGCTCTCGGGTATGGCAGGGGTGTGGCTCAGCACGTCCGGCCGTCTCGTGGAGTTTTATCGAGTGCCGCCCCAGCGCGACGAAGCCCAGGGCGCGCCGGCCCCGTCCGCGGACTACGCGAGTCTCTTCGGCTACGCGGCCCTCGACAAGGCCGCGTTCAAGGAGGCCGTTCCCGAGTGGCTGCCCGCGTTCGGGTTCGACGAGCGAAAAGCGTGGACGGGTGCTTACGCCGGCCTGCCCGATCGCGTGGTGCGCATCGAAGCGGCGGCCTACCGGGGCCGGCCCGTGTGGTTCAAGATCATCGGCGACTGGCAGCGGCCGCTGCGCATGGAGCCCTTCAAGCCCAACGCGCAGCAGAGGCTTGGGCAGATCATGAGCATCGCCATGATCGTGACCATGATCGTGGCGAGCGTGGCTCTCGCCCGGAAGAACCTCGTCGCCGGCCGCGGAGACCGGCGCGGCGCCATCACCATCACCATCGCCTCGATCATCCTCGGGTCCTTGACCTGGGCCCTGCGCGCGCACCACCTCTCCGATGTCGCCCGGGAGTTCCAGCTCGCGGTCGCCGGGTTCGCCGAGGTCCTTCTCCAGGCTGCGTTCTTCGCCACCTTGTACCTGGCTCTCGAACCGTTCGTCCGGCGGCGCCATCCCGAGATGCTCATCTCGTGGACGCGCCTGCTGACCGGCCGACTGAGCGATCCCCTGGTGGCGAGCCACGCGGTCATCGGCACCGCCGCGGGCGCTCTCTTCGCGCTCTTTGGATCCACGTCCTTCCAGGGGTTGTTCGGGATTCCTCCCGACATGCCGATCACCTACACGGTCGACGCGGTGCTCAGCACCCCCGATGCCCTCGTCCCTCTCCTGGCCCGGCTGCAGCAGGGTGTGGGCATCGGCCTCGCCACTTTGCTGCTGCTCGTGGGCATGGAGCAGGTGGTCAAGAAGCTGTGGCTTGCCGGTGTCCTGACGGTGATCGCGATCATCGCGCGTGAGGCCTTGTCGGGACAGGCGCCCTGGCAGATCGTCTTCGTCCTCTACAGCATTCTCTTTGCCCCTCAGATGTACGCCCTGCTGCGCTACGGCGTGGTGTCGTTCGTGTTCTCGCTGGTGTCGGTCAATGTCCTCGGCGGCTATCCCCTGACCGGCCAGCTCGGTGCCTGGTACTCCACGCCCACGAGAGTGGTGCTCGTCTACGTGGCCCTCGTGGCCTGGTGGGGCTGGCGTTACGGACGGCCGCGCGCCGCCCGGAGCTGAGCGCACGCCGGTACCCGCCGCCTCCAGGCGTGGAAGGGACGCGATGTGCCTCGCATCTCGACCCTCCCGGCGCGCCTTCTAGACGTCGGGCGCGACGAGCCCGACGCGGAGAGCGAAGCGAACGAGTCCCGCCACGTCGTGGACGCCCAGTCGTTCCATGATCTGGGCGCGGTGCGTGTCCACGGTCTTCTGGCTCAGCCCGAGGCGATGGGCGACATCCTTGCTGGTGAAGCCCTCGGCGACGAGTTGCAGGATCTCGCGCTGGCGCGGCGTCAGCGCGTCCAGGGGATCGACGGCGCCGCCCGTGCGGCTCACGTAGTCCTCCACCACGCGCTTCGAGACCACCGGGCTCAGATATGTCTCGCCGCGCGCCACCGCGCGCAGCGCGAGTTCGAGCTCGGCGACCGCGGACCCTTTCACGAGGTAGCCCGCGCATCCGGCGCGCAGCGCGCGCAGGACGTACTCCTCGGAGGTGTGCATGGAGAGGATCACCACTCGTATCGCCGGGTCGATGGCGGCGATACGGCCGGCCACCTCGAGGCCGTTGAGGCGCGGCATGCCCACATCGAGCAGCACCAGGTCGGGGCGGAGCTGTTCGGCGAGGCGCGTCGCCTCCGCGCCGTCCCCCGCCTCGCCGACGACGGTCACGCCCGAAAGCCCCTGGATGAGGCCGCGGATTCCGGCCCGCACGAGGACGTGGTCGTCGGCCAGAAGCACGCGGATCGCGCTCATCTCGACCCCCGGACCGGTCCCTGGACCGGAAAGAGGGCCCGCACCCGGGTGCCCCCGCCTTTCGTGGCAGTCACTTCGAACCTGCCTCCCGCGAGGGAAACGCGCTCCTCCATTCCCAGAAGACCCATGGACGCCCCGCGCGCCGCCTTGAGGCGCCCTTCCGTCACGTCGAAGCCGATTCCGTCGTCGACCACGCTGAGCTCGAGCCCGTCGGGAACGAGGCTCAAATTGAGGCGGACCTGCTTCGCCTGCGCGTGACGGGCGACATTGGTGAGCGCCTCCTGCGCCACTCGAAAGCAGGCTGTCTCGATCTGCGGGTCGAGCTCGGGCACCGCGTCGATGGCTACCCGCGCCTCCACCTTCGCTGCTCTTGCGAACCTGTCGACGTACCAGCGGAGGGCCGGGGGGAGGCCGAGGTCATCGAGCACGGAAGGACGCAGGTCAAGGGCGATGTCTCGGACCCGGTGCATCGCGTGGTCGACCGAACGCGTGGCGTCGGCGAGGCGGAGGGCGGCGGCGGCGGGATCGGAGAGGGCGAGCGACTCCAGGTTGATCTTCACCGCGGTCAGGATCTGGCCGAGCTCATCGTGCAGTTCGCCCGCTACCCGGCGGCGTTCATCCTCGTGGGCGCTCAGCAGGCGGCGGGAAAGGGCGGCGAGCCTCTCCTGCGCTTCCTGCGCCTCGTTCACCAGGCGGGCGCGCTCGATGGCGGGGCCCGCCCGATCCGCCACCAGGCGGATGATCTCCAGGTCGTCGTTGCTGAAGCGTCGGGGCTTGGCGGCGGCCGCGGTGACGGCGCCGATGATCCGTCCTCCAACTTCGAGAGGCGCCCCGATGAGGGCCTGCCCAGACGTCCTCGCCGCGTGCGCGGTGCCCTTGATGCCCTCGATGTCGATCACGGCGCCGTCGTTCACGATGAGCGGCCGGCCCTCCGTGGCGATTCGGCCCGAGAGGCCCTTCCCCAGAGGGACTCTCACCGTGCCGATGTCGGGCACGTAGTGGCCGTCCCAGGCGCGAGCGAACAGTTCGTGGGTTTTGGGGTCGATGAGCATCACCGTGCTCGACTCGAGGTGGAGGGCCGCGCGCAGGCGGCTGAGGAGGGCGGCCAGAAGATCGTCGAGGCTTCGGTGGAGGAGAGCGGCGTCCATGACTCTCTGAATCGCGCTAAGACGGATGAGGGCGCGCTCGGCCCCTTCCCTCGCCATTCGTTCGCTCTCGAGCAGCCGATCGCGTTCCAGGTGGGCTCGCTTCAACTCCGTGATGTCCGTCTGGGCGGACAGCACGTGGGCCGGTCCGCTCCCATCCCGAAGGAGCACGACCGAGGCGATGACGTCCCGCACTTCGCCGGACTTGACTCGGACCTGGGTTTCGAAGTCACGAACCGTCCCGACCTCGGCCAGACGGCTGAAGACAGCGTCCTTCGCCCGTGGATCGACGGAGATGTTCAGGTCACCTCCCGTCCGGCCCACAACCTCTTTCGCGGTGTATCCGTAGAACCGCTGCCAGCTGTCGTTGACCGCGACGATCTCACCCGTGGGAAACGTGGCCATGCCGAGGGCGACGGGGCTCGCCTCGAAGAGTTTCGCGAAACGGGCTTCGGAGGCGGCGAGCGCCGCGGCGGCCTGATTTCGCTCGGTAATGTCCAGGCCGAATCCGATTTCCGATCCGTCCGACAAAGACACCCGGGTCCACAGGGTATCGAGGACCTGGCCATCGCGAGTTCGGGGTCTGAATGGCTTCCATTGCCGTTCCGTGTGCCGCATGAACTCCACCACTTCCTGCCGGGCGCTCGGGTCCGGATAGACGAGCGACACGATGTCGACCTGCTGGGCTTCCTCGAGGGTCCAGCCGAGGGTCTTTTCCCAGGCCTTGTTCGCGCTCTGGAGCCGTCCGGAGGGATCGAAAGACGAGATCATGACCGGGATGTTTTCGAAGATCGCCTGGAGAATCTCGTTCTTGCGCCGCGTCGCGTCTTCGAGGCCCTGCCTCTCGACGGCGAGGGCCACGACATTCGCAGCAGACTGGAGGAAATCGACATCGTCGTTACTGAAAGCCCGCGGGTAGGTCATGTAGGCGGCGAGAATCCCCCAGGGCCGGTCCTTGGCGCGGATGATGACGTAGATGGCGCTCACCACTCCGTGCTCGATCATGGTGTCGGGGATGGGGAATCTCGACTCGGTGGCGACATCCGCGATGACGAGAGGCTGGCCCGACGACAGCAGATACTCGGCCGGCGTGCCCGCGCCACTGAGAGTGACGCCGATGGTCCCCTCTTTCCAGCCGCGGCCCGCCCGGACTGCGAAGGACGTTCCGTCCCCCACCGCCTGCGCGACGATGCTGTACGTGGCATCCAACGTGACCGCGGCCACGCCGGCTGCTTCGTCCATCAGGCTCGGCAGGTCGCGGCTGCCGATCGCGACCTGGCCCAGAGCGGCCACCGCGGCGAGCTGCCGATTTCGCGCGCGGAGCTGTTCGTTGGCGGCCGCGAGGCCTCTCGGACGCGGGGGCTCCGCGCGGAGGCCAGTCGGACGAGGTGTTTCCCGCGCTTCGGCAGTTGACGGCATCGCTCTCCCGAGGTGCCGGCCCCGAACCATGTGGAACCGGACGTTGCGGACATTATGCGCCCGCCCGGCTGATCTTTGACAGGCTCCTAGGTGTTTACCCAGCGACCTGGTAGGTATTCCTACCGATGGCCCCCGGGCGGGCCCCGCAATAGCCTGAATCCGCGCTGATCACGTCGATGAAGCAGGAGTGCCTTCCGGCCCCCGACGGCTGGCGTGATCACTGATCTGACAGGTTTGACCAAGGTCACACAACATATCCACTTTCACTAACAACCGCGCGAAGCGCACTGGACGATCACATGAGCCATCAGGGGCACCTCATGTACTACCGTCGAACCCGGCCGGTCGCCCGAGACCGCCGGGAGATTCCACAGGCCTTCGTCGCTCGCCTCTCCGCCGCCCGGGCGTTTTGACGCCATGCCTCTCCCCCTGAGCGTCCTGTACGCCGAGGACAATCCGTTCGATGCGGAGCTGGCGCAGGCGCACTTCCAAAGTGCGGCGCCCGACGTGAAAATCGAGATCCTGGAGCGGGGAGCGCGAGTTCAGGAACGGCTCGAGGCCGGCCGATTCGACGTCCTCCTCCTGGACAACCACCTGCCCGACCTCGACGGAGTCGAGGTGCTCGCCCGGCTGCGCGCGGCGGGTCACCATCTCCCCATCGTGATGCTCACCGGCAACAGCGACCAAGATGCCGTCGCCCGCGCTCTTCTCGCGGGAGCCGACGACTACGTGACCAAGGCGGGGGACTACCTGACCCGTCTTCCCGCGATTCTCAGGGATCTGCTGGAACGGGTGCGAAGACGGACGACCGATGGGACGGCGGCGATCCGGGCGCGCCTGATTCTGTACGTCGAGCCGTACGCGGCGGACGCCGAGGCGGCGATCCGGCATTTCTCCGCCAGCTCGCCCCACCTGCGCCTCCAGGTGGTGGAGAGCTGCCGCGAGGCCCTGGCCCTCCTGAGCGGCGATCACTCCTTCGACATGATCCTGAGCGAACTGCGCGTGCCCGACATGACGGCCATGGACTTCTTCCACGAGGTTCAGCGCAGGACGCTCGACCTGCCCCTCATCGTCATCGCCGGCAACGGCGACGAGCGGACCGCGGTGGCTCTTCTGCGCCTTGGTGCGAGCGACTACATCGTCAAGCGCGACGGGTACCTCACTCAGCTTCCGCACTCCATCGACAACGCCTGCCACCGATCGCATCTGGATCGCACCGCGCGACGCCTGAGGGAAGACCTCACCTCCCTGAATCGAACACTCGAGGAGAGGGTGCTCGCGCGCACGATCGAGCTCCAGAACGAGATCCGGGAGCGTGAGAAAGCAGAGACCAGTCTCGCGGTCACACTCCAGTCCATCGGGGATGGAGTGATCGCGACGGACGCGGACGGGCGGGTGCGCCGCATGAACGCGACTGCGGAACGGCTGACCGGGCGATCACTGAGTGAGAGCCTGGGGCTGCCCCTTCAGGACGTCTTCCGGATCGTCAACACCGAGACCCGCAAGCCGGTCAAGGACCCGGTGCAGAAGGTCCTCGCCCAGGGCGAGGTGAGCGGCCTTTCCGACCACACGACGCTTCTCTCCCGTGACGGACGCGAGTACCAGATCGCCAACACGGCGGCGCCCATCCGCGACAGCGACAACGCCATCCGCGGCGTCGTGCTGGTCTTCAAGGACGTCACCCGCGAGTATCGGGCGCAGCAGTTGATCCGCTATCGCGAGGAACAGCTCGCCCTGATCACGGACGCGGTTCCCGGGCCTATCTCCCGCGTCTCCCGGGACGGGCGCTACCTCTTCGTCAACGCGGCCTTCGCCCGTTACTTCGGCCGCTCCGCCCAGGACATCGTCGGCAGGACCCAGCTGGAGATCTTCGGCCCGCAGCGTTTGCATCGCGCCCGGCCCTACATCGAGCGGGCGCTCGCGGGAGAGCGGGTGAGCTACGAAGTATCGGCCCGCACCGCACGGGGTGAGCTGATGCACTCGATCGTGAACCTCATTCCCGACCCCGGAACGGACGGGAGCCCGGGAGGGCACATCGCGGTGGTCACCGACATCACGGAGCGCCGCCTGGCGGAGGAGGCCCTTCAGAAGCGGGAGGCGCTCTTCCGCATCGCTGGAAGAACGGCGCAGTTTGGAGGCTGGGCCGTGGATTTCCCCGGACAGACGCTCACCTGGACGGACGAGGTCCACCGGATCCACGGTCTGCCGCCGGGCCGGACGCCGAGCCTCGAGGAGGCGGTCAAGCTGATCGCGCCGGAGTGGCGGGACGCCGCTCTTCAATCCGTGCTCGTGTGCGCCCGCGATGGAGCCCCCTTCGATCTGGAGATGGAGATCGTCACTCCTTCGGGGGAGCGCCGGTGGGTCAGATGCACCGGCGAGGCCGAGCGGGACTCGGATGGAGCGATCGTCCGTGTCCACGGCGCCCTTCAGGACATCCACCACCCGAAGCAGAGCGAGCGGCGGATAGGCGAGCAGCTGAGCGAACTGCAGCGCTGGCAGCGCGTGATGGTCAACCGGGAGAGCCGGGTGAGCGAACTCAAGCAGGAAGTGAACGCGCTCCTCGCGCGCCTCGATCTTCCCCCGAAGTACGCAGCGCGGGACGAGCCATGAGCCGCTTCGTTCACGACACCGAAGTCGATCGCCTCCGCACCCTGAGGCGGTACCGGATCCTCGACACGCCCGCGGAGGACGGCTTCGACGAGCTCGCCTTTCTCGCCTCCCGGATCTGTCAGACCCCCATCGCCTATGTCTCCCTGATCGACGAAGACCGCCAGTGGTTCAAGGCGAAGGTGGGCATCAGCACCGCGGAGACGGCGCGCGACGGCGCTTTCTGCGAACAGGCCATAGTTCGACCCGACGAGATCCTCGAAGTGCCGGACGCCCAGGCCGACTCCCGCTTCGCCACGAGCCCGCTCGTCATCTCCGAGCCCTTCGCCCGCTTCTATGCGGGCGTACCCCTCGTGGCCCCGGACGGCGGGGTGCTCGGCGCTTTGTGCGTCATCGACCGGCAACCGCGCGTCCTGAGCGGCGACCAGCGGACCGGGCTCCGCGCCCTCGGCCGTCAGGCCGTCATCCAGCTCGAGCTGCGGCGGCAGTCGAGGGACCTGATGGACGAGGTCGGGCGGCGGAAGAAAGTCGAAGAGGACGTTCGGGAGCAGAACGAGCGGCTCGAGCAGAGCCGCGCCGAGACTTCGCGTCTTCTCGACCTTGCGGAGGAATCGCGCGCCGCCCTGTTGAGCGTCCTCGAGGACGAGCAGCACACGAGCCGCGCCCTCGCCCACAGCAACCGCGCGCTCAAGATGCTGAGCCGCTGCAATGAAGCTCTGATCTGGGCCCAGGATGAGTCGGCTCTGCTCGATCAGATCTGCAGGATCGCCGTCGAACTCGGCGGTCATCTCATGGCCTGGGTCGGCTACGCGGAGGACGACGCGGAGAAGAGCATCCGGCCCATCGCCCGGGCGGGAAGCGAGACCGGCTATCTCGACGGCCTCGCCCTCACCTGGTCCAGGGAGCGGCCGGCGGGGCGCGGGCCTGCCGGCCAGTGCATCCGCGAGGCCCGACCCGTGGTCTGCCCGGACATCGGCGATCCCGCCGCGGAGTTCCACGCGCTCGAAGAGGCGCGCAAAAGAGGGTATCGATCGGTGATCTGTCTGCCCATTCGCGAGGGAGGCCGGGCCTTCGGGCTCCTCGCGCTCTACGGCGCCGAAGCCCAGGAGATCGACGCGGGTGAACTCAAGTCGCTTCAGGATCTCGCGGACGACCTTGCCTTCGGCATCGGGGCCATCCGCTCCCGGGTGGTGCGCGAAGAGGCGGAGCGCGCTCTCGTGGCCTCGCTTCGCGAGAAGGAGGCCCTGCTCAAGGAGGTCCATCACCGGGTCAAGAACAACCTCCAGGTCATCGCGTCCCTTCTGCGCATGGAGGGGAGGCGCAGCGTTCACGAAGCGGCGAAATCGGCGCTCGGTCAGATGCAGGGACGGATCTACTCGATGGCCCTTCTGCACGAGACCCTCTACCGGTCGGGCAATTTCGCGAGCGTGGACTTGAAGTCCTACCTTGGTGATCTCACCCGGCAGCTCTTCCGCTCCCACGCTCTCCAGCCGGGAGCGGTGCAGCTTCACCTCGACCTGGCTTCGCTTCGCGTCGACATCGATCAGGCCATTCCATGCGGCCTCATCGTCAACGAGCTTGCCTCGAACAGCCTGCGGCATGGGTTTGGCAACGGACGCACCGGCGACTTGTGGATCTCTCTTCAGCCCTCCCAGAACGGGGAGTTCGTGCTCACGGTGAGGGACAACGGCCCCGGCCTTCCGGAGGACTTCGAGGATCGAAGGCGCCAGTCGCTCGGGCTGCAGCTCGTCTCGGATCTGGCGCGCCAGCTTCAAGGGCGCCTGAATGTCCAGGGGCCGCAGGCCCAATTCGAGGTCACTCTGACCCCCACGCGCCTCGATCCCGCGACCGGCACCGGCCGCATCCCCCGGCCCGCCTGAAGCCCGGCGTGCGGGAGCGCACAAAGCCATCACCTATCATTGGGCGTGGCTCGACGTATCGGAATTCTCACCGGCGGCGGGGACGTCCCCGGCCTCAACTCGGTGATCAAGGAGGTCGTCTATCGGGCGACCGAGAACGACTTCGAAGTGCTGGGCATTCGACGGGGCTGGGAGGGTCTCACCCATCTCGACCACGCCGACGAGCACTCGCGCGAGAAGTACCTGCTGCCGCTTGACCGCGCCAACACACGCACCATCGACCGCTTCGGCGGCACCATCCTGCACTCGAGCCGGGTGAGCCCCACCCAGCTGCGGTCGCTCCCCGCCTTCCTCTCGGGGGATACCTTCCCGAAGAACGACGGCGCCTGGGATGTGAGTTCGCACGTCCTCGCGAACATCGAGAAACTCCGCCTCGACGACCTCATCGTGATCGGAGGAGACGGCACCCTGAGCTTCGCCCACCGGCTCGCCGGCCTCGGGATGAAAGTGATTGCGATTCCCAAGACGATGGACAACGACGTCCAGGGCACCGAGTACTCCGTCGGGTTCTCGACCGCCATCACTCGGGCGACCGCGGCCATCCAGCGACAGCGCACCACCGTGGCCTCCCACGAGCGGGTGGGGATATTCCGCGTCTTCGGCCGGGATTCAGGCTTCACGGCGCTCTACACGGCCTACGTCACTTCGCTGCGCTGCGCCATTCCGGAGTTCACGGTGAACCTGGACCGTCTCATCGAGCTGCTCATCAAGGAGAAGAAGGACACTCCGAGCAACTACGTCATGTTCGTCATCTCGGAGGGCGCGCGCTGGGAGGGTTATCACCCGGGCCTGCTCCCCGCGGACGCCTATGGCCACCGGCGCAAACCCAGCGTGGCCGAGGCCCTCGAATCGGAAGTGGCGCGGCGGTCCGGCGAGGAATGCACGGTCAGCGACCTCACCTACGACCTGCGCAGCGGCGAGGCCGACTTCGTGGACAAGATGATCGCTGGAACCTTCGGCAATCTCGCCATGGACGCCATCCTCGAAGGCCGTTCCGGGCTCATGGCCGCCCTCGTCGAAGGCTGCTACACCCTGGTGCCCATACCCGATCCGTCTCTGGGGCCGCGTATGGTCGATGTGAACACGCTCTACAACCGGGACCGCTACCGCCCGAACTACGCCAGGAAGCTCGGGCTTCCGATCTTCCTCACCCGAGCCTGAGCGACTCGTCGCGACGAGAGTCCGGAGCCGAATCATGGTGCACGCGGCCTTGTTGCTCGCCCTCGCTCAGGACCCTCGGCCCGAGCTCGTGTTTCCGGCGGGCGTCGAACTCGTGCAGGTGGTGGTGAGCGTCACCGCGAAAGACGGTGCGCCGGTCGGCGATCTGCTGGCCAGGGACTTCGTGATCCGCGAGAACGGAAAGGCGCGGGCCATCGAGACGTTTCTCCGCACGCGCGACGCGGCCGACTCCGAACGGGCGCCCGTCGAGCTGGTGCTCCTTCTCGATACCAGCACGAGCATGGCTGCCGACCTCCGCCGCGCGGGCGACGTGATCGTGGATTTCGCCCGGGCGATGCCCTCCTTCGCCAGGGGCCGGGTCTTCGCCTTCGACCGCGACGGCTACGACCGGGCCTTCGATGCCGAGACCGTCGGGCCGGTCATCGATCAGATGATCCGGTTGAAAGGCGGTGCGGGAACCCGCATCTTCGACGCCGTGATCGACGGCGCCGGCCTGGTGTCGCAACGCCGCGGCCGGAGGGTGATGGTCCTGTTCACCGACGGCGACGATTCGACCAGCCGGCGCGGCCTCCAAGACGCGGTGCGCGCGCTCCAGGAATCCGAGGTCACGTGCTATGGCGTTTCCTACGCCTCGCGCCTGGCCGCCTTCGGTTCGGGGAGCGGAACCTACAAGGACCTCGCCCGCGAGGCGCAGCGATCGATCGAGACCCTCGCCAGGGGTTCCGGCGGCTTCGTGGTGGACGGCACGTCGCCCGACGTCGTCGCGCAGCTCAAGCGGATTGCCGATGACATCTCTTCGCTGTACGTCATCGGCTTCGCTCCCGGGCCCTCGAAGAAGGCCGAGCATCGGCGGCTGAGTGTGGAGGTGGTGCGCCGCGACCTCACCGTCCGTCACCGCGAGGGCTACGACGCCCGTCCGCGATAGGCGCGGAGGCCGCGGGCGGCGCGCGGCCTCAGGTCAGCGCGAGCGCCCTTTCCGCAGCGACGCGAAGTACGCGAGAACCTCGTCGGGCAGGGGGACGTGCCCCTTGCCCCGGATGACGACCGCATCGATGTCGGCATAACCCTGGCTCCGCGCGATCCGCTCGGCGTCCTTCCACTGGGCGAAGATGGGGCCGGACGGTCCGAAGGCGGTGTCGAGCGCACCCGCGAAGCCGCGGATGGGAAGGGCCTTGCGCGACGGGTGCAGAGAGACGGGCTTACCGTCCACGCAGCGTCCCCGGTAGTTTCCCGCCACCGGTGCGGCGGCCGCGAGTTCCTCCGGCCGGTGGAAAACCGTCGCCCACACGAGATGCGCGCCCGCTTCGAAACCCGTGAGGTAGATCCGATCCTCGCCGTGGTAGGCCTCGCGAACCGCGCTCAGCACTTTCGCAAGCCCATCCTCGTCGAACGCGCACACGCCTTCTTTCTCTATCCGATCCCAGGTGGCGGCGGAGTAGGGATAGATGGAGGGGTCGCGCTGCCCGGCGTTGCCATTCGTGACCGTCACTGGCGTGACGATGATGGAGGGAAACACCCTGGCGGCGCGGGCGAAACGTTCCGCGTTCAGCCTGAACTCCTTCTCCGCCGCTTCCAGGGCGGCCACGATCGGCCATTTGCGGCCGGGCGTCCAGCCGTCCGGGAGGGCCACGTAATACTGCATCGGGTGGCCCGCCACGGATTTCAACTCGACCGCGGGGTGATCGGAAGGCGGGGCGGCCTCGCACGGCGCTCCTCCGGCGACGGCGATGGCCAGCGAGAAAGCCAGGGTCCCCGCGCGCACCGCTCGCCTCAGCGTTCGGCTTCCTTGCTGCCGACCACGGTCAGGTTGAGCCCGACCTGCACGCTCAGCGGCTTGCCGTCCACCGTGATCACGACCTTGCCGTTGTGGTACCAGCCGAACGATCCCGTGCTGAACTCGCGGCGGTCCGCGATCAGCTCCTGGCCGTTGATGGCTATCTTGACCGCCTCCGCCTTCTCGAGGAACTGGGTCTTGCTGATGGGACAGGGTGATTTAGCCACGGCCCGAGCATAGATCCAACCGGCGAGGAAGCGAGGCCGGCGCCGTGCGTCACGGAGCGAAGAGCTCGGGCTCGGCCTTCCCGCGGTGGCACATGCCGCAGGTGATGACCGTGTCCTTGACCCGCGGGCCGAAGTAGGTGGCCTTGCCCGCCTTCAGGTCCAGCGTCAGCCTGAGCATCCTTCGCGCATCCGCTTTGTGGGGGCGGTCGTCCTTGTCCATCTCCGTTCCGTGACAGAACTCGCATTTGACCCCGAGCTGCCCGTTGAAGCCGTCCATCACCTTCTGGAGCTCGAGCGGGGTGGTGGTCTTTGCGAGCACCTGCAGGTTCTTCGGCCGCGAACCCGCGGGAGTCGGGGGGGCGAGGAAGGCGAGATTCGGGAGCAGGGTCGCGACGAAGGGCTCGGGCTCGGCCTGGCCGCGGTGGCACAGGCCGCAGGAGATGACACCGTCCTTCACGCGGGGGCCGAAGTACAAGGCCTTCTTCGCCTTCATGTGGAGGACGAGCGCGATCATCCGCCGGGCGTCCGCCTTGTGCGGGCGATCGTCCTTCTCATACTGCTCGAGCACATGACAGAAGGTGCACTTCACTCCGAGCTGCTCGGTGAAGCCTTCCATCATGGTCTTGAGCTGCGTGTTCGTGATGGTCCTGGGGAGCACCTGCAGGTTTTTGTGCTCAGGCGCGGCTATCCCGGGAGCGGCGAGCACGCTCGTGACGGTGAGGAATCCTGCGAGGCGGAGTTGTCTCATCCTGGTTCGTTTCCTGGGAGTTCTGCCCGAATGCCTGGAGTCTCGTTCGGGCGTAGCCTCAGCGGCGTGAACTCTCCCGGATCTTGCGTTCCAGGTCCTTGCGCTCCGCCTCGGCGAGCCGGATCTGTTCGGTGAGGCGCGAGATCGCCTGGCGCTTGGCGAGGAAGAGGTAGTTCACCAGCTCGAGCACGACGCCCACGAGGACGGAGAGCACCACCGCTTCGATGATCAGCCCACGGTCGAGGCGGCGCTCCTCGAGGGCCACCCGCGCCACCACGTAGAGCACGCCCAGGCCGAAGCCGTTCACGCCGATGCCCCAGCTGGCCCGCGCCTCCTGCAGCTCTCGGCTGGCCTGCGTGATGTCCGCCTTCACCTGGCGCAGGGTCTCGCGGAGGGCCAGGGGATCGGCAATCACCAGCCGCAGGCCGCCCGCGCGCACGATCTTCATCTGGGTCGCGCAGCTGCCGCAGCTGATCTGCGCGCCTTCGGCGTAGCTGTCGGGGACCAGAACCTCGGCGCGACAGCTGATGCAACGGGCCCGGCTCTGGTTCATGTTCGCGCCTCCGCTTTCCGCATGATAGATCCCTTGCCGTCAGGCCGGAATCATCCGGTCCATCCGCTCGAGGCCCGCCGCGAGCGTTTCCGTGGCGCCGCCAAGACTGAGCCTTATGTGGGCGGGCGCCCCGAAGAAACTCCCGGCAACCACGGCCACGCCGTGCTCGGCGAGGAGACGCGATACGAAGGGACCGGTGTCCGGCATCCCTTTCAGGCGCGGAAAGGCGATGGTGGCCTCGAGGGGACCGGCGAGCTCGAGCCCGGGATGGCGACCGAAGAACGCACGAGCCAGGTCGAGGTTCGTGGAAACAAGCGAACAGGCTCGGGCGGCCAGGTGCTCGATCCGCGTGAAGGCGAGGGCGGCCAGACGATCGGCGGGCGCGGCTCCGATGTTGTCGATGACATCCCGGACGCGCCGAACCCGTTCCGCGATTCGAGGCGCCGCCACGACCCAGCCGCAGCGCAGCCCGGACAGGCCATAGGACTTCGTGAGGCTGCTGGCCGAGAGCAGGCGATCGCCCACGAGTGCGGCGGGTGTGTAGCGGCCGGCCGCCCGCGGAAGGGCGGCCCGGTTCTCGGACGCCCGCGAGGCGAGAAGAAGATTCGTTACGTCGAGGTACACCTCGTCCACGAGGACATACACCCCCGTTTCTTCGGCCATCGCCTGCAGAGCAACGAGGGTGTCGCGGTCGGCGGCCACACCGCTCGGATTGTGCGGGCTCGTGATGATGACGAGCTTCGTCCCCGGGGTGACGCGGGCCCGGATCACGCCGACATCGAGGCGGTAGCCCTCTTCGAACGGTCGCTCGAAGGTCTCCACTTTCGCGCCGAGCAGGCGGCAGGCGCCCGTGATCTGGTCGTACCAAGGCCCTTCCATGAGCACGGTATCGCCCGGGCCGACGAGCGCTCCGATGGCGAGGAAGTTCGCGGCCGAGCATCCTGAGGCCGTGGCCACGCGGCCCGTCTCGACCCCGTAGTGCGTGGCGATCGCCTCGACGAGGGGCGGATAGCCCCCGCGATCGGGCGCGGTGAGCTCGATGGCCTCGCGTGCTCCAGGCAGATCGTCGAGGGTGCAGGCGAGGAGGTTGCTGGCGGCCAGGTCGAAGGCCGCGGGCGGACGGTTCTTGGCCCAGTGAAGATAGGGGGCGAGGGACGAGGTCAGCATGGGATTCTCAGCGTGAGGTTGCGTCCGAGCCTGGGGTCGAGGCGGCCTGCGCCTTTGACCAGTAATAGACGGGCACTCCGAGAGCCAGGAGCGCCACTCCCACCGCGGAGCGCTCCGGCGCCGTGCGAATCACGCTGAGCACCACCGTGATCGCGACGAGGACGAAGAGGCCGGGGAGAAAGGGATAGCCGGGAGTACGGAACCCCTCTCGGCCTTCGAACCTCCGCCGGAGTCTGAAGAGGCCGGCCACCGTCAAGCCGAAGAACACCCAGTCCGCGAAGACCACGGTGTTGAGCAGATCCTCGTACTTGCCCGTGAAGAGCAGGGCGAGGGCCCAGGCGGACTGCAGGAGGATGGCGAGGGCCGGAGTCTGGAACCGCGGATGGAGCCGGGCGAGGGCGGGAACGAAGACACCGTCGCGCGCCATCGCGAAGTAGATGCGCGGCGACGCCATGATTCCCAGATTCAGGAAGCCGAAGGTCGAGATCGCGATGGTGGCCGATATGAACCGCGCGCCGCCCGCGCCCAGCCAGAGCCCGGCGACGCTCGCGGCCGGCGTCTCCGTGCCCGCGAGCCCGCCGAGGCCGAGGGTGCGCAGGTAGGCGACGTTGGCGAGCAGGTAGATCGCGATCACTATGAGCGTGCCCATGATGAGGCTTCGCGGCATGTCGCGCTGCGGGTCGCGCATCTCCTCCGCGACGGTGTTCGCCTTCTGCCAGCCCCCATACGTGAAGAGAATGGGAATGAGGGCCGCGCCGAAGGCGAGCACGCCGGAGGGTGTTTCGTCCGCGCGCGACTCCGACGACCAGGAGGGAGCGGCCTCACCCCAGAACGCGAAGGCGATGAGCACCACCAGGGCCGCGAGCTTCAGGACCACGGAGACGTTCACGACGCGGCTGCCCGGGCGCACGCCCGCGTAGTTGATGGCGGTGAGGAGAAGGATCGCCCCCGCGGCCACCGCGATCAGCATGAACCCGGTCTCCTCGCGCCCGGCGAGCCGGAGAGAGTAACGCGCGAAGTTGAGGGCGACCGCGGCCATGCCCCCCGCCTCGATCATAAGCAGCTGCGCCCACCCATACATGAAGCCCGCCATCGGATGCCACGCGTCGCGCAGGTAGACATAGGGTCCGCCGGCCTGCGGCTGCTGCTGTCCCAGCTCGGCGTAAGCGAGGGCGCCGATGATCGCGACCACGCCTCCCGCGAGCCACGCCCCCAGCACCAGGGGCGTCGAGTCGAGCGCGCGCGCGACGATGTAGGGATTGACGAAGATACCGGTGCCGATGATGCCGCCCACCACGACCATGGTGGCGTCGAACAGGCCGAGTTCGCGCTTGAGCGCCATGGGAGGAGACTACTTCGTCTCCGGGCCGGACGACACTCGGGACGCGGCCGGCCGCGGCCGTTGCGCCGCTGACCGAAGCCCCGGCGGCCTTCCAAAGAGAAGGAGCCGCATGAACAACCCGCCGGCAATGCTATGTTGAAGCACATTGTGCAGTCGGCCGGCGAATTTCCCCGGCAGGAGGTCTTCCCCATGGCAACCGCGAGAAAGGCTCGAAAGGCCCCAGCGAAGGGCGCGAAACGCGCCAGGTCGACCAAGGCCGCCCCGAAGAGGACTGCGCCCGCGAAGAAGAGGACATCGGCAGTGGCGAAGCCGGCGGCCGTGCCGGCGCCTGTGCTCAAGACGCGCCGCGTCCCCGAGACGCTCCGCCTCACCGGATTCACTCCCTCTCTGACCGTGAACGACCTCTCGCGCAGCCTGGCGTTCTATACGGACGGGCTGGGCTTCATCGTAGGCGAGAGATGGAGCGACGGAGACGTGTTGCGAGGTGTGATGCTCAAGGCGGGGACGTGCGAGTTCGGCCTCTCCCAGGACGACTGGAAGCAGGGCCGGGATCGCATGAAGGGCGCCGGATTCCGCATCTGGTGCGATACCAATCAGGACATCGACGCCATCGCGGCCCGACTGAAGGCCACGGGCTCCACGTTGACCGAGGAGCCTGAAGACCATCCGGCCTGGGGCGTCCGCAGTTTCTCGGTGGATGATCCGGACGGCTTCCACCTCACCATCGCCCGCAAGCTCTAGTCGCGCCGCTACCGGAGGGGGCGTCCGCTGAGCAAACTCGCGGGACGGGCCGTCCAGCCCGGGGTTCCTGCTCCGTCAGTCGCGAAGCTGAAGGCCCTGTCGGCGGGATCGGTAGGGCTCGCCCCCGGGATCGACCCGACCAGGGCGCCGACTTACTGGCCTTCGATGGTTGCGAAGAAGCGGTAGCCGCCCACCCGTGTGACGAAGAGAGCGATGTTGATGTCGACGGACGCCCCGGGCGCGAGACCTCCGGGGATGGTGAGGATCGAGTTGAGCCCGCCGCCCATGGACTGGGCGGGCGGCGTTATCAGGGTGAGGCCGCTTACCGAGGTGACGCCGGTGGACGTTGTCGGAACGATGCTCACCGTGGCGCTCGTATTGGGGCGCAGGTCGGCCTGGCTCGTGCCCGGCGAATAGCCGGGACTCTGGAACGTGGTCAGATCCATGAAGTGCAGCCGGAGCGAGGCGATGGGGGAGGCGGAGTTGTTGGTGATCCTGCGCCTGAACTCGAGGCGATCGCCGCCCGCCAGAATACGGACGCGATTGGGCCCCGCATTGACGTTCAGGCTCGGCTCGATGAGCGAAACGGTAAGGCTGTCGTAGACGTCCCGGGTGTTGCCGTTCGTCGGGGACGGAGCGCCCAGGACGGACTGGACCGTGTTGTACACGCCTCCGTTCGTTGACACGAGCAGGAAGTCCGTGCTGTTGCCGTTGGTGTCCTGGGGAACATTCACCAGACCCTTTCGGATCCACGCGTACTCTCCGCCCACCGCCCCGAGGGACGTGAGGCCCGCGCCTTCGATATAGGGCGCGCTGCCCCCGCTGAATCCGACGGCGTCGAGCGAGGTCGGCACGCCGAAATTCCCGGGATTCGAGGTCCTGAACAAGCCGAGCCCCAGTCCGTCCGCGATATCGGTGGTCCAGGAAGCGTCCGAAGCGCCACCCAGGCTGTACCCCGCGGTGTTGACGCCGAGGAAGAAGCCCCGCGCCGGGATGACCGTGCCGTTCGCGATGGTGAAGACGACGTTCCCGTCGGAACTCGCAACCGCGAAGCCCGACGACCCGTCGGTCGCCGCCACCGTGATCGGAGACGTCGTCCGGTTGTGGAGAACGATGTACTCATCGGCGGCGCTCGCGGGGCCGCGGGTCCGGAACTCACGGATCACGAGGTCGCCCGCGCTCACTGGCGAGCCGACGTGGACCGTGTAGGACTGTGATCCTGTGCAGGTGTTCGCGTCCGTCGCGGTGATCTGGAAGGTGAACGTCCCGGTGGCCGTGGGCGTGCCCGTGAGATCTCCGGCCGTGGGGCTGTTCAGAAGCAGGCTCGTGGGCAGCGTTCCGGATGTGAGCGAGTACGCGTAGGGGCCGGCGCCGCCGGAGGCGGACACCGAGCCCACGTACGGCACCCCGATCGTTCCGTTCCCCAGCGAGCTGAGGGTGATGGCGGGGCAGGGGCTCAGGCCCGTTCCCTGGACGGCGAAGTTGTAGGGGTTCTCGTCGCCGTCATTGTTGTTGATGGAGAGCGTCGCCGTGCGCGCCCCCAATCCGCCCGGAGTGAAGGTGACCTGGAAGGTCGTGCTGCCAAGCGCCGCAATCGGCGTGGCGGGCGGCGCGGTGACGCTGAAGTCAGAAGCCTGGGGCCCGCTGATCGCCACCGCGGGAATGCCGGTGAGCCGGAGCGGACCCGCTCCCGTGTTCGCGATGGTGAAGGTTCTCGTCACCGTGGTGACGCCGAAAGTCGCGCTCCCGAAGTCGGTGTGGTCCGAAGGATCGGGACTGGCGTCGCCGTCGGCGATGGAGTTGCCGTTTCCGGTGACGTTCATCTCGGGCGGGGCCAACACGCTCACGCTCACGTTCCCCGCGCTCATGCGATAGGGCGGGTTCGAGACGTAGTTCGCGAAGACCCGCGTCGTTCCAAGGGGCAGACTGGAGGTCGAGTAGTTCGCGATGGAGACGTTTCCGAAGGAGGCGAGCGCGGTCAGAAGACCCTGACTGTCCTCCGAGTAGAAAGTGACGGTGCCCGCCGCGCCCGCGCCGATGAGGGTGGCCGTGAACGTCACATTCTGACCCTGGGTCCCCGGATTGGGCGCGGCCACGATGGATGTGCTCGTGGCCAGGGTGCGGGTATTGAGGACGGTCTGCTGGAAGACCGGCGACGAGAAATTCCCGAGGTTTCCGGTGTACGCCGAACTAATCGAGTGGTTGCCGAGAGTCAGCGTCGATGCGACCCAGGTCGCGGTCGACAGATTGCCGCTCACCGAGGTCAGAGGAATCGGGGGTGTGGAGAAGCCGCCGTCGAGGGTGAAGACGACGGACCCGCTCGGGTTGATCCCGGCCACGCTCGAGGTGAAGGTGACGAACTGGGAGAGCTGCGAGGGGTTGGCGTTCGAGGTCACCGTCACCGCCGCGGCGGGCGCGCTGATCGTCTGGAAGTAGACGTCGGAACTCGCGGCGTAGGTGCCGTCTCCAGAGTAGTTCGCCTGGATCTGCCGGATTCCGGTTGCGAGGGCCGAGGTCGTGCACTGAGCGGAACCCAGGGACATCGCAACCGATGTGCACAGGGGCGAGCCGTCGGCGAGGAAGTTCATGGTGCCGCCCGGTGTTCCCGCGAAGCCCGAGGTCACCGATGCGGTGAAGGTCACGGACGCGCCGGACGCCGCCGGATCGAGGGAGGAGCCGAGGTTCGTCGTGGTCGGAGCCTTGGTGATGAGGAAGAATCGTGTGCTCGAAACACTCGCCTGGAAGTTCCCGGAGGGGGTGTACACGTACGACGCGGAGAAGTTCCCGGCGGTCAGGAACGAGCTCGGAACAGCGACGCTGCCGTTGGTGAGGGTGAAGGGGCCGGAGGGAGATCCCGCGATGGTGAAGAGGACGGTGCCCGTGGGCGTGCCGCCGCCGGAGGTGACGACCGCGGTGAAGGTCACGGTGTCGCCCACCATCGCGCTCGTCGGACTCACGGTGAGGGACGACGAGGTCGGAGAGGGGACGAGCGCGTTCACGGTGACGCTGCGGTTCCCCGAACTCATCCGGAGAGGAGCGTCGGCCACGAAGTTCGCGAACACGGTGGTCGACCCGACGGGGAGGCTCGAGGTCGCGAAGGAGGCGGTGGAGAGGTTCCCGGTCGGACTGGCCGGGGTCGATCCCATCAGGGTCAGCAGACCCGCGCCGTCCCGGGAGTAGAAGTTCACCACGCCGCTCGGGTTGAGAGCGCCGGCGAGGGTCGCCGTGAAGGTGACGCTCTGCCCCTGGGTCGAGGGGTCGGGAGAAGCGGTGAGAGTCGTGGTGGTCGTGGTGACGCGGGTGTTGACCACCGACTGCAGGAACGTGGGTGACGACAGGTTTCCAAGATTCCCGGCGTATTGGGCGACCACGGAGTTGTTTCCCAGGATCAGGCCGGAGGCCACGAAGGTGGCGGTGGAGACGTTCGCGTTCTGAGCGACGAGGGGGATCCACGCGCTCGGCGCCCCTCCGTTGATCGTGAACCTGACGTTGCCGCTTGGCGCGATGCCGGTCACCGTCGAGGTGAAAGTGACGTATTCACCCAGCTGGGACGGATTCGAGTTCGACGTGACCGTGTTGGTGACGGCCGCGCCGGGCAGGGCGCAGACCAGCACCAGGAACCCGGCCACGAGCAGGGACGTTCCGGCCTTTCTGGTAGTCATGGGCATTTCCAAGAGATGTTTCCGCAGCGTACTTCAGTTGAGGAGCGTCGACAAATGACCTCCGTCACCGGGAGGAAGGGTGCTGGGGTGTCGCGGGCGGCAGCGCGGACTTGGGGACGGACCAATCGATCTGCCCCTGTGTGTCCTTGATGAGGATCATCGCCTCGAAGGGTGCGCCAGCCCCGGAACTTCGGGTCACCGAACAGGCAAAACGGGTCCCGACCACGGACGGGATGCGCGGACCCGGGCATCGGACGCTCGTCTCGAGGCCGAGGTTCTGCTTGAGACCGTCGCGGATCGTCGCCTCCACCTTCGACAACTCGAGCAGCTGCTCGCGCTGCGTCCACTGGGCGTTCGCGTACTCGTCCTGCACCACGTCGATGGTGACCGCACCCCCCTCGACGCCGGCGCGGCATTCGAAACGGTCGCCGGCCCGGGCCTTGCGCGACTGCGGGCACTCCACCCACAGCACCGCGACCCCCGCCTGTTTCTGAATCCCCTCCTTGATCGAGGCCTTGATCCTTGGCATGTCGAGGTTCTTCGTGCACCCGGACAGAGCGAGCGTCGCGAGGAGGATGAGAAGCCGGCGCGCGGCCGGCCCTCGGGGAGAAAGGGCGTCAGGGGA
This sequence comes from Vicinamibacteria bacterium, assembly GCA_019694155.1. Taxonomy (GTDB): domain Bacteria; phylum Acidobacteriota; class Vicinamibacteria; order Fen-336; family JAGNNV01; genus JAGNNV01. Next base: position 33,342 of record JAIBCN010000120.1, on the reverse strand, counting down.
CATTTCGCACCGTGAAGAGGGCCAGAAAGCAGAGGCCGAGGGTGAGAGTGTAAAGGACGAGCACCACCATCTTTGGGCTGAGGCCGGCGTCGATGAGCCGGTGATGGATGTGTTCCTGGTCGGCGACGAGGATCTGGAGCAGGCCGCGAAAGCCCGAGAGCTTCGCGCCCCGGAGAGAACGACGCACGATCGAGGCCGTGGTCTCGACGAGAGGCAGCGCAAAGAGCAGCATGGGGGCGCCCACGGAAAGCACGGTGGCGCCCTTCTGGAAGCCCGTGATGGCCGTGGTCGCGAGGAAGTAGCCGAAGAGCAGGCTCCCGCAGTCCCCGAGGAAGATCCGCGCGGGGCTGAAATTGTGGGGGAGGAAACCGAGGGCCGCTCCCACCAGAGCGGCCAGGATGACGGCCTCCGCCTGGTTGCCGCGCACCGCGAGGATCAGCGCGCACGTGGAGCCGGAAATGAGGGCGACTCCCGTGGCGAGCCCGTCGAGGCCGTCGATGAGGTTGAAGGCGTTGGTGAGGACCACGATCCACAAGACGGTGAGCGCCGGAGCGAAAACCCCGAGCTCGATCACCGAGCCCAGGAGCGTCGCCCTCTCGATGCGCACGCCTGAGGCCACCACCAGGATCGCCACCGCCGCCTCCGCCAAAAGCTTCCCGGTCGCGGAGAGACCCCGGACATCATCGAGGAGGCCGATGAGGAACACGGCGAGGCCGCCGAGGAGCAGGAGGACGAGGGGCCTCGAACTCATCTCCGTCCAGGGGCCGGCGAGGGGAGTCACCACGGCAAGACCGAGCGACGCGCCCAACAGGACCGCGAGTCCGCCGAGACGCGGCACCGCCTCCCGATGGGCCTTGCGCGGCCCCGGGAGATCCATGACGCCAAGCCTCACCGAGAGCTTCGCCACCATCGGGGTCAGAACGAAGGCCAGCAATGCGGACACGGCGGCGTGCAGAAGCAGGGTCATGAGAACGGCCGGTATCATGACCGATTCATGCGCGCGACAGTGCTCGCTCTCGGAGATCTCGGGCGGAGTCCTCGCATTCAGCTCCATGCCGCATCGCTCGCGGAGGCCGGGTGCGACGTCGACCTCGTGGGTTTCGCGGGGTCGCCCTGCTGGCTCCTAGGCCCGTCCGCCCGGGTTTCGATCCGCTTCGTCGGGGACGGACGCTCCCACCGCTCGAGGATCCTGCGCGGCCTCTCGCTTTCTCTGTCGCTCTCGAAGGTCCTCGGATCGCTCGAGTCTCCGGACGTGGTTCTGGCGCAGACGCCTCCTGCTCTTCCCGCCCTGTTTCTGGCCGCGCGATTCGGCCGCGCGCGCGGCGCGCGCGTGGTCTTCGACTGGCACAACCTCGGCTTCTCCCTGCTTGCTCTCCGTACCGGTCCGAAAAATCCGGCGGTCCGCCTCTACGGGTGGGGCGAGGGGCGGTCCGCTCGCGCCGCCCACGCTCATCTGTGCGTGACGCAAAGGCTCGGAGAGGCGCTTCGGGCCCGATTCGGTGTCGAGGCCCGCGTCTTCCAGGATCGACCGTCGCGAGCCTTCGGCCCGGTGAGCGAAGCCGAGCGTCTCCTCCTGAGGGCGGAGCTCCTCCAACGCATCGCGGTCCCCGATTCGGACGGGCTCACCATCGTGATCAGCCCCACGAGCTGGACGCGCGACGAGGATTTCGAGCTTCTCGCATCGGCGGGCACGCTCCTCGACGACAGGCCGGGCCCTCCGATCGTCTTCATCATCTCCGGCCGGGGCGAGCAGAAGGCGTCGTTCGAGAGTCGCGTCGCGGGCCGGCCCTGGGGCCGCGTGCGCTTCGCCACCGCCTGGTTCGAGGGCTCTGACTACGCGCGGCTGCTCGCCGGCGCCGACCTGGGCCTGTCCCTTCACGCCTCTTCGTCCGGCGCCGATTTCCCGATGAAGATCCACGACATGCGCGGCGCCGGGCTGCCCGTCCTCGCCCTTCGATTCCCCGGGCTCGTCGAGGGTTTTGTCGAGGGGCGCGATGGGTTTGGCTTCGCCTCCGCCGCGGAACTGGCGCAGCGCGTGTCGGGAAGGGGCGGCGAGCGCGAGTCTCTCGAGTCCATGCGGGGTGCGGCGGCCGGGCGCTCGTGGGAAGAGTCGTGGCAGCGAGACGCGCGTCCGGTGATACTGGGACGGTAATGCGCCCGCGCACGAAGACGATCCTCGGTCTGCTGGCCGTGACCGCCGCCGGCGTGGCTCTTCGCTTTGTCCCTGCGCCGCGGATCTTCACCTTCGCCTACGTGAACTTCCAGGGAGACGCCTGGTACCACCTGAGGCGCCTCGACTGGCATCTCGCGAATTTTCCGTCGACTCTCACCAACGACGCCTACGCCAACAACGTCTTCATCCCCCTGCCCCCGCTCTTCGATCTCATCCTCGCCTTCTTCGTGGCCCTCGCCGGGTGGCCGGCTCCAGGGACCTACGCGGCGGACGTGGCCGCGGCGGTCGCCCCGGCCGTGCTGGGAGGCCTCGTCGCCGTTCCCGTCTTCCTGCTTGCGCGACGCCTCGCCTCCCGTCCGGCCGCCTGGATCGCGGCCGTCTTCGCGGTCATCCTGCCCGGGCCCTTCCTGATGCGCTCGACCGTGGGGGTTGCGGATCATCACGTGGCCGAGGTGCTCTTCACCAGCCTCGCTCTCGCCGTCCTGATCGAGGCCATGGGCAGGACCGACGAGCGGCCCTTGTCTTTCGCGGGGGCTCGCCTGGGAGCGCTCGCCGGGGCCTTTCTCGCCGCGTACTTCCTCGTCTGGAGCGGCGCTGCGTTCATTGTTCCCGCCCTCGCCGCGGGCGTTGCTCTCGAGATCTGGGGCGATGTCTGGCACGGGCGTGCCCACGAGGGACGTTTCATTCCCCTGGCCGCGGCCGCGGGCGTCGCCTTCGCTTTGGTGATGGCGTTTCAGTCCCGGGGCTTGTATCGATTCGACCTGCAGTACCTGTCGCTTGTGACCCTTCTCGCCTTCGTCGCGGTCGGAGCGCTTGTCGTGGCGGTGACGAGGCGCGTGTTGCCTCCGCGCCGCGCCGGTCTCGCTTTGTTCGCGCTCGCCGTCCTGGCGGGGATGCTGGCTTTGCGTCATCCGGCGCTCTCGGCCTTCGCCGGCGACTTCTCCCGCGTCTTCGGCGGCGGCGCATCCACGGTGGGAGAGACCCGGTCTTTGATGGCCATGTCGAACGATCCGGTCGAAACCGTCACGACGATTTTCGGCTGGGGCTTCATGGGGCTGATTGCGCTTCCCTGGCTCGTCACTCGCGTCTGGAAGCGCCCGACCCGGGGATCCGCCCTCCTCCTGGCCTGGACCGTGCTCACCCTGGTCGCGACCGTGGGCCAGATCCGGTTCGGCTACTACCTCGTGCCGAACCTCGCGATTCTCATCGGCATGCTGCTCGGGCCTTTGTGGCAGTCCCGCTTCCTCGGGAGCCGCCTGGCCGCGGCCGCGGCGGCCGTTCTGATCCTCGGCGCCAGCACCCGCGCGATCATGTTCTCGCTCGTGATAGACGAGGGTGCTCCCCTCGGGTGGCATCAGGCCATGTCCTGGCTGAGGCGAACCAGCCCAGAGCCCTTTGGAGATCCGGCGTTCTATTTCGCCACCCCGCCCGATTCGCGGCCGGAAGCCCGGGTGCTGACCTGGTGGGACTACGGCTACCTGGTGGAGCGCATTGGCCGCCGTGTGGCGCTGAGCAATCCCACTCAGTACTTCGCCGACGTCGCGGGCAAACTCCTCACCGCGCCGATCGATGAGGACAACTCTCCCACCTTCAAGGACCTGGCTCTGAAGACGGTGGTGGTGAGCGACGAAATGCTCATGCACCTGACGTCATCGACCGAACTCTTCGGCAAGTACGCGACGATGCTCTCGTGGGGCGGTCGCGAACCGACCCGGTACATGATCGCGGTCGATGAGAAGCGGGAGGACGGCTCGGAGGGGCAGACCTGGCTCTTTCTTCCCGACTACTTCACGAGCCTGGCCGTTCACCTCTACGTCTACGACGGGCGGGCCGTTGCCGCCCGGGACGTCTGGGTCTTCACACTCGACCCCGCAGGATCCGGTCTTCGCGTCGCCGCCTCGAGATCGTTTCCCGATCAGGCGGCGGCCGAGCGCTACCGCGCTTCACTCGGACCGGGCCGCCACATCCTGGCCTCACGCGACCCGTTTCGCACGTGCGTGGACCTAAAGGCGCGCGCCGGGTTCTCGCTCGCCTTCGAGTCGGATGACGCCTCGCTGACCGGGCTCGGCCGTGCTTCCGTGCGCGTCTTCAACTACGCCCCGACACCCTGAGGCAGACCTGCTCCAGTTCCCTGCCGAAGCCCTCGAGAGAGAACCTGGACGCCGCTCGATCCCGGCCGGCGAGGCCAAGGCGCCTGGACAGATCCGGGTCGGCCACGCAGAGAGACAGAGCGCCCGCGAAGGCCGCGACCTCGGGAGCGCGCAGGAACCCGGTCACACCGTCGACCACGGTTTCCGCCGGTCCGCCTTCGTTCACGGCGATCACCGGACGCGCGCACGCCATCGCTTCGAGGGGGCCGTAGCCGAAATGCTCGCCCCGGGGCGTGTAGAGCACCACGCGCGAGCCCGCGAGAAGCGCGCGAACCTCGGCGTCGCCTCGGGAGAGATGGAAGCGCACGGCATCCGCGATCCCGAGCCCGGCCGCGATGTTCTTCAGATGGGCCAGCGCCTCCCGGCATTCGGGCCAGCGGTCGTCATGACGCCCGGCTATGTGAAGGACCATGCGTGATCGAGGCCCGGCCGGCGCCTCGCGCCTCGCCGCCGCGAAAGCTTCGACGGCCAGAGTCAGGTTCTTGCGTGGGTCGAAGCGGGAGACGGTGACCACCGGGATCTCCCCATCGTCAGAGATGGGCTCCACGGCGTGCCTGGAGACATCCACGCCGGGGGCGAGTACGGTCGTCTGAACCCGAAGTTCGGGGAACGTTTCCGCCAGCCGGCGTGCCGTGAAGGCGCTGTTCACGAGGACGACCCGGGCCGCCTCGAGGCCACGCGCCTCCATCCGGTCGAGCCGGCTCCGGTAGGACCGGTACGCCGGTCGCGCTCTTGCCCCTTCCGCGGTCAGCAGGGCGTCCGGGAAATGGCAGTAAAAGACGACGGGGGCGCGCGTGACGCGGGAGAGCCAGGGAACGATGTGCGAGGTCACGTCGGCGAAGACGACATCGGGCGAGAAGCCGCGAGCGAACCACCCCGCCGCGGCGGCGCGGATCATCGCCATGGGCGCGCGCAGCCTCCCAAGCAGCGATTCGGGAATCCAGGCGCCGTCTCGCGCCCAGGAGAACCGAGGGGAGACGGCGTCTTCGAACTGGGGAACCGAGGGGCGGTCGGGAGCGAAGAGCGCTACCTCGTGCCCGCGTTCGGCGAGGACCCGCGCCGCGTCGACGACCAGCCTCTCGGCGCCGCCCACACCGAGCCGGGGGCGGACGAAGGCGATCCGGAGAGCCATGGGCTTCAGTATGACAAACCGCCGGCTCGCCCCATGCCTGCTACCCTTCCTCCGCAAAATGCGGATCCTGTTCGTCCAACCCTCGCTGCAACCACCGGGCGGAGGCAACGGCGTCGCGGCCTGGATGATTCAGGCGTTGCGCGACGAGCACGACCTTACGGTGCTGACCTGGGCCGAGGTGCGGCTCGATGAGGTGAACCGGCATTTTGGGACAGCGCTTCGCCCCGGCGACGCGCGCTTCCTGCGCGCCCATCCGCGGCTTGCCGGAATGCTCGACCTGCTGCCCACTCCCACCGATCTCCTGAAGACGGCGCTCCTCATGCGGGCCGGCCGCGGCCGGGCGCCCGCGTTCGATCTCGCCATCAGTGGAAACAACGAGGCCGACCTGGGCGACCGCGCCCTTCAGTACATTCACTACCCGAGATACCAGCGTCCCCGCCCCGGGGCGGATCTTCGCTGGTTCCACGCAGCTTCCGTCCTGCGCGCCTACTACCGCCTCGCCGACGCCGCGTCCGGAATTTCGTTCGAGCGGATGCGCGCGAATCGAACTCTGGTGAACTCCGGCTGGACCGGCCGTCTCGTAAAGTCCCTGCATGGAATCGACGCCGTCACTCTCCATCCGCCGGTCAGCGCGCCCGCGCCCGTCGAGTGGGAGGCTCGCGAGGACGCTTTCCTCTGCCTGGGCCGGATCTCCCCGGAGAAGGAGATCGAGAAGGTCATCTCCATCCTGGAACGCGTCCGGGCCCGAGGCCACGAAGTGGCGCTCACCATCGCGGGAGGCCGGGGGCCTTTCGCGTACATGAGGGAGATCCATGCTCGAGTGGAATCGAGGGCGCCGTGGGCGCGCCTCCTGGTCGATCTCGACCGCGGGGCGTGGAATCGGCTGATCGCCTCGAGCCGTTATGGCATTCATGGGATGAGCGAAGAGCACTTCGGCATGGCCCCCGCGGAGATGGTCGCCGCGGGCTGCCTCGTCTTCATGCCCGGCGGCGGGGGGCAGGGCGAGATCCTGGACGGCGATCCCCGCCTGCTCTATTCATCCGAACAGGATGCGGTGGAGAAGATCGATCGCATGCTGCGTTCGAAGGAACTGCAGACCGAGGCGCGCGAGGCTCTCGCGCGGAAAGGGGAGTTGCTCGGGGTCGAGGCCTTCTGCTCCCGCCTGCGAGCGATCGTGAGCGAGATCGGGCCGCGACCGTGACGAAGCTGCGTGACCGTTTGGAAAGAGCGGTACGGTCCCACCGGATCCTCGGCCGCCTTCGCCGCGACTGGAGACGCCGCGCCGCCCTCCACGCGCTCGATCGCACGGGCGTTGCCGGAGAAAGATCGGTCGTGCCCTTCGACCTGGCCGCCGCGCGCCCGGCGGCGGCGGTGCATCACGCTCTCTTCCTGCTCGAAGGCCTCGACCGATTCGAGGCCGCCATCCTGGACATCGAGCGACTGACCGACGTCGATCCGCGGCTGCTTCGCGACATCCGCCACTCGTTCCGGTGCGTGTGGATGGGCGCGCCCTTCGCGGTCTTCCATCGCGGGGTGAACGGGGCGCCCGGCATCGCGGGGGATCGGCTGCGCGCGTTACTCGATCGCATGGCGGCGCTGGAGTCTCCCGAAGAGCGGGGCTTCACACCCCACCGCCCGGGCCCCGGCCGCGCTCCCGCGGGCTCGAAGGTGGCGATCTGTGTCACCACCTACGAACGTCCGACGGCCCTTTCGAGGAGCCTTCCCGGGATCGTGCGCCTTGGCGCGCCCGTGCTGGTGATTGACGACGGCTCGCGCCCCGAAGCGGCCCTCCTCAACCGGAAGATCTGCGAAAGGGAGGGGGTCCTGCATCTCCTTCTCCCCGAAAACCGCGGCCTCCCCGCGGCCATGAACATGGCCCTCGATTTCTGGCTGGCCGACCCGCTGGTCGAGTGGATCTCGTACCTGCAGGACGACGTCGACGTGCGGCCCGAGCTTCTCGAAGTGATGGGATCGCTCCAGGACGCGGAGAAGGCGCCCCTCCTGACCGGCTTCGATGCCGCCGATCATCCGACCGTCTCCACTTCCGATTCGGGCGGGCGGACCATAAAGATGAAGCGAACCAGCCCGGCCGTTCACCTGCACGGACATCGTTCCTACTGGGCCTCCGTGATGCCCATCCCTTCTCCCTACCTCGGCGCTCCCAAGCAGCGCATCGGCGCTTCGCTCGAGGACTGGTGGATCACCTGCCACGCGCCGCTCTCCGTCGAGAAGCGCGGTCTGCTCCTGCCCTGTGCTCCGGGACTCGTCACCACCTTCCTCTCCCACCGGGACGATTCGACCTGGGACAACCCGTCAACCGGCTAGGCGCCGCGCGCGCCGATCTGCGATCCGCCATCTCAGGTTGCCGAGCCACAGCGGCATGAAGGGCCGTGCCGCGTATCGGCGGCTTCTCGGGGCGGCGAGAAAGGAGGACCAGGCCCGGAGCCACGCCGGCGACCGGTAGGGAGCCGTCGGGCCCGGCGGAGGAGCGCTGCCGACCCGCTCGCTCATCACCGCGGGATGAGTTCCCGCGAAGGGTCGCACCGCCCGGAACTGCGACAGGTCCTGCGGAAAGAGGTCTTCGGGCCGGAATTCGAATCGGTCGTGGTAGAGCGAGGAGAGGGCCTGGGCGCGGGCGAGCTTCGCGCCATCCGCCCATCCATAGTGGAAGATCCGGGTGTGCGCGTGGCCCTTGATCAGGCCGCGGCTGCGAGGGCCGAGCGAGCGGACGAAGCCCGCCGCGTCTCCCGCCGATTGGACGCCCGAGCCGTTCCGGACCGCCCTCACCGCCCGGGGGTAGAAGGAGAGCCAGTCGTCGTTGATGAAATGCGGCGAGGCGTAGAAATGGAGGTAGTCGAAGACGAGTCCTTCGACCGGTCCGTGCGCATGCCGCGCGAGGGCGCGCTTCAATCCGGGAAGATCGTCCTCGTGCAGCACCTCGTCGGCCTGCAGGTAGAGGATCCAGTCGCCCTGGCACTGTCTCATCGCGAGGTTCGTCTGCTCCGATAGAGCGACGCCTCCTCTCGGAGCGAGGTCCCAGGTGCTCCGGAAGGGTTTGATCTTCGGCTCGCCCAGCGCGGCCACCGCCTCCCACGTCCCGTCGTCTCCCTGGCCCACATTCACGATCAGCTCATCGACGGCAGGAAGCAGGGAACGCAGCGATTCACGAAAGGGATAGCCGAGCGAGACCGCGTTTCTCAGTATGGCGACGCCGCTCGTGGTGACCCTCATCGAACGGCCTCACTCTATGATGACGGCCCTCGATGCTGGCCGCATTCCTCGAACGCTATCGCCTTCTGTCTCCCTCGGAACGGCGGGCCTGGCGGCTTCTGTCGGTGATGGCGCTCTTCACGGTCGGAGTGGAGACCCTCATGGGCGGTCTCGTCTATTCGTCGGTCGCGTACCTCACCCGGCCCGAGACCGCGCAATACAGCACCATCATGGGCTTCATCGTCGCGCGCCTTCCGGGCGAAACCGCGGGGCAGAAGTCCATTGCGTTCCTTGTCCTGCTGGGCGCCGTGCACCTGGTGCGGTCGGTGGCCCAGATCGGACTGGGGCGGGCCCATCTGCGCCTCGCCACCGGCACCGCCTACTCCCTTTCGTGCCGCCTCTTCGATCTGTACCTGGCCGCGCCCTACTCGTTCCACCTGCGCCGGCACTCCACGGAGTTGCAGGGGCACGTGTTCCACAACAGCGAGTACGTTCTCTTCGTCCTCAATGGGGGAGTGAACCTCGTCACCCAGGCGCTTACCGTGGCCGGCCTTCTCGCCGTGGTCATCAAGGTGTCGCCTGGGGCGAGCGTGATCACCGCCCTCGCCATCGGGACCGTCCTTCACGTTTTTCTGAAGGTCACGCGCAATCTCCAGTACCAGTGGTCGACCCGGCAGAACGAGCTGTCGATCGCCGCCTATCGGCATCTGCTCCACGGGCTGGGGGCGATCAAGGAGCTGCGCGTCGTGGGCCGCGAAGGCTTCTTCGGCGAGCGATTTCGAACCGACCGGCTGGCCGCGCTCGAACTGACCATCAAGCAGCATTCGCTCGGCAACCTGCCCCGTCTGCTCATCGAAGCGATCTTCGGAGTCGGCGTCCTCGCCGCCGTCAGCCTTGGCACCGGCGGTGATCAGAGCCAGATCGTGCCTCTCCTCTCGCTCTACGCCTACGTGGGTGTGCGGGCCATCCCGGCCGCGATCGCGACGGCGCGGGAGATCGGTTCGGTGCGGACCTACATTGCCCTCACCGAGCCCGTGCTCGGCGACCTGCGACGCCTGAGCGGACGCCCCGAGCGCCCCCCCGTCGTCTCCCGGGTCGGACCGCCCCTGATCGAGCTCCGCGATATCCGCTTCCAGTACGAGGGCGCGCGAAAGCCCGCGCTCGAAGCGGTTCACCTTCAGATCCGGCCCGGCGAGATGCTCGGGCTCGTGGGTGCTTCCGGAGCCGGAAAAACCACGCTCGGCGACGTGATCCTGGGCCTGCACTCCGCGCAGAGCGGGTCGATCCTCGTCGATGGCGTGGAGGCCACCGGGAACATCCGCGGGCACGTACGCACGGGCTACGTGCCGCAGACCCTCTTCATGATGGACGACACCGTGCGCCGCAACATCGCGCTTGGGGTCGACGATCCCGCGATCGACGAGGAACGGGTGCTGAGGGCGATCCGCGAAGCGAGACTCGAGGCCTTTCTCGCGAATCTCCCCGAGGGCCTGGATACCCGGCTTGGGGAGAAGGGGATGCGCTGCTCGGGCGGCGAGAGGCAGCGCATCGCCATCGCGCGCGCCCTCTACGACGATCCGAGCCTGATCGTGCTCGACGAGGCGACGTCCGCCCTCGATCCGGCCACGGAGAGGGACATCCTGCGCTCCCTGGAATCGCTGCGGGGGCGGCGAAGCCTGCTCGTCATCTCTCAGCGGCTCTCCACCGTGGCGAAATGCGATCGCATCGTCGTCATTCGCGGCGGCCGGGCGGTGAGCGAGGGGACGTTCGACGACCTCTCGCGCGAGAGCGCCGATTTTCGGAAGTGGGCTGGGCTCGACGACGAGGAATCTCCGGCGGGGACGCCCGCTTGAAGTTCTCGCTTGTCCACGCCTCGAGGGGGCGCCCTGATCAGGCGGGCGGCATCGTATCGGAGTGGCGCCTTGCGGGAAGCGGCGAGCACGAGATCGAGCACCTCCTGAGCATCGACGACGACGATCCCGCGCGTGACGCCTACGCCGCGGTGGCGCGCGAGCTTCCTCTCACCCTGATCACCGGGCCCAACCGCACCCTGGTGCAGGCCGCGAATCGCGCCGCGGAACGCGCGCAGGGCGACGTCCTGATCGTGGTCTCGGACGACTTCGGCTGTCCCCTGCGGTGGGATGCGGAACTGGCCTCGATCTTCAGCGAACGGCGCGACCTGGCCGTGCTCGTCGACGACGGCCTGGGCGCCCGCATCATGACCCTGCCCATCCTGGGTCGCGACCTCTATCGCCGTCTGGGGTATGCCTATCACCCCGCCTACCACGGCCAGTTCGTCGACGAGGACCTCACGGAAACCGCGCGCGCCCTGGGCGTCCTCGTCGAGGCGAAGCACCTGCTCTTTCCTCACCGCCATTTCAGCGCGGGCCGGGCGAAGCTCGACGCGACCTACATGCGGCACAACCAGCCGGGAAGCTGGTGGAGCGGCTGGATGACCTTCGAGCAGCGGAAGCTCTTCGGCTTCGGGGTGATCCGGCCCGCGGAAGACGCCGCGCGCCGCTCGTCGCGCATCGGGTTCTACACCCGTGCGCGCCTCGCCGGGTCGGCGGTCAGACGGTTGTGGCTCAAGCGCCTTCCCGCGTCGCTCGTGGATACCGAACAGCGGTTTCGCAACGCCACGCTTCGATCGATCGAGCGGCTTCTCGGGATCAACGCTCCAGTCTGAAGGTGTACGCGGACGTCGCGATGCCGAGTCTTCGGATGAAGAGCCAGGCCTCGCTCAGGACCCCGGGTGCTTTCCGCGAGACGTGACCCTGCTCCACGCCCTTCGGCCGATCGGGGATGGTGGATTGCTGCGCGATGGGAGAGGGGATGGCGCAAGGAGGCGTCACCGCGAGCAGGGAGACCCCGGCCCGCGGACAATAGCCGGTGACCCAGTCCGCCGCCATTCGCTCCGGCTCCGCGAATTTCGCGAGACGCTTCGCTGCTCCCGGGGAGATCACCATCGCATACGCGCCCATCGGGAACTCCGCCACGCGCGCCATGTGGTGGCCGGGAGCGAGGGGCGTCTTCATGAAACAGAGCCGGGCTCCCTCGCGCGGGCCTCGAAGTGTCGAATGGTGGCCGAGAAGCAGCAGCGCGTCTTTCGGCAGTGTGGCCAAAGCCGCGGCAACGACTTCCGGGAAGGAAGGGAGGAGTTCCACGTCATCTTCCAGCACCACGGCCGGACGGTCGGATTCGCGCACCCGGCGCCAGACCAGGCTGTGCGTCTTGAGGCAGGCCCACTCCCCGAAGGACAGGCCGGGGGGAGCCTCGCCTCCAAGGCGCTTCAGATCCTCCGCGTCGACACTCTCCACGAACTCCACAAGGAGACCGAGGCGCTCGGCCTGGGCGGTCATATAGGCCCGGCGCTCGGGTGAGCGGCGGAGGTTGAGGACTATGAGTTCGCGGAGCAAGGCGCCTGGAAGTGTATTGATGCTCAAGCCGGACACGGTAGCCGCCCGCGGTTAGGCTTCCCGACACGATGGCCCGGCCCGTACAGCCCTGCGACCCCGAACGCGATTCCCTGGGTCCGATCCCCGCGGCAGCGGACGCAAACCGCGAACGCTGTCCGCACTCCATGGCGCTCTCCTGACCGTGATCCAGCCCTTTCCGGTCTGGGTCATCCACTCCCCGCGCCTCGGCGCCCGAAGGGCCGAGTGTCTTGCGTCGTTGCTCGCTCTTGGCTGGAACGCCCGCTTTGTGGAGCGCCCCGAAGCCGAGGATCTCGGTGCCTGGTTCTGGATCCGGAACGTCAGGAATCCCCGGCTGACCTCGGGAGAGATCAGCGTCTACGCGAAACAGCAGGCTGCGCTCGAGGCCATCGCCGCGGCCGGCGAGCCATCGCTCGTGCTCGAGGATGATCCGGTTTTCGGCCAGGATTTCGAAGGCCGCGCGGCGCCCTACTTCGCCGGGCTGCCGAAGGACTGGGACTTCGTCTTCCTGGGGGCTTCATGCGGTCTGGAACTCCCTCCCGACCCGAAAGCGCCGCTCTTCGCCCGGGCGCCGGCGACCCGCAGCATGAGCGGCTACCTCGTCACACCCGAGGCGGCTCGCAAGACCGCGCACGCCCTTCAGACCCGCAAGATCCGGGCCCCCATCGATCTGACCGTGAACGAAGTCCTGATCGAGCTCGGCCTTCGTGCGTATTGGAGCGTGCCCGCGCTCATTGGGAACGGAAGCGAGATGGGGCGGTATCCGCGTTCCTTGAGCGGAGGTCTGCTGCGGCGGCTGAATCCCGCGCGTTTCTTTCGAAGCTGAACACTCGCCCGCCGCGGACCTCCTCAAGCGCGCGCGCGGCGTTCGCGGACCTTCGCCGCGAGGGCGGCGACCTCGTCCCTCAACTGACTTGGGTCGGGATCGAACCAGCTTCCGCCGAAGCCCACCGTTTCCGGCGCCTCGATCCGGGCGTGCAGCCGATCCGTCCAGGCGGCGAGGTTCCCGTAGAGCCGATAGGTCGAAGTGCCGGCGGCCACGATCTCCAGGATCGCTCCGTGTTCCGCCATGGCGAACGCGTGGGCAAGGCCGGCTCCGTGCGCGCCTACGAGAATCTCCGTGCTCGCGGCCAGACGCACCTGATCGGCGAACGACATGGAGGCGGGATCCACAACCTCAACCGTGACGCCTGGCACGGAGCGCAGGGCGGCCGCGAGCGCCTCGTCCGACCGGAATCGCCGCAGAAGCACGGGGCCGCGGCCCGGGTAGGGGCGGCGGACAAGAAGGGTGACGCGGAGGGGCGCATCGGTGGCGATGGCGGGACGCGGGCAAAAGGCCGCTCGGAAGAAGCGCCCGTAGTCCTGAAGGAATCCGACCGGCGGACCCGGAGAGTGGGCCTCCTGTCGGGCCCAGAGCACGGAGGCGTAGCCGGGCGGCACGAAGACCGCGTGACGAAAGCGCACGCGCGCCGATCCGAAGTCGCGTCGGCGCCACAAGGGCTCGCCGCCGGAGAAGAGGCAGGCCGGGACCTCATCGAGGGAGCCGGGGCGGTGGGGGTCGAGCATCACCACTCGCTTCCTGGCCGCTTCGAGGCCGAGCACCCGAACGGCGGCGAATGCGGAAAGCCAGTCGGTGTGCGCGTGGAAGAGATTCTCGTACTCGCGCGGTTCGCGCGCGACCAGCAGGCAGCATTCTTCGATGGTGCGGTCGGCCGGAGGCGGCGCGCTCACCGTTTCGAGCGAGTGGAAGAGGTCGCGCAGATGATCGCGGGGGAAAAGATCGGGGCCGAGGTCCGCGGCCGGCGTCGCGGCGGCGACGAGGGCGCCTTTTCGATAGTCGAGGTAGCCGCCGCGGACCCGCTGGTAGCCGGGTCTCGATCGCAGCTCGCGAGCGGCGCCGATCCTGCCGAAGTCGATCACGAGGTCCCGTGCTTCCACGATCACGTGGGGATGCGTCGCGGGGGGCGTGTCGGGTGCGTTGTGCGAGTAGAGGCGCAGGTTCGAGGCCGAACCTGGGCCCGATGACAGGATGTCCCGACCCGACCGGCGCCAGCGGTCCAGGTAGCCGTAGCCGATCGCCGCGTCGCCCTCCAGGATGGTGTTACCCCAATCGGGGCGCTCGCGGGGCGAAGGCTCGCCTCTCGCCGTCCGCGCCAAAGGGGCGCGCGCCGCCGAGGACAGTCGCTTTCGGACGGCCCAGATCACCTCGAGGATCTTCCTCTTCACGGGCGCGCCGCCTCACCCGGCGCTTCCAGCGGGGGACCGCCCGGAAAGGCTCCGCGTGCCATTTCACCGGTTACCTCCATGAGCTTCGCGACCTCATGACGGACATGAAACCGCCGGGAACCGGCGAAGCACGCGCCGCGGTCGAAAGTCGCATGGAGCGCGGCGTTCATCTCTTCGAAGTCGTTCGTGGTCACTCCGCAGGAGTCGTCGATCAGCTCGGGCAGAGCGCCGTTCGTCGACCCGAGGACCGGCGTGCCTTTCGACAGGCTCTCGAGCACGGTCCGGCCCAGCGCCTCCATCAAACGCGTGGGCATGACCAGGGCGCGTGCGTTCTTGAAGGCCTCGCGATGCGCTTGGCCGCGGACCAGTTCGCCCATGAAGCGGAAGTTCCGCAGGCCCAGGCTCGACCACCGCGCCCGGAGGACGGCCAGGCGCCGCCCGCTCGCGTAGGCGACAAAGCGGATACCGGGATTCCGCCGCGCGAGTTCGATGAATGTGTCGAGGCCCTTGCCTCGAAGGCCCCACCCGAGACCGCCCACCCATAAGAAGGCATCCCCGCCCGCAGGGTTGAAGTCGTATTCCTCGTCGCCCAGGCTGGTATGGGCCATGAGCGCGCGGCGCCGCGTGTCTTCATCCCGGACCCAGAGCCGGTATTGGTAGGCGGAGATGAAGCGATACACGAGGGAAGGATGGCGGAGCAGCCGGTCGGGGTCGCCCGGGCCGCTGTCCTGCACGGTCACGATCGTGGGAATTCCGAGGGCGGCCAGGGGGCCGGCCGACCAGCAGCTCTGCGCCCAGATCGCGTCTGGTTTCGCCGCGCGGAGGATGTCCACCACCTCACCGATGAACCCGGCCGGTGAGTCGCGAGAGAGAACCGTGGCTCGCGCCCTTGTGCGGATGATCTCGAACGGGTAGTCGGGAAGGCCGTTTGGGGGCGCCTTTGCTCCATCCAGGGACGGAACCACGCAGAAAAAATCGTGCCCGGCCCGGTGCAGACCGAAGGCCAGAGTCTCGACGGAGGATTCGATGCCGCCGTATCCGCGAAGCGGAAACTGGGGATAGAGATCGTTGCCGATGAGAGCGATACGCATGGCCGGGCCGGGGTCTCTTTGTATCACGCGATCCGCGGGACCAGCCGGTCGTTGCTCCCTGGAGGAGGCCACGGTAGGGTCGCGCGGTGAGCGCTTCCGCACTCGTGTACCTGACGTCCCTCCATCCCGACCGGGAACGAAGAGCCTCGAGGGGCGGACCTTCCGGCGAGATGGCCATGGCCGCATCGCTCCTCGCGGGTCTTGAAGATCTCGGCATCGCCGCGCGCCGGACGGGAACCCTGCGAGGTTTCCTGCGCCTGAGGGCCGGGCAGATCCTTCGATTCCATCAGCCCACGGTGGCCTTCCTCGATCCCTGGTCGCTCGCCCTCGCCTCCCGTTACCTGCCTCTGCCGCGGCGTTCGTCGACGCGCCCCTTCATCCTCGAGTGGTTCGGCACGACGGAAGCCGCGATCCCCGCTTCGGCGGCGCTGACACCGCGCGACTATCTCGTCCCCTATCGCTACCCCGGCCTCGCCAACCGCTTTCTCGGCTTCATGCTTCGCTCGCCCTCCGGGGCGTTCTTTGCGAATGCGTCCGAACTGACGGTGGAGTTCGAACGAAGCCTCGAGAAGCCTCGCCGCTTCGGCGTGGTGTGGGGAAAGGAACCGCGCTACTTCGGCCCCGGGGAGCGCGCGCTCATCCGGGCGCTCGCGACCCGCGCGCCCATGCATCTCACCGTCGAATGGGGAGACACCGAGGCTCTCTCCGGAGACGGCATCGTGAATCACGGACACCTGGAGCCCCGGGTGTGGAGGGAGCTCCTTCTTGGCGCCCGCTTCGTTCTGGGCCTGGGAGATCCGATTCTGGGACCTACAGCACTCGAGGCGCTGGCGGCGGGGGCCGTGCTGCTGAACCCTTCCTTCACGCCGTCGCGGCTCGTGGACGGTAATCCCGGGATCTCCTTCGGCTCTCAACATCCAGTCGCCGCGGCCATCGGTCCGCCCCACGTCCTTGGCGTCGATCTCGCGGAGCCGGATCAGGTGATTCGTACCGTGGAAGCACTCGTACGCGCCGGGCCCGCTTCAGGGAGACGCTGCCTGCCCGAGGGCCTCGCCGATTTCACCCGAGACGCCTATCGGTCACGCCTTGCCGCGATATTGTCGGAGGTGGAAACGTCGGCGTGAAGGTGATCAGCTTCAGTCTGTGGGGTGCCAACCCCAAGTACACGGCGGGCGCGGTGCGGAACGCCGAACTCGCCCTGCGGATATACCCGGGATGGGTGTGCCGCTTCCATTGCGGTTCCTCGGTTCCCGAACAGACCTTGGCGCGCCTGCGGCAGTTTCCGAACGTGGAGCTGCGTCTCCGGGACGAACCGGGCGACTGGAGCGGACTCTTCTGGAGATTCGACGCGGCGGGCGACCCCCTGGTCGAAGTGATGATTTCCCGAGACGCCGACTCGAGGCTCAATCCGCGGGAGCGCGCCGCGGTGGACGCCTGGCTTGCGAGCGACGCGTCCTTTCATGTCATGCGCGATCACCCCGATCATGACACCCCGATACTCGGCGGACTCTGGGGCGCGAAGAGAGGCGCCATTCCGGACATGAGCGCTCTCGTCGGTTCATGGGAGAAGGCGGACCGCTGGGGGCCCGACCAGGACTTCCTCACTGCGGTCATTGCCCCTCGGGTCCGCGGCTCCTGGCTCGAGCACGATCCATATTTCGCGCGCCGCCCGTTCCCGACGCGGCGCCGCGGGCGGCAGTTCGTGGGTCAGCCCTTCGACGAGACGGACACCCCGCTGATCGTGGGACCGCGGGATATCGAGACGTGGGCGAGGAGATGGGCTCGCCGCTCGCTCTCTTGGGCCCTGAGCGGAAGCAGGGGCTATTGACGCGTCTCCCGAGGTAGGGCCTGGCTAGAGTCGACCTCACCACCGAATCAAAGGGGAACATGCTCGAACAGGAACTTGCGCGTCGTCGAACGCTCCAGGCCACCGGCCCGCGCTTCCGCGCCCTGTGGCGGATCGTCCGTTCCCTGGCGCCGCGGGAGATGCGTCTGTGCTTCGAGGGATGCCCGTTCCTTGAAGGACAGATGTGGTTCGCCGAGCGCCGGCTTCTCGTGCGGACCCTCCGCGCCCATAAGCCCCGCAGTTGCGCCGAGGTGGGAACCTGGAAGGGGGGCGGCAGCACCTTCTTCACCGCCCTCGCGCTCCATCAAAACGGCGCGGGAATGCTGCACACGTGGGAGGTCGACGCGACCCTCTCCGCGGCGGCGCGGCATGCCTTCGAACACCGTCTGCCCGAGCTCGCCCCGCACGTCGCCTTCCATGTCGGCGACTACCGGGCAGGATCCTGTCCGGACAGCCTCGACTGCGTGATGCTCGACGGGCCCGAGGACGCCGACTCCACTCTCGAGCAGCTGCGCTTCTTCGAGCCTCGCATGGGCGCGGGATCCCTGCTCTTCGCCCACGACTGGCACACGGAGAAGGCGCGCCTTATCCGGCCCCTGATCGAAGGAGGATCCGGGTTTGAGATCGTGGCGCGCGTTGATCCGCCGGTATCGGTGGGCTTCATCGTGGCGCGCAGGACCGGGCGATGAGACTGCATAGCGTCGATCTCCACGCGAGCCTTGAATCTGCGGCGCGGCCTGGACGCGAAGGCCGCGTGGTCGCGAGTCATGGCCGGATGGTGGGGGCGCCTTTTCTGCGGGCGACGGGTGGATGAGCGGCCGGCCCGGACCCTCCGGGCGCTCGCACACCCTGGTGCTTGGAGCCGCCCTCGGTTTCGACTTCGACACGGTCGCGCTCTTTCTTGCGAGCCTGCGCGCGAGCGGCTACGAGGGCGATATCGCCCTGCTCGTGCACGACCTGAGCGAATCCGACCGCACTCGCATCTCCCGATTCCGGGTCGAGCTGATCGCGGTGGCGCAGCCGTGGCCGGCCGATCACCTCCTGAGGCGAATTCCGCGCGTGGCGCTGCGACGGATGGGCCTGCTGCCTCTGGGAACGCGCCTCGCGAGGTGGCTGCCCCTCCCCGCGAGCCTCCGGGGCCGTCTCGACCGATGGTCGGCGCTGCTCGTCCACCCGCCGGGCACGAGCAGGTACCTTCACTATCTCGACTTCCTCTCCCGCCTCGAGCACCGCTACGAGCGCATTGTGCTGAGCGACGTGAAGGATGTCGTGTTCCAGCGCGACCCCTCGCTCGCCCCGGCGCCCGCGCCCCTCAACTTCTATCTCGAATCGAGTCGCTACTCGATCGGCGCCGAGCGGCAGAACGCGGCGTGGATCCGCCAGCTCTACGGTGAGGATGCGCTTGCTCGAATCTCCGCCTGTCCCATCTCGTGCTCGGGGACGACGATCGGAGAACATCGGGCGATCTTCGCGTACCTGGAGTTGCTGGTTGCGGAAATGAACCGGGTGATCGGAAGGGTCCGCGATCCCGGATTCGATCAGGGCGTTCACAACTGGCTGATTCACACCGGTCGCCTTCCCGCGGCCGCCCTCGTGGGAAACGGGCTGGGCGCGGTGCTCACGATGGGCATCGAGGATCCTCTCGCCCTCGCCGAGACCGAGGGTGGCGACATCCTCCTTCCACCGCACCCGATTCCGTCCATCGTGCACCAGTACAACTGGCACCCGCGCTGGGAAGCGGTGGTGAGGCGTCGCTTCATCGGCCTCGCGACCGGTTCCTGAGCCCGGTCTGCCCGCCGGCGCGCGCGGGAACGATCAGGCCGCGCCGATGTGTCGCGAGCGCTCGGAATCGCCGCGGTCGAGGCCGAGAGCGCGGCAGGCCTCAGTCACCGCGTCGTCCCGGCATCCGATGAACTCCAGGAGGCGACGCACGAACCGCCGCTGGCTTTTCGGGTCGATGGTCATCACCGCCCAGTACTGGGTGCCGTCGATCTGCCGGGAGTGATTGTGGGCGCGGACCTCCTGGACCTCTTCGCGGCTGAGCATGAGGTAGCGGTGACCGCTCTCCTGATGGGAGATGAAATCGGCGAAATCGCTCGCGTGATTCCTGGCGCAGCACGCGAGAAGGGCGAGATATCGCTCCACCGGGTCGGCCTGTCCGCGAAAGCCGGGATCGGCGAGCAGCTGGGACACGCTGTCAGCGGAGGGCTGGAGACGGACGCCGCGCAGAAGCTCCGCGATGGCCTGGTCGAGAGTGACCCCCCGCTCCGCGGCGAGCCGCTCCAGGGCGGTGTGCGTTTCCTCGCTGAGCTCGACCGTCTTCATGAGATCTTCAAGCCCGGGCATACAAGTCGCATGCCACGCGCGGGCCGGGCCGAAGCGTCGAGGATTCCGAACCGGCCCCTGCGCGGAGTGTCCGTCTTTGGGATCTTCGGTCCCGAAGGCGGACGCGCTCACTCTCGCATGATCCCGGCCGCGATCTCGTAAGACCGAAGCCGAGCCGCGTGATCGTAGATGTGCGACACGATGATCAACTCGTCCGCGCCCGTGCGCTCGACGAATTCACGCATTTCCCGCCCCAGTGTGCCGGCGGAGCCGACGAATGAGACGCGCGGCCGCAGCACGGGGTCGCGTGGTTCGCGCGGGTCGGGCTCCCACTCCTTCGACGGCGGCGGCAATCGCGTCGGGCGTCCCTCCCGGAGGCTGGCGAACGACTGGCGGCCTGACGAAGCGAGAAAGCGCGCCTCCTCGTCGGTCTCGGCGGCGACCACGTTCACCCCGAGCATCACGCAGGGCCGGTCCAGACGGTCCGAAGGCCGGAAGCCGTCGCGATACAGAGCCAACGCTTCGAAGAGCAGCGCGGGCGCGAAGTGGGAGGCGAAGGAGAAAGGCAGACCCAGACCGGCCGCCACCTGGGCGCCGAACGTGCTGGAGCCAAGAATCCACACGGGCACGTCGACGCCGGAACCCGGCACCGCCTGTACCGCCTGATCGGGGCGGGCCTCGCGCAGGAACTCCATCAGCTCGACCACGTCGTTCGGGAATTCGTCGGGATGCGAGTTCAAGGACCGACGGAGCGCCCGCGCCGCCGCGCGGTCGGTGCCGGGCGCCCGGCCGAGACCCAGATCCACGCGGCCGGGGAAGAGAGAGGCGAGGGTCCCGAACTGTTCGGCGATCTGCAGAGGCGCCCAGTTGGGCAGCATGATCCCGCCGGCCCCGATCCGGATGCTCGTGGTGCCGGCGCCCACGTGTCCGATGAGAACGGCGGTGGCGGCGCTCGCGATTCCCGGCATGTTGTGATGCTCGGCGAGCCAGAAACGCCTGTAGCCCCAGCGCTCCGCGTGCTGCGCGAGGTCGAGGGTGTTGCGGAAAGCCTGCGCGGCGCTGCCGCCTTCGACAATCGGAGAGAGGTCGAGAACGGAGAAGGGGATCATCGGTCCCGAGACGCTACCTCCTGGCCCCTGACGGAGGGCTGTCCAATACTTCCCTTGCTTACCGAGGGGAGTTGTGGATACACTCCCCTCGGAAACCGATATGAGCAAGCCATCCGACCTCGTCCAGGGCACACTTGACCTGCTGCTCCTGAAGATCCTCGCGCTCGAGCCGATGCACGGCTGGGCCATCAGCCTTCGCCTCCGGTCGATCTCCGGCGACGTGCTGCAGGTGAGCGAGGGCTCGCTCTACCCGGCGCTGCACAAGCTGGAGCAGGAAGGCTGGATCACCGCGGAGTGGAAGCAGACGGAGAACAACCGCCGCGCCAAGTTCTATTCGCTCACCCGCCTCGGGCGGAAGGAACTCGAATCCGAGACCGCCAACTGGCAGAGGCTTTCGTCCGCCATCTCTTACGTCGTCCAACTCACGGAGGCCTAGCGGTCATGCGCCTGGAACACTGGCTGTTCACGTTGCCCCTCCGGATCAGGTCCATCTTCCGACGCCGCCAGGTGGAGCTCGAGCTCGAGGAGGAGCTTCGCTTCCACATGGAGAACCGGATCGAGGAGGCCGTGCGGAACGGCCTCTCCCCCGAGCAGGCCCGGCAGCAGGCCCTGCGGGCGATGGACGGCCTCGAGCAGCGCAAGGAGGAAATGCGGGACGCCCGCCGCGTACATTGGCTCACCGATTTCATCGACGACCTGCGCTTCGCCGCGCGGAGCCTGCGCCGCGCGCCCGGGCTCGCCGCCCTCGTGGTGATCACCCTCGCCCTCGGCATCGGCATGACCTCGACGCCCTTCAGCATGGTCGACGCCCTGATCTTCCGGCCCTATCCGGTGCCCGACCCGGGCCGAGTGGTCACTCTCGTGAGCACGTCGCGCGACACCGCGTTCGGCGCCTTCTCGTACCGCGAGTATCTCGACATCCGCGACAACACCCGGAGCTACGAAGGCGTCGTGGCGAGCGTCAGCCCTCAATCGGTCGGCTTCAGCGCCCGGCCGGGAGAGACGCCCCAGGTGAGGGGCGGCATGATGGTCTCGGGGAACTACTTCCGGGTCCTCGGAGTGGAACCCCAGGCCGGGCGGGTGTTTCGCGATGATGAGGACCTGGCCCCCGGGCGGGACGCGGTCGTCGTCCTCGGGCCGGATTTCTGGAAGCGCGAGTTCGCCTCCGACCCTTCGGTGGTGGGCCGAGTCGTCCGCCTGAACGGCCGCGACTTCACGGTGGTCGGCGTGGCGCCGAATGAGTTCCAGGGGATGTTCATCTTCATGCGGCCTGACTTCTACGTGCCCCTTGCCATGGCTCCGGTTTTTTCCACCAATCCCGCGAAGAACTTCTTCGAGGATCGGGACGACCGCGAACTGAATGTGAAGGCGCGCCTCAGGCCGGACGCGACCCTGGCCGAGGCGCGGGCGGAACTCGCGGCCCTCGCCCGGGGCTTTGAACGCGATCACCCCCAGGTCAGCCGTGACCGCGGCGCCGCCGTGCGCACTCAGTTCGAGATGCGGACGCGCGGCGACGACATCAACTGGAAATTCAGCGTGATCTTTTCCGTCCTCGCGGTGGCCGTCCTGCTCGTGGCGTGCACCAACGTGGCCGGACTCCTGCTCAGCCGCGCCAGCACGCGAACGCGCGAGATCGCCATCCGCCTGTCGATGGGCGCGGGACGCCTCCGGCTCGTCAGGCTCCTTCTCACCGAGAGTCTCCTCCTTGCCCTCATGGGCGGGCTCGGCGGCATCGTCGTCGGTTACGGGAGCCTCAGTCTCATGCAGAAGTTCCAGATCCCTTCCGAACTGCCGGTGACCGTGCCCTTCCGGATGGATGTTCGCATCCTCATGGCGAGCGTGCTTGTCTCGCTCCTCTGCGCGATTGCCTGCGGTCTCGCCCCCGCGCTGCAGAGCACCCGTGCCGACCTGGTGAAGGGGCTCAAGTCGGCGGACGAGGAGCTGCCCGGACGCAGACGATTGTGGGGCCGCAACGTCCTCGTGGTCGCCCAGGTGTCCATGTCGCTGATGCTCCTCACCGCGGCGTTCCTGATGTCCCGCAGCTTCCAGCAAAGCATGGTCGACGGCACGCGGTTCGCCGATGCCCCGCTGCTCATGGCCCGCTTCGACCCGCGCCTCGTGCAGTACGACCTCGGACAGAGCCTCCGGTTCTACGAGCAGCTCACCGCCCGCGCCCGCTCCCTCCCCGGCGTCGAGGCCGTCGGCCTCACCCAGAGCCCTCCGCTCGGTCTCGACGATTTCGACCGCCTTGCTTTCGTGCCCGATGGCCTGGAGATGCCGCGCGACCGGGAGAACTTCATCTCGACGATGGACACCGTGGACGAGGGCTTCTTCCAAACCATGGGCATTCCGATTCTGTGGGGCCGGGGCGTTCTGCCCACCGACAAGGTGGACGCACCGAGAGTGGCGGTCGTGAACGAACAGTTCGCGAGGCACTACTGGCCGGCCCTGGCCCTCGCCGACGTGGTGGGCAAGCGCCTCCGGCTCGAGCGAAGCACCGGACCCTCTGTCGAGATCGTGGGGATCGCGCAGACCGTCAAGTACCGGGGCACCACCGAGACGCCCACGGACTTCGTATACCTCCCCGTGGCCCAGCACCCGGTGGCGCGCCTCGTCCTGCTGCTGCGGACGAACGCCGATCCCCTGCAACGGGTCGAGCCGCTCAAGGGGGTCGTGCGGAGCCTCGACGCGAACCTGCCGATCTCGGAGCTGCGCACCTACCGCGATCTGTACCGGTATCACGCGGTGGAAGGCCCGGGGGTCGCGGTCGACATGGTCGGCACCATGGGGCTCGTGGGCCTGCTGCTCGCGAGCGCGGGTCTGTACGGGCTGATGGCCTACAACGTGAGCCGGCGGACGCGCGAGATCGGTATCCGCATGGCCATCGGCGCGGGCCGTTCGGACGTGTTGCGGCTGGTGATGGGGAAGGGGCTCCTGCTCGTGGGCGCCGGGACCGCGATCGGACTCGTCCTGGGCCTGGGGGTGGAGCAGCTCATGAACGCGATGCTCTTCAACGCCGGACGCGTCGACTTCGTGGCCTACCTCGTGGTGGCCCCGTCGATGCTGCTCGTGACCATGCTCGCGGCCTACGTGCCGGCGCGCCGGGCCTCCCGCATCGCCCCCACTCAGGCGCTTCGCTGCGAGTGACTCCCGGTGGACGACGCGCCGTCCGCGACCAGACGCACGAAGTCGGTCTCCGTCACGAGACCAACGAGCCGGCCGCTCTCGACCACGGGCAGGCAGCCGATCTTGCGTTCGATCATGATGCTCGCGGCGTCTGAGACGGTCATGTCGGGTGTTGCGGTGTGCAGCTCGTCGGACATGATCTCCTTCACCGCCACCTGACGCAGCATGGCGTCCTCGGCCCGTCCGCCGAAACCGAGTGCCCGGAGCAGCGCACCCCGAAACAGGTCGCGCTGACTCACGACCGCGCACACCCCTCCGTCGGCGTCGAGGACGGGCAGGTGACGTATCCGCGCCTGTTTCATGATCGTGTCGGCTACCGCGAGCTGGTCGTTGCGCCCCACGGTCCGCACATCGCGCGTCATGATGTCCTTCAGCTGGAGACCGGCTCGTTCCATGATGCACCTCTCGCCGAAACGGGATCGAAGTACCCGCCGGCTCCCGAGCATAGCGAGGCCCCGGAGGGCGGACTACGCCTTGCGGTAGGTGAGAACGAGCACGTCCCGGTGAGCCGGCCGGCCCGGATCGAGGATCTCGATCGGCGTCACGCCGTGGCGTACCCGATGATCGTCGAGGAACACGGCGTCGAGCGGTTCCGACAGGGTGAAGGAGCCGAGCGACCGGCCGGCGGCGTCCCCGATTCCCGTGACTCCACCCGCAACCCCGGTGCGCTCGATCAGGCCCACGAAGACCCAGTCCACGCCGTCGCGATGCATGCCCTCCGGCGTCGGCTTTCCCGGCCTGAGCGGAGCCGGCTCGATGCGGAACTGGTGCATCTCGATCCGCCATCCGGCCGTCGCGGCATCCGAGCCCGACGCGGCCGTGAAGACCGCGGTGCACAGCTCGAGCAGCCGCGTGGTGATGGGGTGCGCGGCGATCGCGTCGGTCACCGGTTCGAACCAGCGATCGATCCCGCCGTTCAGGGGGTTGTAGTCGACGCTCTGGAAGTGCGGCCCGTGCGGCTCGCGGGTGACGCCCGCGAGCGCGGCCCTGAATCGCCCGTAGCGACGGCGCCTAAACCTCCCGCCGTCCGCCATGTACTCGTCCACGGCGAGATGGTCCCAGCTCCGAGCGAAGGCCGGCCAGTCGGCGAGAAGCGCATCGCCGACGAGCGAACGAAGCCGGGGCGCCCCGACGGCGACGAAGCCCGGTTCGCCCGAGAGGCCGGTGGCGATGGACTCGATCGTGATCAATGGACGTCCGCGATCGCGCGCAAGTTCACCCGCGCGTCCGTGCGTCCTCGCGGGCCTGCGACTCCGTGCTGTCCGCCCAGAGCTGACGCGTCACCCGAAGGAGGACATAGCCGCTCGCCGCGAAAACCGCGGCCAGGATCCAGGCGGAAGTGAGACGCGTGGGGTCTCCCGAGGAGTAGAGGAAGTTGCCGATCGCGAAGAGCGAGGACCAGATCACGAGACAGCCGGCGATCCAGCCGACGAAAGCGGCGCCCATCCGGTTTTCCTGCGCGACCTCGGCGTCTCCCACTCCCGCGGCCGCGCGCAGCTCCGTCCAACCCGGGCCCGCGGGCTTCACCTTCCGCACGAACGCGATCAGCTTGGCCCGGTCGGTGGCGGGGCCGACGAAGGCGGTGATCAGCCAGGCCACGGTGGTGATTCCCACCTGGACGATGGTGACGGGCGCGAAGCCCTGATCCGGCATCAGACGCGGGACCAGGAGCGAAGTGAGGAGCGACATGGCCATGGCCACGATCTCGCACCAGGCCGACACGCGCCACCAGAACCAGCGCGCGATGTAGAGCAGGCCCGTGCCCGCGCCGATGGAGAGCAGCACCTGGAAGGCCTGCTGGGCGGAACTCATGGTGAGGCTCAGCACGGCGGCCACGAGGTAGAGCATCACCGTGGAGAGGCGGCCCGCGTTGACGTAGTGAGACTCAGGAGCGTCCTTCCTGATGAACCGCCGATAGAAGTCGTGCACGAGATACGACGAGCCCCAGTTCAAGTGGGTGAGGATGGTCGACGAATTCGCGGCCAGCAGACCCCCGATCATCAGGCCCACGAAGCCCACGGGCAGAAACTTCAACATGGCGGGGAAGGCGGAGTCGTGGCCGATCAAGGAGGCATCGGCATTCGGGAAGGCGGCCTTGATGGAGGCGAGATCGGGATAAACGATGATCGAGCACAGCGCGGTGATGATCCACGGCCAGGGCCGCAGCACGTAGTGCGCGACGTTGAAGAAGAGGGTGCCGCCCAAAGAGTCCTTCTCGGACTTCGACGCGAGCATGCGCTGGGCGATGTAGGAACCGCCTCCGGGCTCAGCGCCGGGGTACCAGTTGGCCCACCAGCTGATGGCGATGGGCATGATGAAGACCATCAGGGCCAGCTCCGACATGGAGAAATTCGGCAGCATGTTCAGGATCGGCTGGCCCGTGCCGTCGGCGAGAGACATCACGGGCTGGGGATCGGCCCCGCCGGACTGCAGCACCTGCTGGGTCGACAGTGTCGCCACGAGGTGCCTGAGACCTGCCCAGGCGCTGGCCTCGCCTCCGAGACGCCGGCCGACCTCCACCAGGGAGAACCACGCCGCCGCGAAGACCGCGGTCATCTTGATGAAGAACTGAATCATGTCGATGACCAGCACGCCCCAGAGCCCCGAGTGCGCGGCGAAGACGACGTTGAGGATTCCGCAGATCACGATGGTCTGCCAGGCGTGCAGGCCGAACAGGATGTTCGCGATCTTGCAGGCGGCGAGCGTCACCATCCCCATGATGAAGCAGTTGAAGAAGAGGCCCAGGTACACCGCGCGGAAGCCGCGCACCACCGAGGCCGAGGTCCCGGAGTAGCGGAGCTCGTAGAACTCGAGGTCGGTGAGCACGCCCGACCTCCGCCAGAGCCTCGCGAAGAAGAAGACGGTGGCCACCCCGGTCAGCACGAAGGCCCACCACTGCCAGTTGCCCGCGACACCGTACCGCCGCACCTGCTCGGTGACCCAGTTCGGTGTGTCGGAGGAGAAGGTGGTCGCCACCATGGAGAGGCCGGCGAGCCACCAGGGCACCGAGCGACCGGAGCCGAAGAACTCCGAGGTGCTGCTGCGCGAGCGCTTGGCGAGGAAGAGCGCGGGGATGAAACAGACGAGGATCGAGCCCGCCGCGACGATCCAGTCGATCCAGGTGATTTTCATGGAGGAGGCAGTGTCTCACGACCACGCTGACGTCGGGCGTCCGTCAGCGTGGTCCGGGGTCGCGGGGGCCTCTCGGACCCGCGCCGCCTAGAAGACGAACTTCGCGCCGAGCTGGATCTGGCGCGGATCGTAAGTGGCGGTGATGCTCCCGAAGGCCGCGGAACTGCGATTGCCGCTCGGAGCGCGGAAGTTCGTCTTGTTGAGGACGTTGAACGCCTCCACCCGGAACTCGAGGCGCTTGCCCTTGAACATGTCGAAGGACTTCGACAGGGCCATGTCGAGCTGGTAGATAGCATCGCCGCGGGCCGAGTTGCGGGGAGCGTTTCCAAACGGCTGGCTGGGATCGGTCGGAGCCACCACGCAGGAGGGGTTGAAGTACTGCGTCACCGTGCGCTGATCCGCGGGCAGGGTGGGATCACAGACGATGTTGGGACGGTAGTTGTTGGCTCCCCGGAAGTCCTGAGCGATGCCGGAGACGCTCGCCGCCGCGGTGGGCGTGTACTGGAAGGTGACCGCTTCGCCCGCCCACATGTTGTTGATGGCGGCGAGCTGCCACCCGCCGAGGATCTTGTTGGACTTGAAGAAGGGCAGCTGCCACACCACGCTGATCGTGCTGTTCCAGGGTTGATCGAAGGCCGAGGTTGTGAATTCGGCGTCGAGGTTGTTGATGTCCTGCGGCGCGGGGAAGTTCCCGTTGGGGTTCTCGAGCGATCCTGCCCCGTTGTCCTTGGCCTTCGAAATGGTGAGCGAGCTCAGGAAGGTGAGGCTTCCCCGGCGTCCTTCGAGGCGCATCTGGAAGCTGTTGTAGGACGACCGGCCGCCGTTGAAGGCGTAGGTAATGTCGCCGTACTCGGGGATGGGGCGGCGCGCGGCGAGAGGGATGCTTCCCGCGGCGTTGTTCGGCCGGCCCTGGTTGTAGTTCGCGAAGAGCAGGGAATCCTTGGTCCGGTTCCCGACGTAGGCGAGGTCCACCACCACGTTCTTCCACAGTTCGCGCTGGGCGGAGAAGAACCAGCTCTGGATCGAGGTGGTCTTGTTGTCCCGCGGCATGTAGGTGATGTTCGCCACCAGCGGATTGAACTTGCTGGGCGTCGTGAGATCCGTCGGGTAGCCCGCCTGCGTGGTGCGGAAATTCGGATCGAGGGCGTTGCTCTGGGAAACCACGGCGGTGATCACCTGCGGCCCGTTGATGGGCAGGAGGTTGCCGCCGCCCGCGCGGTGGAAGTGAATGTAGGCGATGCCGTAACCGCCGCGGACCACCGTCTTCGGATCCATGGCGTAGGCGAAGCCCAGGCGCGGCGCCACGTTGTTCTTGTCCGGGTTGACGAGGTACCGGTCGTCGTTCGTCGCCTTCACCATGGTCTTGGTGGCGGGGTCGAAGTTGGTGGCGTTGTTGTCGCGCTCCCACTGCGGCGTCGCGTACTCGTAGCGGACCCCGAGGTTCAAGGTGAGCTTGGTGTTGACCCGGAAGTCGTCCTGCAGGTAGCCGAAGTAGAGGTTCTGCCGCAGGTTGGCGATGAAGAAGTTGGTGAGCGCGTACTGGCTGCGCAGGCCGAACATGAAGTCGGCGAGGTTGTAGAGGTTGCTAGCGGACGCGCCGGTGGGCCGGCTGAACTGGCCGGTGTAGGCATCACGGCCGTAGAGCGGGTTCACGTCCTGCACTTCCGTCTCGATGTGCTGGAACTCGATGCCCACCTTGACCGAATGACGTCCCGCGGTGCGGGTGTAGTTGAGCTTCGGGTTGTAGACGGTCGGATACTGCCACTGCGGATTCGTGGCCTGGCGGCCGAGGTCGGCGTAGCCGGTGATGAGCTGGGTGGGCAGGCCGCCCGCGACTCGCGGGTCGCTGGGGAGGCCGGTGATTCCATAGGCCGATTCCGCGCTCGCGGAACCCAGGGCGGGAGGATTCTTTCCGGCGATCGTGCGCGACCAGGCAAAGCGGAATTCAACCAGTTCATGGTCGCTCTTCGTCCAGGTGAGCCCGGTCGCGAACTGCTTGTTGGTGGTGTAGGTGAGGCCGTTGCCGGCGCCGCCCGAGGGGAGCGGGAGCAGAGGCTGGTCGAAGATGTCGGACTTGCGGTAGCCGAAGCGCGCGAAGGCGCGCAGGGAGTTCGTCATCTGATAGTCGACCTTCCCGTTGTACTTGTTGTTGTCGTTCGTGAACTGCTGGAGCAGCTGATAGTTGCTGGCCGCAGACGCGTTCGTCGGATCGGGAATCCCGGCGAGCACCTTCGCCGCGAAGGGCGTCATGGGAATCTGGGTGCCCGCGGGGTAGGTGATGCCGGTGATGGGGTTGCGCACCGCCACGGAAAGGACGCCGGAGCGCTGGGCCGCGGTGGGAATGGTGCCGAAGGCGACCTGTTCGCGGTCCTGACGGAAGCCCTCATAGTCGACGAGGAAGAAGGCCTTGTTCTTGATGATCGGCCCGCCGAGCACGCCGCCGAACTGATTGCGGCGCATGGACGGCTTCGCGCCGCCGAGGGGCTTGAAGAAGCCCGTGGCGTTCAGGCTGGTGTCGCGGAAGAACTCCCACAGCGCCCCCTTGAACTGGTTGGTCCCGCTCTGGTAGGCGACGTTGATGGTGGCGCCGCCCGCGCGTCCGTACTCGGCGCTCATGTTGTTGGTGACCACCTTGAACTCGGCGAGCGCGTCGGGAGGCGGCTGCATGACCTGGTTCGAGAAGCCCTGGTTGCTCGTGCCGTAGGCGTTGTTGTCGACACCGTCGAGCAGGAAGTTGTTGAAGGTGCTGCGCAGACCGTTCACGTTGAACGAGCCTTCGCGAAGGGTCGAGCTGCTGCCCGTGCCGATGGCGGACTGGCGGACGCCCGTGGTCAGCAGGGTCAGGGCGGAGTAGTCGCGGCCATTGAGAGGCAGGGCCACCGCCTGTTCGTGGGTGACCGCCTGACCGCGCTGCGAGGAGTCCGTTTCCAGGGGGCTCACGTCCGCGGTGACTTCGACGGCCTCGGTGATCCCGCCCGGCGAAAGCACGAGATCGACGCGCTGGCGGGCGCCGACACCCACGCGCAGCTGATCGACCGAGGAGGGCGCGAAGCCGTCCAGGGTCGCGGTCACGCGATACTGACCGATCCGCACGGTGAAGAATTCATAACCACCTTTGGCGTCGGTGACCTTGGTCTGGGCGGTGCCGGTG
This sequence comes from Vicinamibacteria bacterium, assembly GCA_019694155.1. GTDB lineage: Bacteria > Acidobacteriota > Vicinamibacteria > Fen-336 > JAGNNV01 > JAGNNV01. The sequence continues at coordinate 3,177 of JAIBCN010000120.1, read as the reverse complement.
TCCAGATTGAGAAGGGTCACGGTGACGCCCGGGGTGACCGCACCCGACTTGTCGCGCACGGTGCCAAGGACGGTGGCCGTTTCGAACTGGGCCGCGGCAGGCGCGGCCAGAGCCAGGGCCAGGGAGAGGACGGCTAGAGTTTTTCTCATGGGAACCCTCTGATTTGGGAATGGGGATTTTGTCGACCGGGACGTTACTCCATTCGGGGCCGGCCCGGGCGTCAAATCAGGGTTAAGACGACCGCCCCTTGCGGCCCGCCGATCAGGCGGATCGTTCCGCGCTCGTGGCCTGGTGGCCGAGGGTGAAGGCGCTGAACACGATGGTCAGCAGGCAGCATGCGACCATGGTGGAAAAGACGCCGCTCCAGCCCCAGTGATCGGCGATCCAGCCGACGCCGGTGCCGGAGAGCGCCGAGCCGAACACGTACCCGAAGAAGCCGGTGAAGCCCGCGGCGGTGCCCGCGGCTTTCTTGGGGACGAGGTCGAGGGCGTGGAGGCCCACGATCATGATGGGGCCGTAGATGAGGAAGCCGATGGCGATGAGGGCGGCGTAGTCGATCCAGAGCGGGCCCTTGAGGTTGAACCAGTAGACGAGGACGGCGACCAGGGTGAGGGCCATGAAGAGGATGGTGGCGGGCGCGCGGCGGCCCTTGAACCACTTGTCCGACACCCACCCGCAGGCGATGGTGCCGGGGATCGCCGCGTATTCGTAGAGCGCCCAGCCGATGCTCGATTGCTGGAAGGAGAAGCCCTTCGCGGTCTCGAGGTACGTGGGAATCCAGTTCACCACGCCGTAGCGGACGAAGTAGATGAACGCGTTGGCGATGGCGATCGCCCACAGGTACTTGTTCGGGAGCACGTGGGTCAGGAAGATCTCCCGGAAGGTCATGGTCCGCTCGTGGTCGACGTTGTAGTCCGGGGGGTAGTCGTTCTTGTACTCCTCCACCGGCGGCAGGCCTTCCGACTGAGGCGTGTCATGGAGGAGGAAGTAGGCCGCGACGGCGAGGACAGCGGCGATGAGAGCGTTGAAGTAGAACTTCGCGCCCCAGTCGTTGAAGAGGGTGACGCCCAGCAGGGCGAAGTTCGCGATGAGGGCTCCGCCGACGTTGTGGGACACGTTCCACACGGAGACGGTGAGGCCCCGCTCCTTGGTCGAGAACCAGTGAACCATGGTCTTGCCCGCGGGAGGCCAGCCCATCCCCTGCACCCAGCCGTTCAGGGTCTGGATCACCACCAGGACGAAGAGCGACGCGTAGATCGCCTTCACCGTGCCGCAGAGGAGGATGATCACGCTCGACAGAAGCAGGCCCAAGGGGAGGAAGTACTTCGGATTGCTCCGGTCCGAGACGGAGCCCATCAGGAACTTCGAAACGCCATAGGCGAGGGACAGTCCGGTGAGCGCCGTTCCCAGCTCCGCCTTCGAATGCTGAGGGAACTCCTTCAGGATGTCGGGAATGGCGAGGGCCAGGTTGTTGCGGACCAGGTAGTAGGCCGCGTAGCCGATGAAGATGCCGCCGAACACCTGGCGACGCAGCTTCCGGTACGCGGGATCCACCTCGGCCGCCGCGAGGGGCGTCCTGAAAGGCGCGGGCTTCAGCCATCCGATCATGAATCGACCCTCTTGTTTCTTGTCAGAGCGTGCGCGCCGGGAGTTCCCGGGGCTACGGTTGAACCGGTGTCGCCTTCGGCAGGGAGAGGCCCTTGTTCTTCAGGACCTCGCGGAGCCGGTCGGGCCGGTCGGTGATGATGCCGTCGACGCCCATGTCGATGAACTTCTCCATGTCGGGAGCCTCGTTGATGGTCCAGGGAATCACCTTGAGGCCGAGGCCGTGGGCTTCTTCAACCTGGGTCTTGGAAACGTCGCCCAGGTTGGGAGACCAGACTCGCGCGCCCGAGGCTTTCACCACCCTGGGAACCGATCCGCCGAAGCTGTCCACGTCGAGGCCGCCGAGGGAAGGCGAGGCGCCGGGCGCTCCCACCTGGACGTTCCCGCCGTTCGGGCGTTGAACCGTGAGAGCCACGGTTTCGATCTCCGGCGCCAGCTTCTGCACCACCGCGAGGGTGCGCCAGTCGAAGGACTGGATGGCCACCCGCGCTTCCATCTTCGCGTCGCGCACCGCCTTCACCACCGCTTCGGCGAAGGCCTGGGGCGGAAGGGTCTCTTCGGGCTTGTCGGGGGAGATCTTGGTCTCGATGTTGAAACGAACGCTGGTGTTCCCGCTCTTCTTCACCAGCGCGAATACGTCGGCGAGGCGCGGGATGCGCGTCCCGTCGACCGGTTTCTGGTCGGGGAATCCTTCCGCGTACTTCGTGCCCGGCTTCATGCGGCCCACGTCGTAGCGCTGGACCTCGGCCCAGGTGAGCGAGTGGAACGACGGGCCATGCGTCTCGAGGAACTTGCCGCCCGCGTCGCGCGTGATCTCCGGATTGAGGAGCGGATCGTGACTGATGACCACCACGCCGTCCTTCGTGACCGCGCAATCGAGCTCCAGGGTGTCGACGCCGAGCGACAGCGCTCCCGCGAAGGAGACGAGCGTGTTCTCGGGCCACAATCCGCGCCCGCCGCGATGAGCCTGCAGGTCGAAGGCCCGTGCGGCCGGCGCCTTCGACTGGAGGGCCTCGGCTTCGGAGACGGGCGCCAGGGCCAGGGTGATCAGGAGTCCAGCTGCGGGATGGATCATGGCCGGGAGCTTATCGCCATAAAGGCGGCTCCATGCGCCGACGCGACGGAGAGCGCTTCGAGGCCTCAGGCCGCGCGGGCCGCGAGGGCAGGCTGAACCTCCGCCTTTCCTCGAACCATCCCGAAGCGCCGCTGGTAGTAGCGATTCCAGGGGATGGAAACCGGAACGAAGACGAGGCTCGGCAGGATCCATACGAAGACCGAGAACACGCCGAGGCCGAGCCGCGGGGCGTTCAGCACCGAGAAGGCAGTGAGGGCCGCGATCGATGCGCCGATCATGCCGCCCATGTGCCGGAACCACCAGTGCATCCGGGCCTTGTTCGGATCGAGCCACTGGCGGATGTCCCCGATGCCGTTGACGAGGCCGAGCAACCCGAAGATGACCAGCACGGGGGCGCGGAAGAAAGCACCCAGAGCCAGGGTGACGAGCCCCGTGACCGCGAGAAGCCCGGCGACGCCGAGATCGAGAGGATGGGTGTGTGGTCCGGTGCCCTTGAA
>JAIBCN010000039.1 GCA_019694155.1 Vicinamibacteria bacterium | reverse complement strand
AGAACCCCATCGCGACCCGCCTCGGCTTCATCTTCAAGCCCACACCGGAGTTCGTCGAGCAGGCCGCGGACCACATCGCGACCTTTTCGATCGCGGGCATCCGCGCCATCGCCCGGACCTAGGAACGTCGGGGAGAACTCACCCCGCGGGCCTCGCGGCTCTCCAGGCGCTCGCGAACCTCCGGACTCGTGAGTTCCCGCAAGGCATCCTTCCCGACCCAGCGACACGCGGGGTCCGGAGAGGCCGCGAGGCGGCGCGCCGTCGAGGCCGCGACGGGATGGAGCACGAGGTTGCGCTTGCCTATCTGACGAAGCGCCCAGCTCACCGCCTTGCTCACGAAGTTGCGGCTGTCCCGGGCTCCTTCCTCGATCACGGGCAGGAGGCGAAGAAACCGCTCGTCCGGCGCGTTCCGATCGTGAGTGGAGAGCGAGGCCATGAGGGCGAAGCCCGCGCGCTTGACGAATTCTCGGGGCGAGGCGGCCCAGCGAAGGGCCTTGTCCCAGGCGAAGGGGGTGCGGACAAAAAGATGGAGGCACGCTCCGTCACACACCGCCCAGTTGTCGAAGTCCCGTGCCCAGTCGTTCATCTGCCGTCGCGTCACCCGGGAGGGCTCATCGACGAAGGCGGCCAGGATGCGCGCCTCATGCCAACCGGTCGCCCAGAGCGACAGGGCCAGGTCGTGGCTCGTTCCGAGCCTCTTCACGAGGGGCGCCATGGTCGCCATGGAAACCCCGAACGTCATCGGGGACCGAATTCCGTAGCGGGCCATGCCCAGGACGTTGCGGCGGCGGCCGCGCCGCTGGAGCCACCGCAGGACTTCATTCGCATTCATGTGGAGCGTGCGGGGCCAGAATCACCATGAGTCGGGGCGCCTGAGCGAAGGTGGGATTCACTCCGGCCGCAGCAAAGACCTGCGGCCCCCCGGCCAAGGATGGCTCCCCAGGTAGGATTCGAACCTACAACATTTCGGTTAACAGCCGAACGCTCTACCATTGAGCTACTGAGGAACGGTGCGTATTTCGTTCCGCCGCGCCCGAAAACGACGCTTCGGCGGCGGGGCGGGGATTATAGCGCGGCTCGCTTTTCGGGCCAGCGGCTTCTCGAAACTAGAGAATCAGCTTGTCCCCAAGGTCGCCGCGCAGGGTCCGGGCCATGGTGGGCCGGGCCAGGAAGTCGTGAGGGAAGCCGAGCTCGATCTTCGAAACCGCGTCGAGGCGCGTGAGCATCTCCGGCGTGAGCATGGTGTCGATGGCGCCCAGCGAATCCTCCAGCTGGGCCGCGGTCCGGGCTCCCACGATGGGGATGGTGCCATGGGGCCCGCGCCCCATCACCCAGGCGATCGCGACCTGCGCGGAAGACCGGCCGAGTTCCCGCGCGATCGCCGAGACCTCGCCCGCGATCTTCATGTTGCGGTCGGAGAAGCGATGGCGATTCGCGGCCACGCGCTTCGAGTCCGGCGTCTCCCAGCCCACCGAGTACTTCCCTGAGAGCACGCCGCCGCCGATCGGGCCCCAGGGCGTCACCGCGAGGCCGAGGGCCTCCGCCATGGGAAGGAGGTCGCGTTCGGGTGTGCGCTCGATGAGGCTGTACTCGATCTGCAGGCCCACGAAGCGGCTCCAGCCCCGCAGTTTCGCCATGGTGTTCGCCCGCGCCACCTGCCAGGCCGGCGTGTCGGAGACCCCGACATAGATCACTTTCCCCGCGCGCACCACGTCGTCGAGCGCGCGCATCAGCTCATCGACCGGAGTCAGAGGGTCGGCCACGTGGACCCAATACAGGTCGATGCGATCGAGGTCGAGCCGCCGCAGGGAGGCATCGACCGACTGCACGAGGTTCTTCCGCGAATTGCCCCAGGCGTTGATGTCGTCGAAGCGGGTGGCGATCGAGTACTTGGTCGCGATCACGAACCTGTCGCGGTCGCTCTTCACGAACTCACCGACGAAGCGCTCCGACGTGCCCTTGGTGTACACGTTCGCGGTGTCGATGAAGTTGCCGCCCGCGGCCGCGAAAACGTCGAACTGCTTCCGGCTCTCCTCCTTCGAGGCGCCGAAGCCCCAGTCTTCCCCGAAGGTCATGGCCCCGAGACAGATCTCGGACACCTTCAGGCCCGATCGGCCCAGGACGCGGTACTTCATCTCCATCTGCCCTCCGGTGCGACTACGTCGTGGCCTTCGAGGCCTCCGCCTTCACCGCTTCGAGTTCCTTGACCAGATCGTTGAAGCGCTCGTACGCGTCGCGGCCGGGCTTCTGGTCGGCCTGACCCAGCATGCGTGACACGTTCGCGAACTGGTCGATGAGCATGGGCTGGGGATACGAGCCGCCCGCGGTCTGGAGCTTCGCGATGACCGCGTCGATGGCCTTCACCTTCGCGGCGCCCGCGGCGCTGCTGTCGGCCTGGGCCTTCACCCGGGCCTCGTTGAGCTTCTGGAGAACGCTCCGCGCTTCCGTGACTCTCTGGCGGATGTCGAGCAGGAGCTTCGTCTGCTCCGCGATCATCGCGTCGGTGACCCCGTCCTTGACGAGGCGCGGGTCCGAGACGACCTTGAGCGGCCGCTCTTCCGAGAAAGCGCCCAGGGAAAGCCGGACCTTGTAGTCGCCGGGAGCCACGACCGGGCCCTGCATGCCACGCATGCCGGGCACGCCGTTGTGGCGCAGGTCCCAGATGAAGCGATGGGCGCCGGCCTTCCCGGAGAGGCGGGCGGGGCCGGGGAAGCGCGTCTCGGGCGCGCGCATGCCCTGCGTGGTTTCGGCGCTCTGCGGCGGACCGCTCTCGAACGTGCGGATCACGGCTCCGGTCGAATCCATGACTTCGAGGCGAAGGCTCTCGGTGGCATCGGCCTTGAGCATGTAGTCGATGATCGCGCCCGGCTCGATGAACTGCGGGTCCGCGGGTCCGTTCATGACGTCGTAGCGGAGCCGGTATGCGGTCGGAGGGGTCATCAGTGCCGCGGTGGCGCTGCCATCGACCTTGGCAAGCTGGTGGAGAGCGACCACGTTGTCGAGAATCCACATGCTCCGGCCCATGGTCGACACGGCGAGATCGCCGCGATAGACCTTCAGGTCGGTCACGGGCGTTACGGGCAGATTGAGCTGGAAACTCTGCCAGGTTTTGCCTCCGTTGAACGAGACGAACATGCCGAACTCCGTGCCCGCGTAGATGAGGCCTTCACGGCCCGGATCCTCGCGAGCCACGCGGGTCGGGTAGTCGCCGGGGATGCCGTTCTTCCCGTCGGTCAGCAGCGTCCAGGTGGCGCCGTAGTCGTCGGTCTTGTAGATGTACGGCTTGAACTCGCCGAGGAGCGTGCGGTAGTAGGAGACGAGGGCCGAGCCCTTGCGGTGCGGCGAGTCGTCGATCGATTGCACGCGGCCCATCGGAGGCATGCCCTTGGGCGTGACGTTCGTCCAGGTCTTCCCCCCGTCGCGGGTCACCTGCACCAGGCCATCGTTCGTGCCCACCCAGATCACGCCCTTCTCGAGACGCGACTCCTCGATCACGTAGATCGTCGAGTAGATCTCTTCGCCGGTGATGTCTCGGGTGATGGGCTCCCCCGAGATGCCCTGCGTACCCTCAGGGTGCGCGGTGAGGTCGGGAGAGATGGTGTCCCAGGTCTGCCCGCCGTCGGCAGTGCGGTGGAGGAACTGAGAGCCGTGATAGATCACGTTCGGGTCATGGGGCGAGATCTCGAAGGGCGTGATGCGCTGCATGCGGTAGCGGATGGCGCTCGCGGCCTGACCGTAGCGGTTCTGCGGATAGATCCAGTAGCTCTGTTCCTGGCCCGTCTCCATGTTCATCCGGTAGAACTCGCCCTTGCAGACGCCGTAGACGATGTGGGGCGCGCCGGGCTTGGGCTTCACGGGTCCGGTCTCGCAGCCGGGGCCCGGCACCTGCATCATGAGGGGGTCGTCATAACTGTGGGCGAAGGGAGGCAGGCTCGGCAGGATGATGGGCCAGCCCGTGTCCTGCTGGGCGCCGTACAGCCGATAGGGGAACTGGTCGTCGGTCTCCACCGCGTAGATCTCCGCGGTGGGCTGGTTCATCTGCGACGACCAGGTGACGCCGCCATTGGTGGTGACGTTGGCCCCGCCATCGTTGGACTGGACCATGATGTCCGGGTTGTCGGGATTGATCCACATCGAATGGTTGTCGCCGTGCGGCGTGGTCCCAGTCTTGAAGGTCTTGCCGCCATCGGTGGACTTGAAGAAGCCTTCGTTGTTCACGAAGACGGTGTCCGCGTCCTTCGGGTGCGCGTGGACGTTCGTGTAGTAGAAGGGCCGGCGCAACAGATTGGGATCGTTCGACTGCCGGGTCCAACTGGCCCCGGAGTCGTCGGTGCGATACAAGGCGCGTTCGTCGCCGGGCGCCTCGACGAGCGCGTACACGCGCTTTGGATTCGCGGGCGAGAGGTCGAGGTCGATCTTGCCGATGAGGCCCGCGGGCAGGCCCGCGGTGAGCTTGGTCCACGTCTCGCCGCCGTCCGTGGTCTTGTAGATGCCGGCGCCGCCCTTCGCCTCGCTGCCGCTGATGATGGTCCAGGGCTTGCGCTGGCCGAGCCAGAGCGCCGCGTACAGCTCATTCGGGTTCGCGGGATTCATCACCACCGCGGAGGCGCCGAGGGTCTCGTTGACGTAGAGCACCTTCTTCCACGTCTTGCCGCCATCGTTCGACCGGTAGACGCCGCGCTCCGGGTTCGGGGCCCAGGCGATGCCCTGCGCGCCGACGAAGACGACCTCGGGGTTCGTGGGATTGACGCGTACGTCGCTGATCTGGCCCACGTCGCGGAGCCCGACCGGAGCCCAGCTCTTCCCGCCGTCGTTGGATCGGTAGACGCCTCTGCCCAGGATCACGTTGCTGCGGATGCCGTCGCTCCCCGTGCCCACATAGACGATGTCCGGATTGGACTCCGCGACTTCAATGGCGCCGATGGATCCGGTTTCGAGATAGCCGTCGGTGACCGGCTTCCACGTGACGCCGTAGTCGGTGGTCTTGAAGACGCCGCCGCCCGAGGACCCGAGGTAGAAAGTGCCCGGCTGTTTTCGGTGGCCGGTGACCGCGGTGACCCGGCCGCCGCGCGAGGGACCCACCATTCGGTACTTGAGCCCTCCGAAGAGCTTGCCGTCCACCGCCGCCGGAGCCGGCGACTGGGCGCGGGCGATGGCATCGAAGCCGCCCGCGGCGGCCAGGAGGACGAGGGTCAGGGCAACGCGTTTCGAACTCATGGGTTCTCCTATTTCTCCTTGATGCTCAGCGGAACCGAAGCGCCCGCGGACAGCAGGAGGCTCACGCCATCTTCAACCGAAAGGTCCGTCTCCACCACGTCCTCCACCGGGAGGACCACGACGTCGCCCACGTAGAGATGATTGGTGGGCACATAGACCGTCAGCACATCGTGGGTCACGCCGTCGCGCAGCGTCAGCTTGAAGGAACCGGTCACGAAGCCGGGTGTGGTCCGGCCAGGGAGCCGGGCGAACACGAAGCGCTGGAAGGCATCCTTGGACTGCGGCCCCCCGAAGCCGGACAGCACCTTCTTGGTGGTGCCGTAGACCGATCCCACCAGAGGCACCACATCGAGAACGGCGTCCGCTCCGTCGAGGAGCCGCTTCAAGGGTCCGGCGGAAAAAAGCAGGCCGGCGAGAAGGATGGTGACGATGGTGATCAGGAACCCGAGGCCCTGGATGTCGCGGCCGAGGAGCAGATTCGAGAGCGGGTGCGCGAGGCCGTCGAGGTAGGAGAAGAGCCACCACAGCGCCTTGATCGTGATGACGATGGGTACGAGGACGACGAGGCCGCCGATGAAGGCGTTGCGCAGCCGGGTCGTGATGCTCATCGAAGCCGACTCGTTATCTCGCCGTCTCCCAGGTGCCGCCTCGTCAGGGCTTCATGGTCAGACTGGAGGTGTAGCGCTCGCCTTTCTTGGAGAGAGCCTCGACGTCGAGCTTCCAGGCGGTCGTTCCCGCCATCCACGTGCCGGGGATCTCGGCAACGAGCGGGCGCTGCGAGACCTTGACGTCGTTCTCGAGAATCCGGACCGGTGGTTTCGCGGCCTCTCCGTTGCGCGTGATGGTGACGGTGAGGGTGTCGATCTTGGCGTCGTCCTTGGAGTCGTTCTTGAGGAAGATGCGCACCCGGAAGGGCGCGCCCGGAGTGAGGGGATTCGGCGACACTTCGAAGTCGAACTTGCCTGTGAACAGCAGCAGCTTGCCGAAGGGCGTGTCCTTGGCGTCGGGGGCAGCGAGGATGCGGGTCCGGGCGGTGGTGAATTCACGGGACTCGGGAACCGGCGCCGCCACCGTGGGAGCGGGTGGCGGAGTCTGCAGGGGCGCCGCGGTGGGCGCGGGGGCTATGGTCGCGGTGGGGAGGGGACGGAGGTTGATGGTCGGCAGAACCGCGACGGTCGGGGCCGGTGTCGCCGCCGTGGTGGCGGGCGTGCCGCCGGCCAGGGGCGTCGCCGCAGCCTTCGCGGCGGCCTTGGCTGCGTCTTTCTCCTTGCCCTCGATCACGCGGCGGGCGCGGTCGTAGGCATCACGAGCCTGAAGGTAGGTCTGGGTCGCGGCGGTGAACTGACGGTCTTTCAGGTTCTGGGCGGCCGTGGTGACCAGCTTCTCGGCCTCGGCATAGGCCGGATCCTGAGCGGCGCCCTCCTTGGCGTCGGCCAGAGCCTTGGCCTTCTCCATCTCCGTCCGGGCTTCGGTGGCGCGCTTCGCGAAGTTCGCGTTCAGTCCGCTGGAGAGTTCGGCGACCACGGGGTTCTTCGGATCGAGGGCCATGACGCGCTCGAGGGCGGTCGAAGCCTGCGTGGAATCGCCCCGGGCCACCGCCTCACGCGCGGCGGCGACCGAGGTCTCGATCTCGCGGGTGGCGCCCTGGGCCTGTTCGCGGATGGCCAGAGCCTCGGGGTTCTTGGGATCGAGCTTCAGGATGCCCGTCGCCCTCGTGATGGCGCCCTTGTAGTCCTTGTCCTCGAGAACGCGGCGGGCCAGGTCGAGCTGCGTCTCGACGAGGCTCGCGGTCAGCGCGTCGATGCTCGACTGGGCGGCATTGTTCCCGCTCTGGCGGGTGAGCACGCCGTAGCCCACGAGGCCCACGATGATCATCAGCCCGAGGACGCCCACGATCAGAAGCGGATTCGTGCCCTGGGGCGCCGGAGGAATGGATGCCGAGGCCGAGCGCGGGTCGTTGGGCCCCGCGGGGCGGCCGGGCGGCCGCGACCCGGGCCGCGCGATCCGGCCCGTGGTGTAGGGTGCCGAGGAGACGCCCGCGGTGGGCGGCACGGAACCCGATCCGGTGGTGCGCCCATAGCTGCGGAACGGCGGGGACTTCTGAGTCCCGGTGGTGCTGGCGGCGGGGGGAGACTGCGAGATGGCGGTGGCATCGCCCGAGGCTTCCGCGGGAGCCTGCTCCTGGGCTCCTTCCTCGAATTCGACGACCTCGGGCTCCTCGCCGTACCGGAAAGCGCGGATGGCGTCTCGCAGAGCGCCCGCGTTCTTGTAGCGCCCTTCGACGCTCTTGTTCATCGCGATCTCGATGATCGTGACGATGGCGTCGGGAAGCCTCGGATCCCACTGCCGCGGGGGCGGGGCGTCGCGATGCACGACCTGGTAGAGAGTCGCGTGCACGGACTCCGCGTCGAAGGGCTTGCGATTGGTGAGCAGCTCGTAGAAGACGGCGCCGGCCGAGAACACGTCGGACCGCGCGTCCACCCTCTCGCCCATGACCTGCTCGGGGGACATGTAGTTCGGCGTCCCCATGACCACCCCGGTCTTGGTGAGGTCCGAACTGCCGAGCCTCGCGAGACCGAAGTCGAGGATCTTCACCTGGCCGTTCGGCTGGACGTGGATGTTGCCGGGCTTCAGGTCGCGGTGGATGACGTCGCGTCCGTGGGCGTAGGCGAGGCCGTCCGCCACCTGCTCCATGATGTCGAGCTTCTGGTCGAAGGTCAGCTGACCCAGGGTGATGAGTTCCTTGAGGTCTTTCCCCTCGAGGAGCTCCATGGCCATGTAGAGCTCGTTGTCGGCCTGGCCGAAGTCGAACACCGTGATGATGTTCGGGTGGTTCAGCTGCGCGGCGGCGCGGGCCTCACGCAGGAAGCGCTCTTTGTTCTCGTTGTCCGAACCGAGAGAGGCCGAAATGGTCTTGATCGCGACCGTGCGCCCGAGGACGGGGTCCTGGGCGCGCCAGACGACTCCCATAGCCCCGGAGCCGAGGTGGCTTATCGCTTCATATTTGCCAAACGTTTTCTTTGGGGTGTCGCTCAAAGATGCCTCGACGGTTTTTCGAGCATAGCATCGGGAAGGCCGTGGATACGCTTGATTCCCCGCATCAGTCCTGAAAGTCGGAGGCTGCGTCCGTCTACGGCAATAATGCGCGGGTGATGCGGGCGATGAGGGCGTCGCTGTCGGCTTCCTTGTCGATCCCCCGGGTCAGGATGACGAGCACGCAGGGGCGTGCCCCGTAGACGATGCCCGCATCATGGTGGACCCGGGTGATGGTCCCCGTCTTGTGCGCCACTTTCGTGCCCGGCGGCACGCCCTGCGGAATGCCGTCGTTGAACTTCTGTCCCGCGAGCACTTCCACCATGCGCTCGCTCGCACCCTTCGAGACCGCGGTCCCACGCGCGATCGCGTTCATGAGCACGAAGAGGCCGCGCGCCGTGGTCTCGTTGATGATGCCCTGGTCGAACGCCTTCTGGTCTTCAACGCCGCGGCGGACCTCGACGCCGTAGGCCCCAAGCGATTCCACGGTGGCCCGGACGTTGCGCACTCCCAGGCGGTCGATGAGGAGGTTGGTGGCGAAGTTCGAGGACACCGTGATCATCTGGGCGTTCAGTTCCTCGAGGGTCATGGTCTTCCCGATGTTCCGGTAGACCGTGGCGTCCGAATCGTCGCCCATGTTCATGGCGTAGAGAGAGCCATCGACCACGCTCCGGAACTCGTTCCGGATCTCGAGGGTGTCGGACAGAGACAGCTGCTTCTGAGATTCCTGGCGGAAGAGCTCGATCATCACCGGCACCTTCATGGTGCTCGCCGCGTGAAACACCCGGTCGGCCTCGTGCATCCACTCTTCGCTGCCGTCGAGAAGCCGATAGGCGACAGAAACCTCGGCGCCGCTTTCGCCGATGATCTTCACGGCGGCCTGACGCCGTGAGGAGAAGGGCTCGGGCTCCGACTTCTTTCCCGCGTCGGGCGAGGCCGGCGTCTGCGAAGCGGTGGCGAGGGTCATGGCGAGAATGGGAAGCAGGCTGTTCATCGGAGCGCCCTTTCGATCCTAGAACAACTGGCCGTCCGTCCCGACCCCGGGACGGTTGCGGAGACGGAAGAGGCTCGCGGCCCACTCCCCTCCGGGACGCTGGTACACCTCGAGACGTTCCGCGTCGGCCGCGGATGAGATGACCGTTCTGAAGTCGAGATCGACGGTTCTCGGGCCCACGACGGCGAAGACGCGGCGAGCCTTCATCTCCTCGACCATCGACGCGCGCACGGCCGGCGATCCGAAATCGCCCTCGATGAGGCGTATCGACGCGCGCCGTCCCAGCAGAACGGCGAGACTGGTGGGAAAAGTCCGGGTTCCCCCGGTATCCACGAAGGCGGTGAGGTCGCCCGACCGCGACTCCTCCTCAAGCCGCGCCGCCGTCTCGCGCACACCGTATCCCGAAGGCCAGCCGGTGACGAACTGCCGGCGGTCATCGGCCGGGAAAGGCGCCCGCGACGGATCGACGACCAGGTCCCGGTCGAAGGAAAGGCTCGGGAAAAGAGCCAGAAGAACGAGGGCCAGGGCCGCGGCAGCGCGGGCCTGCGGCGCCCATCGCGAGACGAGCGCCTCCACGCCCCCCGCGATCAGGATGAGCAGCGGGGGAAGCGTCGGAAGCACGTAACGCGCGGACCAGGGCTGCGAGAAGACAGCGAAGAGCGCGAAAGGAAGAACCACGGAGCCCGCGAGCCAGAGAGAGCGGCCATCCCGCAGGAGGGCGATCGATGCGGCCGCCGCGAGCAGAACGGGAGCCGTGAAGTAGGAGAGCGCCCATTCGCGCATGTCGAGCAGGGTGGCCGCGAAGACCGAACCGGACGCGGCCGGATCCACGATGTGCTGGGAAGCGATCTCGCCGCTGTTCCGCGCGAAAAACCAGAGCATCGGCGAGGCGAGCAGGAGTCCGACCGCCATCGACAGAGCCGCCGACCTCAGAGCCCGGGAGCGATCGCGCGCGAGGATCAAAACGCCCGCGGGCAGGGTGACGAGGAAGAGGAGAGCCGACACCTTCGCCAGAACAGCGAGGACGATCAGGACCGCCGCGACGGCGCGCGGGGCGATCGCGTCGGGCCGAAGGGCGATCGCGGAGGCCGCGAGCATCAGCGAAACGATGGCGGCGCTCAGGAACCCGTCGGAGAGAGCGAGGCGATCGTAGACGAGAGCGAACGGACTGAAGACGTAGAGGGCGCCCGCTACCGCGCTCGCGACGCCTCCGAACAGGCGGCGAGAGAGAACCATGAGGACCACGAGCGTCGAGGCTCCCACGAGGGAGGCGATTCCCCGCGCCGCGAGCAGCCGGTCTTCGAAGGGCAGGGCCAGACCGTAGACCCCGACGGCCAGAAGGCGGCCGGAGCCCACCGGCCGCAGCAACCGACCCTCGTTGTAGAGGCGCTCGGCCCACTGCAGGTGCACGGCCTCGTCGAGGAAGATCGGAAGCGCGCCGAGGCTCACGACCCGCGTCGCCAGGTAGAGGGCAAGAAAAAGGCCGATCGCCGGATAGGGCGACCGGCCTTCGCGCCGGGACGACGGGTCAGGCGCGTTCGACAAAACCTCTACTTCTTCTTGGCCGCGGGAGAGGGAGAAGGAGCAGGCGCGGGAATGGCGTCCTTGGGCAGGGGCTTCCTCGGGAAGAGCTCCTCCCGGTTCGCCGCGTGATAGACGAGGGACGCCATCACCGCGGAAGCCTGCATCATGTCCTCGCGCTGGATGCGATCGTAGGTGTCGAGGTTTGTGTGGTGGGTGCGGGTGTCGTAGTCGGCCTCGTCCTGGATCATCTGGAAGCCGGGAAGACCGACGGCGTCGAAGGACAGGTGGTCGGTGCCGCCCGTGTTGCGGACGCTCACCGTGGTCACACCGAGGTCGGCGAAGGGCTTGATCCACGCTTCGAGGATCGGCATGGCGGCCGCGTTCTGCTGGGCCCACACACCGCGCACTTTGCCGGTGCCGTTGTCGAGGTTGAAGTACGAGGAGAACTTCGCATGATCGGCCTTGAGGGTGATGGGACCCGCGGGAGGACGCATGAACGAGGGAAGGCCGCGCGCGTCGGGCGGAGGCGTCGGACGCGAACCGAAATGGTCGCGCACGTACGCGGCGGAACCGAGCAGGCCCTGCTCCTCACCGGTCCACAGGCCGATGCGGATGGTGCGCTTCGGCTTCATGTCCTTGAGGATGCGCATCACTTCCATGGCCACCGCGGAGCCCGCGGCGTTGTCGGTGGCGCCGGTCGCCGGATGCCACGAGTCGAGGTGCGCGCCCACCATGACGATTTCGTTCTTCTTCACGGGGTCGGAGCCGGGGATCTCGGCGATGGTGTTGTAGGCGTTGAGGTCGTCGTCGTGGAAGCGGGCCTTCACGTCGATTTCCAGCTCGACGTCGATCTTCTTGTCCATCAGGCGGGCGATGCGGTTGAAATGCTCGGCCGCCATCACGAGAGCGAGGGGGCCGGGCTCTTCGCCCTTCTCGCGCGAGCCGCCGCCGCCGATGCGGATCATGGCCGCGTCGAGGCCGGAAGCCTCGATGGTCGCCACCACCTTCTCCTTGGCGAGGAACTCGCGCAGGGTCTTCTGGAAGGCGAAGCGCCGCCCGAAGGCCTGGGCATCGAAGGGCTGTCCTGGGGCGGCGCCTGGAACCACCCGCGGACGGGGGAATTCGAACTGGCTCACCTTGGCGAGCTCATTCTCGTCGTAGCGCTCGAAGAGGTTCTTCTCGGGCGCCTTCAGTTCACGCGCGTCGCCGATGAGGAGAATGGCGCCTTCGAGCTTGCCCTTCCACTTCTCGAGGTCCGCCTCGGATTCGAGGCGGCCCGGCCGGACAACCTTGCCCCGCACCGCTCCGTTGGTGCCCGGCGTCCAGGCCTTGGGAAGCGCGATGAGGGGAGCGGCCTGGCCCTGAGGCGAGACCATGGTGACGGACGACTTGTCGAAAGACCAGCCGCGGCCGAACGGACCCCACGACTCGAGATGCGCGTTCGCCATGCCCCAGTCCTCGAGCTGCTTGCGCGTCCACTCGTTGGCGGTCTTGAGCTGCGGCGAGCCGGTGAGGCGAGGGCCGATGACGTCCGTGAGCTGACGGAGCGTCTCCATGACCTGGGAGTTCGAACCCAGAGCCTCATCGCGAATTTTTTGAATGGCCGCGTAGTCGACCTTCTCCTGGGAAAAGGCTGGACTCGCGGCGGCGAATGCGACAACGGTCGCGGTGGCTAGGAATCTCATTGAGCGAGGTCTCCAAACTGGGCTTTGATGTCTCGGGCGAACTCCGCGACTCCTTCCTGCCAGGGTGGCAGGAGGATCTGCGGGGCCTGAATTGTACGCAAGACTGAATACCGCGGTCGGGGCGCGGGCCTCGGGAACTCGGTCGAAGGCACGGGCAGGACGGCGGTGTCCAGGTGGAGCTCACGGAAGAAGCAGGTCGCCAGATCGAACCAGGAGGCGCCCTCCCCCGCTCCCGCGAGGTGATAGGCGCCGAAAGCCCCTGTATCGATGAGGTTGAGGATGGCGCGGGCCAGGTGGGCGGCGGACGTCGGCGAGCCTTTCACGTCGCTCACCACCCTCACTTCTTTGTGTTTGAGGGCGAGAAAATAGAGCGTCTTCGGGAAGTTGTTCCCCTTGGGCTCGTACACCCAGGCCGTGCGCACGATGTAGTGGCGCGGATTCAACTCCTTGACGGCAAGCTCGCCCGCGAGCTTGCTCCGGCCGTAGCTCGACAGGGGGCCGGGCTGGTCGTACTCGTGGTACGGGGCGCCCTTGTGGCCATCGAAGACATAGTCGGTCGAGACATGGAGAATGGCGGCGCCGCACTCCGCTGCGGCGAGGGCCAGATTCCTCGGGCCGAGCGCATTGCCGCGGAAGGCGGCATCGGCATCGGCCTCCGCGCGATCCACATCGTTGAACGCGGCGGCGTTGAGAACGAGGTCGGGCCGATGGGCGCCCACAGCTCCGCGAACGCCTTCGAGATCCGCGATGTCGAGGTCCTTGTGCGTGAGGGCGACCAGGGTGTGGCTTCGGTTCGAGGCCTGGATCTGCCGCCCGAGCTGCCCGGCGGCGCCGAGAAGCAGAATCTTCATCAGCCCGCGGCCTTCGGAAGCCGTTCGATCAGGTCAGCGAGGGGCCGCGCATTGCGGTCGCGGACGGAGAGCGTCGGCTCCTTGACGGGCCACTCCACGCCGATCGCGGGGTCGTTCCAAAGGACAGTGATCTCGTCGGCGGGATCGTAGTAGTCGGTGCATTTGTACTCGACATCCACCACGTCCGAGAGGACCGCGAAGCCGTGCGCGAAGCCCGGCGGCACATAGAGCTGCTTGAAGTTGTCGCCCGAGAGGAGGGCCGAGGTCCACTGGCCGAAGGTCTTCGAGCCCACGCGCACATCGACCGCCACGTCGAGCATCGAGCCGGAAACCGCGCGCATGAGCTTGCCCTGGGGCTTCGTCGCCTGGAGGTGCAGGCCGCGAACCGTGCCCTTGAGCGACCTCGAGTGGTTGTCCTGCACGAAAGGTCCGGGGATTCCCGCCTTCTCGTAGCGGTTCGCGCTGAAGGTCTCGAGGAAGAAGCCGCGCGCGTCCTGGAACACCTTCGGCTCGATGATGAGGACGCCGGGCAGATTCGTCTCGGTGACCTTCAAGCCCCTTTCTCCTCCGCCACCATGCGCAGCAGGTACTGCCCGTACTCGTTCTTGGCCATCACTCGTCCGGCCCGCTCCACTTCGTCGATGGACATGAATCCCATCTTGTAGCCGACCTCCTCGGGACAGGCAACCTTGAGACCCTGCCGCTCCTCGATGGCCTGAATGAAGGTAGAGGCCTGCAGGAGCGATTCGTGGGTGCCGGTGTCGAGCCAGGCCATGCCTCGCCCGAGGATGATGACGTTGAGATCGTCGAGCTCGAGATACCTCCGGTTCACGTCGGTGATCTCGAGTTCTCCGCGCGGCGAAGGCTTGAGCGAAGCGGCGATATCGAGGACGCGGTTGTCGTAGAAGTAAAGACCGGTGACCGCGTAGCTCGACTTCGGCTGCTTCGGCTTCTCCTCGAGGCT
>JAIBCN010000154.1 GCA_019694155.1 Vicinamibacteria bacterium | reverse complement strand
TGGCCTTCTTGCGAAGCTCGACGGAGTTGGCGCCCATCATGATGAGCTCGCGGACGGCGTCGTTGATCTCCAGCACCTCGTAGAGGCCGACGCGCCCCTTGTAGCCGGTGCCGTTGCAGGTGGAACAGCCGCGGCCCTTGTACATGGGAAACGAACCCACCACGTCCGCTTCGAAGCCCACGTCGAGCAGGACCTTGGGGGGCACGTCGCGCACTTCTTCCTTGCACTGGGCGCAGATGCGACGGATGAGCCTCTGGGCCTGTATGAGGTTCACCGCGGTGCCCACGATGAAAGGCTCAATGCCCATGTTCACCATGCGCGAGACGGTGGAGGGCGCGTCGTTGGTGTGGAGAGTCGAGAGCACGAGGTGGCCGGTGAGCGCGGCCTTGGTGGAAATTTCCGCGGTTTCGTAGTCGCGGATCTCGCCCACCAGGATGATGTTCGGATCCTGCCGGAGGAACGAGCGCAGGGCCGCCGCGAAATTGAGGCCGATGTTGTCCCGGATCTGGACCTGGTTGATCCCCATCAGGTTGAACTCGACCGGATCCTCCGCGGTCATGATGTTGATGTCGGGCTTGTTGAGGGAGGCGAGCGCCGAGTAGAGGGTGTTGGTCTTGCCCGATCCGGTGGGGCCGGTGACGAGGACGATGCCGTAGGGCTTGTCGATATTGCGCTTGAACTTCATGAGCGAGTCCGGCTCGAAGCCGAGCTTGGTCATATCGAGCATGAGCTTGCTCTTGTCCAGGAGGCGCATGACGATCTTCTCGCCCCACAGGGTGGGCAGGCAGGATACGCGGAAGTCCATCTCGCGGCTGCGGTCCTCGATCTTCAGCCGGATCTTGATGCGGCCGTCCTGGGGCAGGCGTTTCTCCGAGATGTCGAGCTTCGACATGATCTTGATGCGCGAGGTGAGCGGGTCCTTCAGCTTCATGGGCAGAGCCATGATGTTGTAGAGGATGCCGTCGATACGGAACCGGACCCGGAACTCCTTCTCGTAGGGCTCGATGTGAATATCGGAGGCGCCCCGCTTGAGGGAGTCGATGAGAAGGACGTTCGCGAGCTTGACCACGGGCGCGGCTTCGGACGAGCGCGACAGGGCGCCCAGGTCGATTTCGTCCTCCTCGGTCTTGAGGGTCTCGACTTCGCCCTCTTCCTCGCCGATGGAGTCGATGTCGACCTCGGACAGGCCTACGGAAGCCATGTCGTCGAAGGTGAGAGCCGGGCCCTCGATCACCTCCTTGAGGGAGGGTGTCTTGCCGAGGCCGCCGCCGCTGGGCCGTTGCGAGGTCGCGGTGGGAGGGCCGCCCTCCTGCCGCAGGGTCAGGGAGCGCGCGGAGCCGTAAAAACGGTTGATGGCCTCTTCGATGGCGATCTCCGACGCCACTACGGGGTCTACGTTGTAGCCCGTCATGAACTTGATGTCGTCCATGGCGAAGACGTTCGTGGGATCGCTCATGGCGAGCGAAAGCACCGCGCCCGCCCGCGAGATCGGAATCACCTGGTACTTGCGGCAGGTCTCGCCCGGCAGCACTTTGAGAACGGTCGGATCGATGTCGAAGGTGGCGAGGTTGATCGAGGGGACGCCGTACTGGCGCGAAAGGAGTCCGGTGATCTCATCATCTTTGACGAACCCGAGGCTCACGAGGGCGCGTCCGAGCTTGACGCCGTTCTGCTTCTGATAGGTGAGGGCCTCTTGAAGCTGCTGAGGGGTTATGAGTCCCTCCTTCGAGAGCATTTCTCCGATCTTTACCGGCATTGGCCCATATTAGCCCAAGGCCCGTCACTCGCTGGCGGACCTACATCACGGTAGTCTCGCCTGATGCGCGCACCCGGATCCAAGTCCGTTCCGGCCTGGGCTTGGCCCGTCGTCTTAGTCACCGCCATTCACCTGCTGACCACGAGCGGGGGCTGGTGGGTCACCGATCACGGGGAGGTCCTGACCGTCGCGAACCGCTTCATCAGCACCGGGCGCCTTGACCTCGACAGCCTCGATCCCGAGTGGGCGGACTGGGCCCGGATCACGCAGGCGCGGGGCAACACCTCGACGCGCTTCCAGCCCCTCTCCATCCTCGCACTCACGCCTTTCCTGGCCCTCGACCGGGTCTTAGGGTGGGGCGACCGCAGTTCGCTGACCTTCGTCCATCTGCAGGGGCACGCCTTCGTGACTCTGGGCCTCGTCCTCGTCGCGCACGCCGTGGCGCGCCGGACCGGAAGCGCTGCCGTCGTCGCCCTGTCCGTTCTCCTGGCAGGCCTCAACTGGCCGGTCTGGATGATCGCGCGGCGTCTCGGCCCGGAGCCGGTGCTTTTCGCGTTGCTTGCGGCCTTCGCCGCGGGGGGGCGGCGGGCCAGATTCTGGAGCCTCTTCCTGCTGCCCTGGGTACACGCGAGCGGCCCCATCCTGGGGCTCGGCGCGCTCCTCGGTCTTGGGGTCGTGGAGCGATCGCTCAGCAAGGACGCCGTGCGGAGCGCGGGGATCGGCTGGACGGCGGGCATCGCGAGCGTCGCCTTCTTCTGGAACCTCCCGGTGCATGGGCACATCCTCCTCGGCGGCTACGGCGAGTACTCTCAAGATCCTTTCTTCACCCTGCGCAATCCCCTCGTGGGCCTCCTCACCGTCCTTGGGCCCATGATCCTCTGGACGCTGCCCTTGTGGGGCATCGCCGCTCAAGCCGGACGACGAGGGCTCGAGGAAACCCTCGCCTTGTGGCTCCCCGCGACAGCCTTCCTGTCGGTCTTTTCGAATCCCGAACCGGAGCGCCGCCTGGCGCCACTGCTCGGCGCCTGGACCGTGGCGCTCCTGACCCGCGCGACTCCGGGTG
>JAIBCN010000005.1 GCA_019694155.1 Vicinamibacteria bacterium | reverse complement strand
GGAACGAGGAGACGCCCTGAGGCGCGTAGGCGAGGTAGGTCTCGAGCAGGCGCTCGAACTTCATGAGCGGCTTGTCGTAGAAGACGACGTAGTCGACGTCCTCGGGACCCTTGAGGCCGCCTTCCTTCAGGCAGTAGTCGAAAGCGCCCGCCGGGAATCGATGGTCGTGCTTCTTCCGGCTGAATCGTTCTTCCTGCGCGGCCGCCTTGATCTCCCCGTCCTGGACCAGGCACGCGGCGGAGTCGTGGTAATAGGCCGAAACCCCGATGATGTTCACGCGGGCGGGAGTCTACGATGCGCGCCGGAGGAACGCGAAAAACCGGCGGACGGGCGTCAGGTCGTCTGCCAGAGCTCGATTAGGACCCCGAAGGGCGACCGAACCATGGCGACGAGGCCCTGTCCCAGTACCGGATCGTCGACGCTCGCGGGGCCACGGACCAGGGAGCCCCCGCCCCCCGGGACGCGGGCGAGGGTCGCGTGGAGGTCGGTGGTGTCGTAGCGAAGCCGGCAGATTCCGGGGCCGAGGCCCGGCGTGTGGGTCATGGGCTCGAGCCGCTTCTCAAATTCCATGAATATGGTACGCCCCGTGACGAAGCCCGGGCGGTGAGACATCGCGAAGCGGAACGAAGCGCCCTCGGGCCGGCCGAGAAGCTCGTCGAACGGCGGCCCCGAGCAGGATTCGGCGAGGAGGGTCTCGTGCTCCAGCACCTCGCGCATGAAATGAAGCGAGGCGTTGAGATTGGTTACGACGAAGGAAGCGTGCAGCGGCTCCGAGGAGTCCGATGTGAGTGTCCCGTAGGCCGTGTCTGCTCCGACTCTCTCGATGAGCACCACGAAGTCGCCATCGGCGAATCGGCCGAAGGCCTCGTACCTTCGCGGGCCGGGAGGCGCACCTGGAATCGCCTCCTCGCGCGGCGGGGCCAGAAGGAGGGGATCTGAGAGGAATCTGACGCCGAGGCCCTGAAGCCGCGCATGGATCTTCGAGATGCCAGTCGTGGTGAAGCCGGTTCCCAGGGGGCCGGGAGCGCCTACTCGCTCGCGGCCGTGAAGTGCTCCGAGCACCTCGACCAGGCGGATGCGGGGCGAGCCCTCCACGTCGGGGCGGCCCATCAGGGCGGCCCGGGGAATCGTGTGCGCGTCGAAGAGCCGGCTCGCAACGCTGGAGGTCATGAGGCCGGTTCTAAGGACGGTCAGTCCGAGCCCCGATTCCAGCAAGGCGGCGCGCGCCGTCAGGTCGCGGACACCGATCGTGATCTCGCGCATAGAGGTGACCGACATGGCCGGAGGATATAGCGCCCCCTAGAATCGACGCGTCATCGGAGAAAGGAAGCGCATGGACTCCAGGGCCGGACGACCCTTCGCCGCGATGTTCCTCTCGCTCGCCGCGCTCACGGCCCGCGCTCTGCAGGAACCGCCGGCGGCGCCTCTGCAGAGCGTTCTCGGCACGGTCGAGTTTCGCAACATCGGCCCCTTTCGCGCGGGCGCCTGGATCACGGACATCGCCGTTCCCGACGCCCCCCCGCATGAGCATCTGCGCACGATCTACGTGGGGACGCGGAACGGCGGCGTGTTCAAGACGACCAACAATGGCACGACTTTCAAGGCCGTCTTCGATGCTCAGAGCCATCTCTCGATTGGCGCTCTCGCCATCTCGTCGTCGAATCCGCGGATCGTCTGGGCGGGGACCGGAGAAGCTTACGGCGCCCGCAGCTCGTATTCGGGCGACGGTGTCTACAAGACGACGGATGGGGGAGCCACCTGGGCTTTCATGGGCCTGAGGGACACCCACCACGTCGCGCGCATCGTCATCCATCCTCAGAAGCCCGATATTGTCTACGTGGCGGCCATGGGCCATCTCTATACCGCGAACGACGAGCGTGGGGTTTTCAAGACGACGGACGGCGGCAAGACGTGGCGCCGCGTCCTTCACGGAGGCCCGAGGGTGGGGGCGGTGGACCTGGTGATGGACCCGTCGCATCCCGAGGTCCTTCTCGCGGCGACGTATGAGATGGAGCGACGGCCGTGGACTCTCGTGGAGTCGGGCCCCGGGAGCGGCCTTCATCGCTCCACCGATGGAGGAGAGACGTGGACACGGGTGGCGGGCGGCCTCCCCGGCGGCCAGGTGGGGCGGATCGGCCTCACCATCCATCGCGCCGATCCGCGGATCGTCTACGCGCTCGTGGAGAACGCGAATCCCCGCCCGGCCACCGAGGAGGAGAAACGCAGGCAGCGGGATCGCGACGCGGACCCGAATCAGGTGTACTCCGGACAGACCGCGCACGTACCCGTCTACGGGGGCGAGGTCTACCGATCGAACGACGGCGGACGCACGTGGAAGAAGACCCACGGGGACGACGTCTCGGTCGGGGGCAACGCCATGTACTCGTTCTCGCAGATTCGTGTGGATCCGAGGGACCCCGACCGGCTCTTCGTCACGAGCGACACCCTGCCTACGTCCATCGACGGAGGACGGACCTGGCGCGATCTCAACTGGCCCCCCCGGGCGGCCTTCGCGAAGGCCTTCGGCGACTATCGAACCCTGTGGATCGATCCGCAGGACCCGAGCCGGATCATCGCGGGAAGTGACGGGGGACTGCATGTTTCGTATGACGGTGGGCTCACCGTCGACCACCATCCAAACCTGCCGATCGGAGAGATCTACGGCCTCGACGTCGATATGGACGATCCGTACAACATCTACGCGGGGCTGCAGGATCACGAATCGTGGAAAGGCCCGAGCAACGGACCCGGCGGGAAAGTCACGCAGGACGACTGGGTGACCACGGGGACCCAGGACGGCATGTACAACCGCGTGGATCCCACGGACAGCCGCTGGCTCTACAACTCATATCAGTTCGGGGGCCAGCACCGTGTCGACCAGCGCCTCCACACGAAGACGAACATCCAGCCGCGCGCCCGTCCGGGGGACCCGCCCTATCGCTTCAACTGGATTACGCCCCTCGCGCTGTCGCCGCACGATCCGAAGACCCTCTACACGGGCGCTCAGATGCTGCTTCGCTCGCGCGATCGCGGGGATACCTGGGAGGAGGCGAGCCTCGATCTCACCACGAACGATGCCAAGAGGATCGCCGCCACCGGGCCCTCGATCCGGTTCTGCACGATCACGACCATCTCTGAATCGCCCGCGACTCCGGGCGTCTTGTGGGTCGGCACGGACGATGGGAGGGTCCAGGTCAGCGAGGACGACGGAAAGACGTGGCGCGACGTCACGGGCGCCGTGGCTGCGGCCGGAGGGCCCGCGGAAACGTGGACTTCGCGGGTGTTCGCCTCGCCGCACGAGCCGCGCGCGGCTTACGTCGCGAAGACCGGCTACCGCTTCGACGACTTCACGCCCTACCTTTTCAAGACCGTGGACGCCGGGCGCACCTTCGTTCGAATCACCGAGGGGCTGCCCCATCGCCCGGTGAACGTGATCGTGCAGGACCGGAAGAACCCGCGGCTTCTCTTCGCGGGCACGGATGGGGGCGTATTCGTGTCGCTCGACGATGGCGCGTCCTGGCAGGCTCTTCGGGCAAACATGCCGCAGGTGGCGGTGCACGATCTCGTCGTGCACCCGCGCGAGAACGATCTCGTGGTGGGCAGCTATGGCCGCGGCATCTGGGTGGGGGATGTGAGCGTCCTCCAGGAATGGAGCGGCGACCTCGCGCAGCAGCCCGCGCATCTGTTCGGGGTGGAGGCGCGCCCCCGCCTTTCCGACGAGGACTGGGGGAACTACGAGCTGTACGGCGACCGGTACATCACCACCGACAACGAGAGGAACGCGCTCGCCATCCACTACTGGCTTCGGGATGAAGTCCCTTCGTTGCGCATCACGGTCCGGGATTCGAGCGGGCGCCTGATGCAGGCTCTCGACGGGCCGCGGACTCCTGGGCTTCACCGCGTCTGGTGGGAGATGACCGATGCGGAGAAGAAGCGGGCTCCGGCGGGCGACTACGAAGTCCTGATGGAGGCGGGGTCCTCTTCGATGAGGACGAAGGCCCGGATCCGGGAGCGCATCGTCGGCTAGACTCCCGGTCCTGCCCCCGATGCCGGAGTGGCGGAACTGGCAGACGCACGGGACTCAAAATCCCGCGTTGCTTGCAACGTGTGGGTTCGACCCCCACCTCCGGCACACTCCTTCACCAAGGCTCGCGGTGGTCCGCGGCTCTCACCTCCAACCCGCGAACCCAATCCATGTCGATCCTGAATCAGCGATCCCTCGGACTCGCAGCGTTCCTTTCGACGCTGAGTGCGCTTCAGACGCCGGCCTCGGCGGACGATGCGAGGTTCCTGCCTTTCATGGGCCCGCGCATCGAGGCCGCGCGCTACGCGCCGGCGAACGAGGAGTTCGCCTGGGTGGGCTGGATTGGCGTCAACGTGGATCTCGTGGAGAAGGGGAAGTGGTCGGCCTACTTCGATCCCAACTTCGAGACGATCCTCGGGCACCGGGTTCGCTCCTTCGAAGCGGTGCAGGCGAACTACTCGCTCGAAGTCGGCGCGAGAAGGGATCTGGGCGCCTTTCGGGTCACCACCTTCTTCCACCATGTGTCGCGTCACGTGCAGGATCGCGAGAAGATCCAGGTGGTCGACTGGAACTTCCTGGGAGCGGCTTTCGACTCTCCGTGGCCCAGGTCGTGGGACCGGCGAGGCGGCTACGCCGTGTCGCTCGGCTTCGCGACCCTCAGTTCCGGCGTTCAGTACAACTGGGAGGCCCGGGCCGCCCTGGACATCGACCTGCTGAAGCGGGACAGTAAGGCGCTCTTCGTTCTCGCCGACGTTCGCTACGTCAACGCTGAGGCGAGCCCAGGCTTCGCGCGAGGTTCATTCGCGGACTTCCGAGGGGAGGCGGGTTACCGGCGGTTCGGGGGCTCGACGGAGTTCGCTCTCTTCGCGGCCTATGAGCATCGAAACGATGCCCTCATCCCCAGATCCCTGGTGATCGATCGCGCTCTCTTCGGATTCCGGATTCGGGCCCAGCGCCGGCCGACGCCGCCGATGCTCGCCCTTCCCTGAACGAAAGGCCTGAGCCTTCACCCTTCGGGCGAAGGCTGGAGTCCTCAGGAGGGTTCGCCGCTCCCGCCCAGGATGGCCTTCAGCTCCTTGCCCATCCTGAAGTAGGGCACGCGCTTGGCTGGAACCTCCACGCGCTCGCCGGTCTTGGGGTTGCGTCCCTTGCGGGGCGCCCGGGATCGAAAGCGGAAGGAGCCCAGCCCGCGGATTTCCACTTCTTCACCCTTCTTCAGGGCGGAGACCACACCCTTCAGGAACGAGTCGACCACGATCGCGGCCTGAACCTGCGTGAAGTCGAGGCGCCGCGCGACCCCGGCCACGATGTCGGCCTTGGTCAGCGAACGTTGTGCAGAGGCTTTTTCAGCGGAAGTGTCGGGCATGGGGGCACTTAAGAGTGTATCAAAGAGCGTACGCCGCTACCGCGCTTCGCCTTTCCGCCGGAAGACCGCCCCCATCAGACGAAGCTCGTCGGGCTTCCCGTTCAGGTCGAGGATGAAAGCGGCGGGGCTGTGGCCCCGCCATTTCGCGTCCCACTGCGCGCGGAACGTGTCGAAGTTCCAGTGTTCCAGCTTCCCGGTGAAGGCATTCCCGTAGCGCGCGTGGAGGGACTGATCGGACGGATCGAGCGTGACCTCGACGGTTCCGAACAAGGCGTCGGTGTACGTCCCCGCATACGCCGAGAGGGGCAGCGACGGCTTTGTTCCAGGTGTGCGGCGGGCGTCCTGGCGCGCTTCCTCTTCCTCGGCTTCCTTCTGGAGGCGCGCATAGAGGGACTGGAACTCGGCGCTCCAGTCGCGGGCGGGGCGGCCGGTCAGCCGATCGAACGCAGTAAGCATCAGGGCGTGCCGCAGTTCGGCGTGATCGAGATTCGCCAGGACATAGACGCCGATGCCCTCCGAGCGAATGAGGCCGCAGATCGCGACCATGCCGTCGATGCTGCCCGTGTGAAAGTCGATCTTCAGTCCTGCGTAGTCCTGCTGGAACCAGCCGAGGCCGTAGGTGGTCCAGTTCGGTCTGGTGATCTGGGCGGTGGGGTAGAAGGCGGCCTTCGTGACCATTGTCTGCGGCTGGAACAATTCCGAAACCGTGGCCTCGCTCAGGATCCGCTCGCCGGTCTTCGTGGTCCCTCCGGCCAGCAGGAGTCGCATCCATTTCGACATGTCGTCGACGCTCGACCAGATGGAGCCCGCGGGCGCCACCCCCTCCACGCTCGCGTTCTCGATGCGGGCGACCACGCCCTCGATGACGTCGTGGGGCTCCGCCCGGTTGGGATGGCCTCCTAGAGCCGCCGAGTCCACGATGGAGTCCTTCATGTCCAGAGGCGCAAAAATGCGCGACTCGATGAAGCGCTGCCAGGGCGTGCCGCTCGCCGCCTCGACCACCGCCCCAGCCGCCGCGTACATGACGTTCTGGTAGATGAAGCTCGAGCGCGCGGGGTAGGCGGGGTCCACCAGGCGCATCCGGTCCAGGATGGTGCGGGGCGAATTCGGCTGCCCGTACCAGAGGAAGTCGGCGTTCGGCAGCCCCGCGCGGTGGGTGAGCAGGTCACGAATGGTGAGTTCGCGCGTCAGGGCCGGGTCTTTGAGCGCGAACCAGGGGAGGTGCCGGGTGACCGGGTCGTCCCACCCGAGCTTCTTGTCGTCCACCAGCATCCCGATCGCCGCCGCGGTCATGGCTTTGGTCGTGGAGCCGATGGCGAAAAGAGTGTGCACGTCCACGGCGTCGGGCTTGCCCAGCTCGCGGACACCGTAGCCCTTGGCAAAGAGTACCGTTCCGTTCTTCACGACCGCGATCGCGAAACCGGGCGCCTTCCAGTCCTTGACCGCCTGCGCGACCTGAGCGTCGAAGCCCGCGAGAGGATCGGGTCGCGATACCGCCTTCTGCGCCGCCGGGGCAGCGGAGGCGGCAGCAAGACAGAGAAAGAGAGCCAGAGCGGGTGAGTTCTTCATGCCCGAAATCTACCGTCCTTCCCGGAGGGGACGGGGGCGCCGCGCTATTTGAATTCCACGATCTCGGGCCGCCAGGTGACGGGGTCGCCGGAAAGGCCGTCGGAGGCGCTCACCACCTCCAGCCGAGAAGGCACGATTCGATAGAGGGTGTAGGCGAGCGGGGTGGCGGCGGGGAAGAAGGCGTCCCATTCTTTCTTGCGCCGTAGAGGCTTCTCGGCGTCACGCAGCTCGACGGCGCGGCCGATCAGCGTGACGTAGGCCGACCGGACGGTGTCGAAGTAGAGAAGCGTGACCCGAGGGTCTCTTCGGATCTCGGCGACCTTGCGGCTGCCGGGGTTGGTGGCAATGTGGACCGCGAAAGCCGCGTCCGGTTCGAGGGGGTCGACGATGCGCGCCTGAGGCTGGCCCAGCTCACCGATGGTCACGAGGGTGCAGAAGCGCGCGCTGATCATGATCCGGCGGGCGACCTCGATGACGCGCTCACGGCTCGGTGCCTCGGCGTGGACCGGCTTTTCCTGCGCGCTCAGGGCCGGGCTCAGCGCGAGGAGCAGGCCCCACAACGGCGCGCTTCGAAAGCGGCTCCGCACCCCCTGGATTCCTAGGCCGTCACCATGGCTTCGCGGCGATCCTTGAGCGCTTCCACCAGCTTCTCGATGTCTTCATCGCTGTTGTAGAAGTGCGTGGATACTCGAATGCCCTCGGGTTTCTGGGTGACCATGATCCCCTTGCCGCGGAGAAACTCCGTGGTGCCGCCAGGGTCGTCCGCCGCGACCAGAGTCTCGCCCGAGCGACCCGCGCCGAGAGGCGACAGCACTTCGAAGTCGGCGTGCCGAAGGGCGGAGGTGAGGGTGGTGTTGAGCTGCAGGACGCGGGCCTGGATCCGGTCGCGGCCGATGCCGTCCAGGTAGGACACCGCGGCACCAAGGGCGAAGATCGTCGGGAAGGAAGGACACCCGAACTCGTAGCGGCGCGCCGCGGCCACGGGAACGCCCGCGCGGTTGTTGAATGCAAAGGGATCCTTCACGCTTCGCCAGCCCATGCCGCGGGGAGCGCGCTTGAGCAGCTCCTTGCCGACGTAGACGAACCCCGCGCCGTAGCCGGCCATCATCCACTTGTGGCCGGCGCAGGCGAGGCCATCGATCTGCATGGCTTTGACATCGATCTCGAACGCGCCCACCGACTGCGAGCCGCAGACGATCAGCGATCGCCGGCCCTTGAGCGCGCCCAGGGCCTCGAGGTCGATGCGGAAGCCGTTCGAGAACTGGACATGACTCACCGAGATCGAGGTGGCTCGCGGCGCATGCACCTCGTCGAACATCTCGAGGCGCAGCTCACCCTCGATGGCGGGCACGAACTGCATCTGCGCGCCCCGATGCACGAAGGGCAGAGTGACGGTGGGGAACTCCATCTCGTCGGACAGGACGGGCCCGTCCGAGGCCACGAGGTCGGCGAGGATGTTCATCCCGTCGGAGGAGTTGGTGACGAAGGCGATCTCGTCGGCCTGCGCCCCGATGAAGCGGGCCACACGCTCGCGCACCACTTCCATCTGGGCGAGCCAGAGGTCCCAGTGATCGTCGCCACCCTCCTCGAGCTCCTGCTGGTAGCGGTTCACCGCCTCCCGAACCCACCTCGGAGTGATGGACCCGGCGGCCGCGTTGAGGTACACGCGGTCCTTCGTCCCCGGAAAGTCGTTGCGTAGATCGTCCCAGTCGCGACTCATATCGCGGAGAGGATACTTCCTCCGAGGGCCCCGGGGCAGCAGGAATCGGCTCCGGGCCGAACTTCAAACTCCGATATGCTTCGCGCGGAAATGAACCCATCGGGGGAAAGCGACGCCTCGGAGTCGCAAATAATCGCGGCGCCCGCGGGCCGGGACGGGCGCTGGCTGGGAGACTGGCTCCTCCACGGACGGAACGACCGGGGCAGCCACCAGGCCACCGCCCCCTGGTGGCAGGTCATGTGCCTGACCGGGGTCGACTACTTCTCGACGCTCGGGTATCAGCCGGGCATCGCGGTGCTGGCGGCCGGGATGCTGTCGCCCCTTGCGACCATGATTCTCGTGGCCGTGACCCTGTTCGTGGCGCTGCCCATCTACGCTCAGGTGGCGAAGTACTCGCCCCACGGGCAGGGCAGCATCCTCATGCTCGAGGAGCTGCTTCCCCGGTGGCGAGGAAAGCTGTTCGTTCTCATCCTGCTTGGCTTCGCCTTCACCGACTTCATCATCACCATGACCATGTCCGCGGCCGACGCCACCGCGCACATCGCCGAAAACCCCTACGTGCCGCACGGGATCGAAGACCACGCGGTCCTGGTTACGTCGCTTCTCCTCGTCGCTCTCGGCGCCGTCTTTCTCAAGGGGTTCAAGGAGGCGATCGGCATCGCCGTCGCCATCGTGGTCCTGTATCTGCTGCTCAACGTGATCGTCATCGGACGGGCGCTCATGGAGGTGTCGAGCCGGGGCGACCTCTTCCACAGCTGGTGGTCCGGGGTCCTCACCCAGCATGGCAATCCCTGGATGGCCATCGCCATCGCCGCTCTGCTCTTTCCAAAGATCGCCCTTGGGCTCTCGGGTTTCGAAACCGGGGTCGCGGTCATGCCGCTCGTGAGAGGGAAGGAGGGCGACGCCGAAGCCCGCCCGGCCGGCCGGATCCGCAACACCCGCAAACTGCTCGCCACCGCGGCCGTCATCATGAGCGTGGCGCTCATCGCATCGTCATTCGTGACCACCGTTCTGATCCCCGCCAAGGAGTTCGAATTGGGCGGCAAAGCCTACGGCCGTGGCCTCTCCTACCTCGCCCACGGCTTTCTGGGGGACGGCTTCGGGACCGCCTACGACCTGTCCACGATCGTCATTCTCTGGTTCGCCGGCGCGTCCGCCATGGCCGGCCTCCTGAACCTGGTTCCCCGCTATCTCCCGCCCTACGGGATGGCGCCCGACTGGGCGCGCGCCAACCGCCCGCTCGTCCTGGTGTTCACCCTGATCAGCCTCATCGTGACCGCCGTATTCGAGGCCGACGTGAATGCGCAGGGCGGCGCCTACGCGACCGGCGTCCTCGTGCTGATGACGTCCGCGGCGGTGGCGGTGACGATCACGCACCGGGCCGACCGATCGCGATGGATCTACGGGCTCATGACCCTGGTCTTCGCCTATACGATGGTGGTGAACGTCGTGGAGCGCCCCGAGGGCCTCAAGATCGCGTCGTTCTTCATCTTCGGGATCGTCGTGGTCTCCATCACCTCGCGCGCCATGAGATCGACGGAATTGCGCGTGAGCGCGGTGCGGCTGAGCCCGAAGGCGGAAGAGTTCATTGCCTCTCTCGGTGAATGCCCGGTCCGGATCATCGCGCATCGTCCGGACAAGCGGACGGTCGAGGAATACGATCGCAAGGAGATTCAGGCGCGCGAAGATCACTCGCTCAACAGCGGAGAGCCCGTGATCTTCCTGGAGATCATGCAGGGAGACGCCTCGGCCTTCGAAGAGGATCTCGAGGTCCGCGGTGTCCGCATCGGGGCGCACCGCATTCTCCGGGCGACTTCCCCCGCCATCCCCAACGCCATCGCCGCGACTCTGTTGGAGGCGCAGCGGCGCACCGGGCAGATCGCGCATGCCTACTTCGGCTGGACCGAGGGAAATCCCATCGCCTATGTCCTTCGCTACATCGTGCTCGGCGAGGGCGACACCGCGCCGGTGACTCGCGAGGTCCTGAGGCGCGCCGTGCCGGACCAGGAGGCGCGCCCGCGCATCCATGTCGGATAGCCCGCAGCCGAGCCCGGCGCCCCCGGAGCCGGCCCGAACGGACAGCCGCTGGCTGAGGGACTGGCTTCTCAAGAGCCACGATGGGTCGAGCGGCCACGGGACCTCGACCGCGCCCTGGTGGCAGGTCATGTGTCTGACCGGCGTCGACTACTTCTCGACCCTCGGCTACCAGCCTGGCATCGCGTTCCTCGCTGCAGGGATTCTGTCCCCACTCGCCACGCTCATCCTGGTGTGTGTGACCCTGGGCGTGGCCCTGCCCGTGTACTCCCAGGTGGCCCGCCATTCGCCGCACGGGCAGGGGAGCATCATGATGCTCGAGGAACTCCTCCCGCGGTGGCGAGGGAAAGCCTTCGTGCTGGTGCTGCTCGGCTTCGCCTTCACCGACTTCGTCATCACGATGACGTTGTCCGCGGCGGACGCCACCGCTCATATCGCCGAGAACCCGTTCGCGCCCGGCTTCGTGGCGAGACATCTGGTGCTCGTCACCGCCTTTCTCCTGGTAGGCCTGGGGCTCGTCTTCCTGCGCGGATTCAGTGAAGCCATCGGCGTGGCGGTGGCGGTGGTGGTCGTCTACCTGCTCCTCAACGCCATCGTCCTCGTGAACTCTCTCGCGATTCTGCTGGCGCGTCCCGAGATGCTCTTCACGTGGTGGGACAGAGTGTCCATCGCCCAGGGAAACCTGTTGGGAGCCATCGGGATCAGCCTCCTCCTTTTCCCCAAGCTCGCTCTCGGACTTTCCGGATTCGAAACGGGGGTGGCCCTGATGCCGCTCGTCACCGGGGACCGCGAGGATGCGGACCGGCCAAGTCCGGAGGGCCGGATCAGGAACACACGGCGGATGCTCCTCACCGCCGCCGTGGTGATGAGCCTGGCCCTCGTGGCCTCGTCGGTAGCCACCACGGTCCTGGTGCCGCCCACCGAGTTCATCGAGGGGGGGCGAGCCTATGGACGCGCGCTTGCCTACCTGGCGCACGAGCAGTTCGGCGACCTCTTCGGTACGGCGTACGACCTGAGCACGATCTCCATCCTCTGGTTCGCGGGGGCCTCCGCCATGGCCGGGCTCCTCAATCTGGTGCCGCGGTATCTCCCGCCTTACGGAATGGCTCCGGACTGGGCTCGGGCCACGCGGCCCCTGGTTCTCCTCTTCACGTTCATCTCGCTCGCGGTGACCGCCGCCTTCAACGCCGACGTGGCCGCGCAGGGAGGCGCCTACGCGACCGGCGTCCTCGTCCTCATGACCTCCGCGGCGGTGGCCGTGACCATCACGAACTGGCGCGGCCGGGCGCGGTGGCTGTACCTGATGATGGCCCTCATCTTCGTCTACACGACGGTGGTGAACGTGATCGAGCGGCCCGAGGGAATCAAGATCGCCACGTTCTTCATCGTGGGGATCGTCGTCACATCGGTGATGTCCCGTGCTCTGCGATCTACGGAGCTGCGGGTGGTGAACGTCAACTTCGGGCCCAAGGCCAGCGAGTTCCTGGCCGCGGTCGCGCCTCATCCGGTGCGGCTCATCGCGCATCGGCCGGGCCGGAGAACCATCGACGAGTACGACCGCAAGGAGCTGCAGGCCCGCGAGGACCACTCGCTCACGAGCGGCGAGCCCGTGCTCTTCCTCGAGGTGCTCCAGGGGGACGCTTCCGCCTTCGTGGGCGACCTCGAGGTTCGCGGCGTTCGGGTGGGCCGCCACCATATTCTGAGGGCCACCGCCGCCGCCATTCCAAACGCGATTGCCGCGACTCTGCTGGAGGCGCAAAAGCGGACGGGTCAGATCTCCCACGCCTACTTCGGCTGGACCGAAGGGAATCCCATCGCCTACGTTCTCAAGTTCATCTTCCTGGGTGAAGGGGACACCGCCCCGGTGACCCGGGAGGTCCTGCGCCGCTCCGTCAAGAACCAGCAGGAGCGTCCGCGCATACATGTCGGCTAGATTTCGCCGGCACGGGTCGGCTTTGGGGAGAGGACAGCGAGCAGGGAGCGCATGACCGAAAACGAACACAGGGGGTACTTCCATCGGTACATCGGGCTGCCGTTCGAGACGCTCATCCTCCAGGGGAGCAGCACTCGGCAGCTTTCCTACGCGGTGGCCATCGGTGTGACCTTCGGCCTGTTCCCGATCATGGGCGTCTCCATCCCGTTCTGCTTTCTGGCCGCCCTGGTCTTCAAGGCCCCGCAACCGCTGACGCACGCCGTCAACTACGCGGTGTACCCGCTCCAGATCCCGCTGATCTTCGTCTTCGTCCGGCTGGGCGAGTGGATCATGGGCGCTCCCAATGTGTCCCTGGCCCCTTCGGAGATCCTCGAACTCGCCCGCACGGACCTCGTCCGGTTCACCGAGGAGTTCGGCCTCACCTGCCTTCATGCGATGCTCGCCTGGAGTCTTTCCGCCCCTCTGATCTTCGTGGGGACGTTCTCGGCGGTGCGGCCGATCATCGCCGGGCTTCGCGACCAGCAGCGCCTCCAGAAGCCGTGATCCCGCTCCTCTGTGCGGCCGCGGCCATGGTCGGGGCCTTGATGGCGATTGCCTTCGTGGTGGCCCGGAGGATCGGGAACTTCTCGATCGTGGATGTGATGTGGTCGTTCAACTTCACGCCCCTTGCCGCAATGTTCGCCCTTTTCGGCGCCGGCCACCCGGGCCGGCGACTTGCCATCTCGGGCCTCGTCGCGCTTTGGAGCCTCCGCCTGGCCGTCCACCTGGCCCGGCGGGTCGCGGAGCTTCACCCGGTCGAGGAAGGCAGGTACATCGAACTCCGGCGTCAGTGGAAGGACGACGTGAATGGCCGGTTCTTTCGATTCTTCCTGTTGCAGGGGGCGCTCAACGCCGGGCTTTCCCTGCCCTTCCTTTTCGCCTGCATGAATCCCGATCCCGGCCTCGGCTGGCTCGAGGGGATGGGCGTTTTGGTCTTCCTTGTGAGTTTCGTGGGCGAGTCGGCAGCGGATGCCCAGCTGCAGGCGTTTCGAAAGGACCCTGCCAATTCCGGAAGGGTCTGCCGCCACGGCCTGTGGAGGTACTCGAGGCACCCGAACTACTTCTTCGAGTGGCTCGTCTGGTGCGCCTTCGCCCTTGCCGCCTCCGCGGGCCCCCTTGGCTGGGTCTCCTGGGTTTGTCCTGCGCTGATGCTTTACTTCCTGCTCCGCGTGACCGGCATACCGGCGACCGAGGCGCAGGCCGTCCGGAGCCGGGGCGAGGAGTATCGCGAATACCAGCAGGTGACCAGCGCTTTCGTTCCCTGGTTCCCGCGCCCGGCCACCCGAAAGACCGTCACAATAAAGTAGATAGGGTCTTGCCGGAGGGAACCCTTCGACCTTATACTGGACACTGCTTGAGTGGGCAGACGCCCACTCTTTTTTTTCCATCGAGAAGCCGTCTTGAAAGAAGAGCCGGAGAAGAGTTGACCGCGACCAGCGCCGCCGTTCAATCCGAGAAAGACGCCCGCAAGGGGCTCGAAGTGGAGGCCTTCGTGCGCTCGGTCACCGAGCGTGTGGCCGCTTCCTCCGGGCTCGAGCTCGTCGAAATCGAGATGAAGCGGGGGGGGAAGGGTCCGGTCCTCAGGATCTTCCTCGACAAGCCAGGACGGATCAGCCTCGATGAGCTCGAGAGCGCGTCTCGCGAGATTTCGGCCATCCTCGACGTCGAGGACCCCATCGGTCGCTCCTACACCCTGGAGGTGTCGTCGCCGGGGATGACGCGTCCGCTCAAGACGCCGGCCGATTTCATGCGCGTGATCGAGAAGAACGTCCAGATCGCGTTCGTCGAGGCGCCGGCGTCCGTCGGGTCGGATGCCGCGGGCGGAGACGCGGACGAGGCGAAAGTTCCCGTGAAGGAGATCAAGGGCCGCCTGCTGGCGGTGAACGATAAGGAAGTCCGCATCGTCCCCCGCGATAACAAAGGCCGCGAAGGCGCCGAGATTGCCGTGCCGTTTTCGGCTCTCCGCCACGCCCAAAGAGAGATTTCGTTCAGGTAAATCATGGCTAACGAGCTGAAAGTACGCATCGAGCAGGTCTCCCGGGAGAAGAACCTCGATCCCGAGGTCGTGATCCGGGCGATCGAGGACGCGATCCTCCAGGCCGCCAAGCGCTTCTTCAACAACGACGAGGATCTGCGCAGCCGCTTCAACCACGAGACAGGCGACATCGACGTCTTCGCGGTCAAGGAAGTGGTCGAGAAGGTCACGGACGAGGAGATCGAGATCAGTCTCGAGGAGGCGCGGGAGCTCATCCCCGAGGCCGAACTCGGCATGGAAATCGAGTTCCCGAAGCAGACCGAGGGCCTCGGACGCATCGCCGCCCAGGCCGCGAAGCAGGTCATCTTCCAGAAGGTCCGCGATGCCGAGCGCGACAACGTCATCGCCGAATTCGAGCGCCGCCGCGGCGATGTCCTGAATGGCGTGATCAAGCGGCAGGAAGGCACCGACTACATCATCGATCTCGGCCGCACCGAGGCGGTGCTCCCGCGCAAGGAACAGAGCCGGGCGGAGAACTACCAGACGGGCGACCGCATCCGGGTGGCCATCCTCTCCGTGCAGCGGTCGACCCGCGGCGGGCCGCAGGTCACGGTGTCCCGAACCGATGGAGCGCTTCTCCGGAAGCTCCTCGAGATGGAAGTGCCCGAGATCTTCGACGGCACCGTGAAGATCCGCGCCTGCGTCCGCGAGCCGGGGGAGCGGGCCAAGGTGGCGGTGGAGTCGACCCACAAGGACATCGATCCCATCGGCGCCTGCGTCGGCATGAAAGGCACGCGCGTTCAGGCGGTCATCCGCGAGCTGCGCGGCGAGAAGATCGACATCATCGAATGGGACGATGATCCGGTCGCGCTGGTCAAGGCGGCGCTGCAGCCCGCCCAGGTTTCGCGCGTGCAGATCGTCGACTCCGAGCAGAAGATCATGGAAGTGGTGGTCGAGGACAAGCAACTCTCGCTCGCCATCGGTAAGCGCGGGCAGAACGTGCGCCTGGCCGCGAAGCTCGTGGGCTGGCGGATCGAGATCAAGAGCGAGGAAGAAAAGCGCATCGAGGTCGCGGCGCAGCTCAGCGAGTTCAAGACCATGGAAGGCGTCGACAAGGACATCGTGCAGCGCCTGATGGACGCGCGTGTTCAGGGGCTCGAGCACCTCCTCCAGATGACCGACGAGGAGTTCGCCTCGATCGACATCGAGGAAGCCACCGCGGCCTCCCTCCGTCAGGCGGCCACCGCCGCCCTGCCCAAGGTCGCGGTCCGCGAAACGCCGGCCGAGGGATCCGAACCATCCACCGAATCCGCCCCTGAGTCCGATGAAGCGGCGGCCCAGCCCCCGGCAGGAGAACCCGCCTAGTGTTCTTGGGCCTCGTTCCGTCGTCGATCCATGGGATCTCCGCACCCTTCATACGTCCAGAAACAGGTCGATAAAGAGCTTCATGCCCAAACCCCGCGTCTACGAACTCGCCCGCGAACTGGGTCTCTCCTCGCAGGAGATCATCGAGAAACTCAAGGCGATGGGCATCGAGGCGAAGGCCCCGTCCAGCTCCGTCGACGAAGACCAGGCCACCAAGTTCAAGCGCCACGTGCGCCTCGAGAGCCAGAGCTCCAAGAAGAGCCGAGTGTACGGTTCCGAAGAGGACGAGGGCGAGCGGGACGCTCTCGAGAAGGAGCGCGAGGCCAAGGTAGCCGCCGAGCGCGCCGAGCGCGAGCGGGCCGCCCGGGAAGCCGAGGCGGAGCGCGCGGCACGCAAGGCGGGCGTTCGTCCCAAGCCGGCCGCCCCCGCTCCCACCCCCACACCCGCAGTCCGCCTGGCGCCGCGCGTTGCGGCCAAGCCCGTGGAAGCCGCCCCGGAACCACCGCCCGTGGAGGCGACAGGGGTCAAGCCCGCTCCCGCGGCGGGTCCCGTCACCGCCCCGACGGCTCCCGCTGCCGCGGCGGCGCCCGTGGTCGCCAAGGATGAGCCGGTAGCGCCGAGGGCACCGATTACCGTCGCACCCATCGGTCGTGCCCGCAAGGCCGCGCCGACCGAGACCGAGCCCGCCCCCGCGCCGGGTGAGGCAGATGCCGGGGTCTCTCCTGAGACGGGCGAACCCGCCTCGGCCGCGCGCTCCGCCGAGTCCGAACCCGGCGCCGCGGACGACACCGTCGAGGATGGTATCCCCGCGGTCGGCCCGTCCGCCGCTCCGGTGAGGATGACGCCGCGTATCGCCCCGCTTCGACCCATCGGCAGGCCCGCCGCGGCGGCCAAGGCGGCGACGCCGGGACCACCCGAAGGGGCGCCGTCCGGCGAGGCCGGCGAACCCCAGGCTCCTCTCGTGGTGAAGCCGATTGCTCCGGTTATTCGCGCGATCCGGCCCATCGCATCCCCCACGAGGACGACCGGGCAGCATCGGGTCGCCACCCGTCCGGGCGCCCCTCCTCAGCGCCCGGGCCTGCGGGGCGGCACTCCCGGAGTCCGCGGCGCCCAGGCCCCCGCAACCACCGGGCCTTCGGGCCGCGCCGGTGGTCCTCCGTCGCCTGCCTCGCAGCCATCGTCGCCGGGCAGCCGTCCGGGTTCCTACCGTCCGGGCATCGGAGCCCGCCGGCAGCCCCGCGAGAAAGGCGCGCGTGAGATCACGCCGATCGTCACCCAGGAGCGTCCGAAGTGGACGGGCCCGCTGCGCCCGATCACCATCACCGAAGGCGTCACGGTCAAGGAGCTGTCGGAGCGCATGCCCGACGCCAAGAACCGCGACATCCTGAAGTACCTCATCAGCAAGGGCCTCATGCTGACCGTGAACCAGACTCTCGACATCGAAGTCGCGCAGGATGTCTGCCGCGAGTTCGGCTACGACGCCACCGTGCGCTCGTACGAGGAAGAAGTGGTGCAGGAGCAGGTGGTGTCGACGGCCGCAGGCGCAGTGCCGCGCGCGCCCGTGGTCACCGTCATGGGCCACGTCGACCACGGCAAGACGTCGCTCCTCGATGCCATACGCGAGACCCGGGTCGCCGAGCGCGAGCACGGCGGGATCACCCAGCACATCGGCGCCTACAAGATCGAGGTGGACGACCGGGCGGTGGTTTTCCTGGATACCCCCGGCCACGAGGCGTTCACTCTGATGCGCTCGCGCGGCGCGCGCGTGACCGACATCGTCGTTCTGGTCGTCGCGGCGGACGACGGCGTCATGCCCCAGACTCTCGAAGCTCTCGACCATGCGAAGGCGGCCGGCGTGCCCATCGTGGTGGCGGTCAACAAGATCGACAAGCCCGAGGCTCAACCGGATCGCATTCGGCAGCAGCTCGCCGACCGCGGCCTGCTCCCGGAAGAGTGGGGCGGCCAGACCGTCTTCGTGAACGTCTCGGCCAAGAAGAAGCAGAACCTCGATCAGCTGCTCGAGATGATCCTGCTCCAGGCTGACATGGGCGAGTACAAGGCGATGCCCGACAAGCCGGCGCGGGGCGCGGTCATCGAGTCGAGGCTGGACAAGGGCCGTGGACCGGTCGCGAACATCCTGGTTCAGGACGGAACGCTGCGCATCGGCGACGTGGTGGTCGCGGGCGCCGTCTCCGGCCGCGTCCGCGCGCTCATGAACGATCGTGGCGAACGGCTGCGTGAGGCGGGGCCGTCGACCCCCGTGGAGATCCAGGGTCTCGACGACGTGCCGGAGCCCGGTGACTCGCTCTTCGTGGTCGAGGATTCGGTCAAGGCTCACACCATCGTGTCCTTCCGCCAGCAGAAGCTCAAGGACAAGCAGCAGGCCATCCAGTCCAGGATCCGCCTCGAGGCCATCGCCAAGCCGGGCGGGGGGACCGACGGTCCCATCGAACTGCCCCTGGTCCTGAAGGCCGACGTGCAGGGTTCGGTCGAGGCGCTCACCGAGCAGTTGAAGAAGATTCCGCAGGAGAAGATCCGCCTGCGCATCATTCGGTCGGGTGTGGGCGCCATCAACGAGGGGGACGTTCTCCTCGCCGCCGCGTCGGAAGGCATCGTGGTGGGCTTCAACGTCCGCCCGGAGCGCAAGGCTGCCGAGTTCGCCGAGCGCGACAACATCGAAGTCCGCCTGTACACGATTATCTATGACGTCGTGGACGACCTGACCAAAGCCCTCGAAGGCCGCCTCGCTCCCGCGTTCAAGGAAGTGGTGCTCGGACAGGCCAAGGTACTCGAGACCTTCAAGATCTCGAAGATCGGCACTATCGCCGGGTCTCTGGTCACGGAAGGCAAGGTCACGCGGCAGGCGAGCGTCCGTCTGCTGCGCGACAACATCGTCATCCACACCGGCAAGGTGGCGTCGCTGAAGCGGCACAAGGACGACGCTTCCGAGGTTCGGGCGGGTACGGAGTGCGGCATCGGCATCGTCGACTTCAACGACGTGAAGCCCGGCGACATCATCGAGTTCTTCGTCATGGAGAAGTACCGCGAAACCTTGTAGAGCTTTGGGCCGCAGATGGCCGGGGGGGGCGATGCTCAGCCCCCAGACCCCCGACGCTCCGGCCCAAGTGAATTGGGCCTTCGCTTTGACCCGGGATCTCAACGAGGTTGGCGGCCTAAGATGAGGGCATGGTTATTGGGCTTCTCGAGATCGAGTTGCACCTGCCCGAGGCGCGAAGTCTCAAGGACAAAAGGCAGCCCCTGCGCTCCATCATGGAGCGCGTCCGCCAGGATCACAACGTGTCGGTCGCGGAGGTGGCCCACCACGACGAGTGGCAGCGGGCGGGGATCGCGGTGGTCGGCGTCAACACCGAGCGCGCCTCCATGGAGCGAACGCTCGACCGGATCGTTCGGGTGATGGAGGAGACTCCAGGCGTGGTTTGCGGGGGGGAACAAAGACAATGGCTGTGAATCATCGGAAGTCCCGGGTCGCGGACGGGGTGAGAGACGAGGTGGCGATGATCATCTCCCGGGAAATCCGTGACCCTCGTCTCGGCTTCGTGACCGTGATCCGCGTGGAGATGCCGGTGGACCAGTCGGTTGCGAAGATCTACGTCTCACCCATGGGGGACGCAAAGGCGCAGACGGAATCGATGCGCGCCCTTCATCATTCGCGCGGCTTCGTGAGGAAGCTCCTTTCGCAGCGCATGACGACCCGCACCGTCCCCGAAATTCTGTTCGTTCAGGACCGGGGCCTCGACAACGCCCAGAGGGTGAGCGAGATCATGGCCGGCTGGAAGACGGACGAGAAGGCCGACGAGCCGGCGGCGGTGACCGCGGCCGGGCCCGGCGAACCCGCCCCGCCCACGGACGAAGACTGAGTGCCGGAGATCCTCTGAACAAGCCACGAACGCGGCCCGACTCCGGCATCGACGGCCTTCTCGTGGTGGACAAGCCCGCGGGACTCACCTCTCACGACGTGGTGGCGCGGGTCCGCCGGGTGGCCGGAACGAGACGGGTAGGGCACACCGGCACCCTCGACCCCCTCGCCACCGGCGTTCTCGTCCTGTGTCTGGGGAAGGCCACGAGGCTCATTCCGTACCTCGAGGAGGCGGGCGGCCTCGACGCCAAGGAGTATGAAGCGGGAGTGCGCTTCGGCTTCGAGACGACGACCGACGACGCCGAAGGGGAGCCTCGAGGCAACCCAGTTCCGACCGAGCGGTTGAGTGCCGGCGGCGTGAGTGCGGCGCTCGCCGGTCTCGTGGGTGAGATCGATCAGACGCCTCCCGCCTATTCGGCCAAGAAGGTGGCGGGGGAGCGCGCCTATGCCCTGGCCCGCCGCGGCGAGGCGGTCGACCTCAAGCCGGTGCGCGTGCACGTCGGAAGCGCCGAACTGATCGGGCTCGACGGGGACGTCGCCCGCGTGCGATTCGCCTGTTCCCGGGGAACCTACATCCGCGCGCTGGCCCGCGACCTTGGGCGGGCGCTCGGCGTCGGCGCGCACCTCGTCTCGCTGCGGCGCACGCGCTCGGGCGTTTGGGACCTGGGCCGTGCCGTCCGCCTCGATGACCTGACTGAAGTTGCGCTCGCGAAGGCGCTCGTTCCCATGGCGGGATCTCTCGAGGGCTGGCCCCGGGTGTCGGCGGGAGACAGGGAAGTTTCGGAACTGAGGCTGGGACGTGCCGTGAATACGGGAGCGCCCTCTGACCCGTCTGGCGCCAGGGTACGCATCTGCGACGGGGAGGGCCGCCTCGTCGCGCTCGCGCGCGTGGATGGCTCGCGAATGAAGCCCTTCTGCGTGTTCTGAGCCGGGGGAGCTCCACCGCCTGTGGTAAACTCCCGCGTTCCAAACGAAGATAAATCACGCTGTAAGAACAACAAAGCAGGCTCGGAGGAGCAAAAGAGTCGTGAGCCTTACCAAGGAAAAGAAGACGACCCTCATCGAGGGAAACCGCGCGCACGCCAAGGACACCGGGTCGCCCGAGGTCCAGGTCGCGCTTCTATCAGAGCGCATCGGACAGCTGACCGAGCATCTCAAGACGCACGCGAAGGATCACCACTCGCGCCGCGGGCTTTTGATGATGGTCGGCCATCGTCGCCGGCTGCTCGACTATCTCAAGTCGAAGACGCCCTCTCGCTACCAGTCTCTGATCGTCAAGCTCGGACTGCGCAAGTAGCCCCCGCGACGCAGAAGGCAAGGGCCTTTCGTTCCGGCCCGGCCGCCCGGTCTCGGGGTTTCGGCTTCCTCCGGTCGCCCGGGAGGGGTCAGGGTATTCCGGATCGGCCTCGTTCTGCGCCACGGGCGGTCGCCGCCCCCTTAGCAAGACCCACCTCCCCCCGACAGCCCCGCCGCTGGAGACAAGCACATGGCCATGAAACGGTATGAGATCCAGGTCGGCCGCACGCCGATCACCATTGAAACGGGCCGTATGGCCAAGCAGGCCGACGGCGCCACCCTGGTGCGTATGGGCGACACCGTGGTCTTCGTCGCCGCCTGCGCGGCCAAGGAGCCGAAGCCCGGAATCGACTTCCTGCCCCTCACCGTCGACTACCGCGAGAACAACTTCGCCGCGGGCAAGATCCCGGGCGGGTTCTTCAAGCGTGAGGGCCGGCAGAACGAGAAGGAAATTCTCACCTGCCGCCTCATCGACCGCCCCCTGCGTCCCCTCTTTCCGGAAGGCTGGGGCTGCGAGACGCAGATCAGCGCACTCCTGTGGTCGGCGGATCCCCTGAACGAGTCCGACACCCTGGCCATCATCGGCACCTCGGCCTCACTCTGCATTTCCGATATTCCCTTCGACACTCCGGTCGGCGCGGTCCGCGTGGGCTTCTGGGACAACGAGTGCCACATCAACCCCACCACCGCGGACATGAAGACGAAGAGCCAGTTGAATCTCCTCGTCGCGGGCACCGAGAAGGCCATCTGCATGGTCGAATCGAGCGCCAGTGAGCTCTCGGAAGAGAACATGGTCCGCGCTCTGGTCGCCGGTCACGAGGCCATCAAGGTGATCTGCGCGGCGCAGCGTCAGATGATGGCGGAGATCGGCAAGCCGAAGCGCCCGGTCGCGAAGAGGGAGATCGACCACGCCCTCGCGCACGAGATCGCCTCCGCTCTCGAGCCCGCTCTTTACGAGGCGATGCAGAAGCGCGACAAGCTCGAGATGTACGCCAAGATGGACGCGGTGAAGAAGGCCTACGCCGCGAGCATCCCCGAGGACCAGGCGGCCAAGAAGGCGCTGCTCCCCGTGGTCTACGACCAGCTCCGCGAGCACATCCTGCGGCGCGAGATCCTCGAGCGCGGACGCCGTCTCGACGGGCGCCGCTTCGACGAGATCCGTCCGATCACGTCGGAAGTCACGGTCCTTCCTCGCACGCATGGTTCCGCGCTCTTCACGCGAGGCGAGACCCAGGCTCTCGTCACCGCCACCCTCGGCACCAGCGAGGATGCGCAGATCATCGACACCGTGCAGGAAGCCGAGCACAAGAAGCGCTTCATGCTCCACTACAACTTCCCGGCCTTCTCGGTCGGCGAAGTCAAGCCGAACCGCGGCCCGGGCCGGCGCGAGATCGGCCACGGCGCCCTGGCCGAGCGCGCGCTGCGCGAGATGCTCCCCTCCGAGGAGGATTTCCCCTACACCATCCGCATCGTGTCGGACATCCTCGAATCGAACGGCTCCTCGTCGATGGCGTCGATCTGTGGCGGAACCCTGGCCATGATGGACGCGGGCGTGCCCCTCAAGGCGCCGGTGGCCGGTGTCGCCATGGGCCTCGTCTCGAACGGCGAGAAGTTCGTGGTCCTCACCGACATCGCGGGCGAGGAAGATCACTACGGCGACATGGACTTCAAGGTCGCGGGCACCGCGAAGGGCCTCACCGCTCTGCAGATGGACATCAAGATCGACGGTCTCAACGCGGAGCTGATGGCGAAGGCCCTCGCTCAGGCGAAGGAAGGCCGCATGCACATCCTCGGCAAGATGGCCGAGACCCTGAGCACCCACCGTCCGGAGATGAGCGTCTACGCGCCTCGAATCATGACGGTGAGGATCCCGGTCGACAAGATCCGCGATGTCATCGGACCCGGCGGCAAGATGATCCGCTCCATCACCGAGCGGACGGGCTGCAAGATCGAGATCGAGGATGACGGTCGCGTGCTCATCGCCTCGACCGACCTCCAGGCCGCGCAGCAGGCCGTGGCCATCATCGAGGAGCTCACCGCGAGCGTCGAACTCGGGAAGACATATATGGGCAAGGTCGTCCGCATCGTCGATTTCGGCGCGTTCGTCGAGATCATGCCGGGCACCGACGGCCTGCTCCACGTCTCCGAGATCGCGCACGAGCGGGTCAACGAGGTTCGCGACGTTCTCAAGGAAGGCGACTCCGTGATGGTCAAGGTTCTGACCATCGATCCGATGGGCAAGGTCCGCCTCTCCAAGAAGGCGCTGATCCCTCTTCCCGAGGGCATGGTAGCCCCGCCCGAGGGCAGCTCGGACCGGCCGCCCCGTCGTGAGGGCGGTGGCGACCGAGACCGCGGTCGGGGAGATCGTCCCCGTGGCGGCGGTGGGGGCGGTCGCGGCGGTTTCGGTGGAAATCGCGGAGGGCGCTAACCTCCAGGAGTGAAGAACACTCCTTCGTACCGGCGAGGCGGCCTTCGGATCGCCTCGTTTCTCTTGGCCGCCGCACAGACCCTGGGGGGCGTCATCCCCGGTGCGGTAGCGCCAGTGGGAGCGGCCGAGGGCTACACGGTGCGGGTCACGGTGGGCTCGTCAGGCTTCGAGCCGAAGCGAATCGCCGTCCCGCTCGGCACCGTGCACTTCGTGGTTACGTCACGCGAGGGGGACCACTGCTTCGCGGTTCCCTCTCTGGACGTCGAGAAGCGGGTGCGCGCCGCGAAGCCGCTCGAGGTCGATATCACATTCGACCGCGTGGGGGAGTACCCGTTCCTGTGTTGTGTCGAGCCCTCCGGCACGGCTGAAGTCGGCACCATCGTCGTCGCGCCGGCGAAGTAGCGCGCCGGGAAGGCGCTACTCGAAGCGGACGGTCTGGGCCATCCGGCGGCACCAGGGATCCACACGATCGAAGGCATCCGAGCGGGCTTCGCAGGTGAGCATCAGCCCCACGCCATCCCTGGCCGTGATCCAACGACGGATCCGTGTCGAACTGACCGGTGTGCCGCTCCTGAGGTAGTCGGCGTAGCCGGGGGGGCGAACGAGATCCGGCGTCTCTTCCCAGGTGGCCCTATCCAGGCGGGCAACAGTGTCGGACACGCGGTTCCGAATCACCTTGTAGAAGGCCTCGAGGTCGCCCGGAGCCGGCACAGGCTCCTTGGTCAGGGTTACGAAGCCATGAATGGTGTCGGTGCCTTTGTCGACGAT
The DNA here is from genome assembly GCA_019694155.1 of Vicinamibacteria bacterium. Lineage (GTDB taxonomy): Bacteria > Acidobacteriota > Vicinamibacteria > Fen-336 > JAGNNV01 > JAGNNV01. The sequence continues at coordinate 37,439 of JAIBCN010000005.1, read as the reverse complement.
GAGCGGAGGAGACTTGAACTGCATGCTGGCGTTGGTGGCGTTGGAGAGCCGGCTCCCTCGGGTCCAGGCGGCAGGGGCGCGCACCGCCATCCCCGCCAGGCGCTCCTCGGGCCACTCGGGCACGCTCTCCAGACGGAGCGAGTTCAGGATCCCGCCGATGCGCCCCTGGTAGTGTTTCATCGCCGCATCCGAACCCCTGGCCCAGGCCCCCATGTACCGCCCCTGACCCGCGGGAGCGACGTAGAGCGTCGAAGTCACGCCCGCCTGGTCCTTGAACGTCCACGTGACAGCGCCGCCCGGCCCCGGCATCATCACCACGCCGAAGGCTCCGGTCAGGTAGGCGGCGGCTACCGTATCCGCTGAGGCCGCGGCAACCGGGGAGATGAGGGTGACGGAAAGAGCCTCCTTGTCGTCGCCGATCTTGGGCGCGGTGAGGTAGCGGTACCGGACGCCTGCCTGTTCCGCGGATCCGATCGTCCAGCGGGGCGGGTGCGTCAGGGAGAGGCCGGATTCCTCGTCGAGGAACGTCAGCAGCGGGTCGGGCGCGGTGCAGGCCCAGGTGGCGAGCGTCGCTGCGGCAAGGAGGGTCCGGCCCGGAAAAGTCATGTCACTCCACGCGGTAGTTGGGGGATTCCTTGGTGATGACCACGTCGTGCACATGGCTCTCCTTGAGGCCGGCAACCGAGAGCTTGGTGAATCGCGTCCGGGTCTGGAGCTCGCGGATGGAACGCACGCCGCAATAGCCCATGCCCGCCCGCACACCGCCCACGAGCTGCTGCACGATGGTCGACAGGAGGCCCCGGTAGGGAACGATCCCTTCAACGCCCTCGGGTACGAGTTTCTGAGGGGCGGCCTCGGCCTGGAAGTAGCGGTCCTTCGACCCGTCCTTCATGGCGCCGAGAGACCCCATGCCCCGATAGGTCTTGAAGCTGCGACCCTGCCGGAGGATCACTTCGCCAGGGCTTTCTTCAGCGCCCGCGAAGAGCGAACCGATCATCACGGAGTCGGCGCCCACCGCGAGCGCCTTGGTGATGTCGCCGGAGAACTTGATCCCGCCGTCCGCGATCACGGGAATGCCGGAGTGGGCGCAGGCCTCCACCGCCTCGGCGATGGCCGTGACCTGGGGCATGCCCGCCCCGGAGACGATGCGTGTGGTGCAGATGGAACCAGGACCCATGCCAACCTTCACTGCAGAGACGCCCGCCGCGACCAGATCCTTGGCGCCATCCTTCGTTCCGACGTTGCCCGCGACGAGCTCGACCTCGGGAAAGGCGTTCTTCACCCGGCCGACCATCTCGATCACGGCCTTGGTGTGCCCGTGCGCGGTATCGATGGCGATCACGTCCACCTTGGCGTCGACGAGCGCGCGCACGCGATCGAGGGTGTCGGAGGCGATGCCCACCGCCCCGCCCACGCGGAGGCGGCCCGCCGAGTCCTTGCAGGCGTTCGGATACTTGATCCGCTTCTGGATGTCCTTGACCGTGATGAGGCCACGGAGGTTGTTGGTCTCGTCGACCACGAGCACCTTCTCGACCTTGTGCCGGTGGAGCAGCTCCTTCGCCTCCTCGAGGGTGGCTCCGACTCTCACGGTGATGAGGGGGTCGCGAGTCATGAGCTCGGCCACGCGCAGGCTGGTGCGCGTTTCGAAGCGGAGGTCCCGGTTGGTGAGGATGCCCACGAGCTTGCCGCTCTCCGTCACCGGAACGCCGCTGATCCGGAATTTCGCCATGAGCGCGAGGGCGTCGGATACCGGCGCATCGGGGGAGACGGTGACGGGATCGACGATCATCCCCGCCTCGGAGCGCTTGACCTTGTCCACCTCGGCCGCCTGGAGGTCGATGGACAGGTTCTTGTGGATGAATCCAATGCCGCCCTCCTGTGCGAGAGCGATGGCGAGGGGCGCTTCCGTCACCGTGTCCATGGCCGCGGACACGATGGGGATGTTGAGGACGATCCCCTTCGTCAGCCGCGTGACCACGTCCACTTCGGCGGGGAGGCATTCGGAGTACTGAGGCACGAGGACGATGTCGTCGAAGGTGAGCCCTTCGCTGATGCGGGTTTCGAGGCGATTCATCGTGATCCTTGGCTTACTCCGTCCCGTGACACTTCTTGTATTTCTTGCCCGATCCGCAAGGGCAGGGATCGTTGCGCCCCACCTTCACACCCTCGCGGCGGACGGTCTTCACGATGCCGTCGTTGCCGCCCTGAGCCTCGGGCTTGGCGGCGCCCGCGAACTGCCGGGGCGCGGCGTCCGCGGAACTCGTGAAGGTCAGATTGCGCGGCTGGGTCCGGGCCTTGCCGAACGTGGACACCGGCTCCGGCCGGCGTTCCGGGACGGGAAGGGGAGCGTCGCTCGCCTCGAGGGTGATGTCGATGGGCGGGCGCGGGGCTTCCTCGTGGCGTATCACTGGCTGGTACAGGAAGACCCAGCGCAGAGCCTCCTCTTCGATCCGATCCATCAGGGACTGGAAGAGGTTGTACGACTCCTTCTTGTACTCGACGAGAGGGTCGCGCTGGCCGTAGGAGCGGAGGCTGATTCCTTCCTTCAGGTGGTCGAGGGAGAGGAGGTGGTCCTTCCACTGTGCGTCCACGATCTGCAGCAGGAGCACCCGCTGGTGGAACTGCATGATCTCCGGGCCGATCTGCTGCTCCTTGGCCTCGTAGACCTTTCTGGCCCGCGCCTTGAGCGAGGCGGCGAGCTCGGCCTGGGGCGTGCCCGTGATCTCCTCGACGGGGACGGTGAGGCCGAAGGTGTCTCGAAGCATGATCGAGAGGCCCTCGGGGTTCGCGCCCTCCGTGGAGACCTTGGGATCGAGGGCGTTCTCCAGAAACGCATCGATGACGTCCTCGGAGAGGTCAAGAAGCCACTGGCGGGTCTCCTTGCCCTCCAGGATCATCCGGCGCGTGCCGTAGATCGCCACACGCTGCTTGTTCATGACGTCGTCGTACTCGAGCAGATGCTTGCGGACCGCGAAGTTCTGGGCTTCGACCTGGCGCTGCGCGCGCTCGATCGAGCGGGAGACCATCGGGTGTTCCACCGGCATGTCTTCCTCCATGCCCAGCTTCAGCATCAGGCCGCTGATGCGGTCGGAGCCGAAGATGCGCATCAGGTCGTCCTGGAGGGAGAGGTAGAAGCGCGATGATCCGATGTCCCCCTGGCGTCCGGCGCGGCCGCGGAGCTGATGATCGATGCGGCGGGCTTCATGCCGTTCGGTGGCCAGGATGTGGAGCCCGCCGAGCGCCACCACGCGCTCGCGCTCGCTGGTGTCGAGAAGGTCGACGATGGCGGCCACCGTCCGCTGGTTCGCGATGACCGCCTTCAATTCGGCTTTGAGCGGATGCACGTCGAGGAACTCGATCGGCTTCTCGGTGTCCCAGTGCGGAAAGAACGACTTCGCGATCTTGTTCCGCCTGGGCCGCGGAAGCGCCTCCGCGGCGTCCAGGTAGGACTTGAGGGGCTGGTCGTGCGCGGCGAGGGCAGCCACCGTCTGAAAGGAGGGATGATCGTTCGGGAACGCGGCCACGAGGCCGAGATAGCGCTCGGCCAGGCTCTCCTTGTACTTCGAGTCGAACTTCCGGTGGCCCAGCTCCTTCTTGAAGTCGGCGGCCATCTCCGCGAGCGCGATCTCATGGGCGGAGGCTTTGTCTTCGGGGCTCGCGGTGTCGGGGTTGATCTCGCGCTCGATCAGGATGTTGCGCACGCGGACGTCCGGGATGCCGCCGAGGATGATGTCGGTGCCGCGGCCGGCCATGTTGGTGGCGATGGTCACGGCGCCGAAACGGCCGGCCTGGGAGACGATGTCGGCCTCGCGCTCGTGGTACTTGGCGTTCAGGACCACGTGCTTGATCCCTTCGCGCTTGAGCATGGCCGCGAGGCGCTCGGACTTCTCGATGGAGATGGTGCCCACGAGCACGGGCCGGCCCGCCGCCGCCAGTTCCTTGATTTCGCGCACCACCGCCCGGTCCTTCTCGGGTTCGGTCCGGTAGACCACATCGGGATTCTCGAGCCGGATCATGGGCCGGTTGGTCGGCGTCACCAGGACCTCGAGCTTGTAGATCTTCTCGAACTCCGGCGCCTCGGTCTCCGCGGTACCCGTCATGCCCGAGAGCTTCGAGTACATGCGGAAGTAGTTCTGAAGGGTGATGGTGGCGAGCGTCTGGTTCTCCCGCTCGATCTTCACCTTCTCCTTCGCTTCCACGGCCTGGTGGAGGCCGTCCGACCAGCGGCGTCCGGGCATCAGGCGCCCCGTGAACTCATCGACGATGACGACCTGGCCGTCCTTCACCACATAGTGGACATCGCGGGTGTACAGGGAATGCGCGCGCAGGCCCTGGTTCACGTGGTGGAGCACGTCCATGTTCGAAGGGTCCCACAGATTGTTGACGCCGAGGAGTTTCTCCGCGTGGGACATGCCGGCGTCGGTGAGGGTGACGTTCCTGGCCTTCTCGTCCACGATGTAGTCGCCGGTCTTCTCCAGCTCCTCGCGCTCTTCGGCCTTCTTGTCGCCCGCGATCCGCGCGCCGGGTATCAGCTTCGGGATGATCTGGTCGACCCTGTAGTAGAGGTCGGTCGACTCCTCGGCGGGGCCGCTGATGATGAGCGGGGTCCGGGCTTCGTCGATGAGGATCGAGTCGACTTCGTCGACGATCGCGTAGTTGTGGCCGCGCTGGACGTAGGACTCCAGCTCGAACTTCATGTTGTCGCGCAGGTAATCGAACCCGAACTCGTTGTTGGTGCCGTACGTGATGTCGGCCGCGTAGGCGGCCTGGCGGTCGCGGTCCATCATGTCGTGCTGGATGCAGGCCACGGTGAGGCCGAGGGCCTTGTAGAGGCGGCCCATCCAGTCGGAGTCGCGCTTGGCCAGGTAGTCGTTCACGGTGACGACGTGAACCCCCTTGCCGGTGAGCGCGTTCAGGTACGCGGGGAGGGTGGCGACGAGAGTCTTGCCTTCGCCCGTCCGCATCTCGGCGATCGAACCCTCGTGGAGGGCCATGCCGCCAATGAGCTGCACATCGAAGTGCCGCATGTTGAGGAAGCGCCGCCCTCCCTCCCGGCATACCGCGAAGGCCTCGGGCAGGAGGTCGTCCAGGGTGGCGCCGCTGCTGAGCCTTGCCTTGAACTCGGCGGTCTTCGCTCGGAGATCCTCGTCCGAGAGGTTTCGGAGGCCCTCCTCGAACCCCGCGATGATGGGGATCCGGGCCCGCATCCGCTTGACGTCCCGTTCGTTCTTGGTGCCAAAGATCTTTGTGAGCAGTTTTCCGAGCATTTAGTGAGCCCATTCTAAGGTCTTCACACCGAAAGCCCTCCGCGATAGACTCCCCGCCGGCCGGCCATTCCGGCGGTCCTTTTCGAGAGAACACCCGAGGCACGACACCCATGTTCATGGCGTACCTGCTGTGGGGCTTCGTCGTTGCCGCCGGCCTGTTCATGGGCGGCGCTTCGACGCTCATGCTGCTTCGGAATGGGTTCGACCTGCTCGTCGCGGGGAACGCCGCCGTCTATCTCGGGTGCGCCATCTACGGCCTGCCCAGGCTCGCGAAGCTGGCGATGAAGGCCCGATGAACATGCACAACTGGTTCGAGCTCTCGATCCGGGGGATTCACGTGGCCATGGTGGGGGCCTGGCTCCTCTTCGACTTCGTCGTCTACTGGCTCCACTTCAAGATCAAGGACGCCGGGGCGCCGATCGAGGAACGGCTGGAGCGGGCGCGGGTGATGCACGGGATCGACACCGTGGTCGCCTACCTGTTCTTTCTGACTCTACCCGTCGGCATCGCCCTGTGCTATCTGACCGACACCCCGCTTTTCACCACCGAGTGGCTCAACTGGAAGCACCTCATGTACGGCCTCATCGTGGTGTCCGCCATCGTCCTGGTGCCCATCTCCGGAACCTCGCTTCGGAACCTCAAGGCGATCAAAGCCGGAGCCGGGAACGTCCCCGAACTGAACGATCAGATCAAGCGCGACATGAACTGGGGGATGCCCTGGGTCTTCCTGATCTGGATCCTGATCACCGCGATGATCGTGATCTCGGTGTTCAATGCGAAGTGTCCGCACTGCAACAACTTCATACTTCGCTAGCCGGAGCCCTGGGAGGCCCGCTCCGTCGCGTCTTCAGCCGAGCGAACGGTATTCGTCGAGGATGTAGAGCAGGGGGTTCTGGTTCGAACCGTTGAGCCACACCTCGTAGTGCAGGTGCGGCGCTGTCGACCGGCCGGTGCTGCCGACGAAGCCCAGAACGGATCCCCGGCGAACCTGTTGTCCGACGCGGACGTTGAAAGCGTCGAGATGGCCATAGTGGGTGGCGATACCGCGGCCGTGATCGATGGTCACGGCGTTCCCGTAGCCGCCCTTCACGCCGACGAAAATCACGGTGCCGTCAGCGGGAGCCAGGATCTTGGTGCCGAGGGGGGCCGCGATATCGAGCCCGGGATGGAAGTCGCGCAGTCCCGTGAACGGGTCGTCGCGGTTGCCGAACCCCGCGGAAAGGTAGCCACGCACCGGCCACACTGATGGCGTGGTGGCGAGGAGAGAGCGTTGTTTCTCGAAGACGCCGGTGAGCTCGCGGGACTTCTCGGTGAGCTCGTTGAGGCGGGAACTCATTTCGGCGAAGCTCGCGACGTTTGGGGCCGAGCGGTCCGCGGTGGTCCCGCCGCCGGTGCCGCCGACGCTGGGATCGGGCGGGGGCGCGTCGACGCCCGCCATGACGCCCAGCTTGGTGACGATGCCGCTCAGCTGCCCCATCTGCGCGCGCAAGGCGGCAGCGTCCTGCTCGATCTGGTGCGTCTTGGTGAGGAGGTTTCTGGATTCCTCCTCGACCTTGCGCAAACGCGAAACTTCGAACAGGAGCGCCGAGTAGTGAATCAGGGCGCCCGCGAGCACCACGCCGAAAACCGCGGCCGCGCGACCAGCGATCTTCGCGACATTGAGTGGGATCTGGTACTTGCGGAACTTCGCCCGGGCGTTCGGGACGAAGATCACGGTGAAGAAATCAGGAGGATTCATACGGTCGAGTCAGAAGACGGACGGCGGATGTGCGCACGTTCAGAGCCGCCAGATCGGATGGTGGACCTCGGAAAAGGACGTTATCACGCCACTTTAAGAGACGTCAACGCGGCCCCGGCCCGGAACATGAGGGCTTCGAGCACGGCGGCGCGAGAGACCGTCGCTTCACGGGCCAGGTTGGAGATGGTTCGGGCCACCCTCGCCGTGCGATGAACGGCGCGCAGGGACAACCCCTGGGAGCGGGCCGCATCTTCAAGAGTGGCCGCCGCGGCCGGCTGGATGCCGAGGGGCACGAGGCCTGGCCCCTCGGCCCTCCGGCGAGCGCCGAACCGGATACCCTCCGCAACCCGCCGTGCGACTACGGATGAGGACTCGCCGGCCGCTCCCGCCCACGCCTCGGGCGTCGCCGCGACGCGGACCTCGGGGCGCGGGACCTCGATGACCAGATCGATGCGGTCGAGCAAGGGCCCCGAAATTCGGCCCTGATACCGGGCGATGGCCTCGGGGGTGCAACGACATGGCAGCACGGGATCGCTTCGGTAGCCGCAGGGGCAGGGGTTCATGGCCGCGATCAGTTGAAAGCGGGAGGGGAACTCGTAGGTCGCCCGGGCCCGCGAGACGAGAAGGCGACCTTCCTCGAGCGGCTGCCGCAGCCCTTCGAGGGTCGATCTTGCGAACTCCGGCAGTTCGTCGAGGAAGAGGACGCCACCGTGCGCAAGACTGATCTCGCCCGGCCTCGGAATGGCTCCGCCCCCGACGAGGGACACCGAGGATGCGGTGTGGTGCGGCGCCCGAAAGGGACGGCGGGCGACGAGGCCCGCGGGAGAGAGCCCCGCGGCGGACTGGATGGCCGTCATCTCGAGTGCGTCCTGCTTCGAAGGTGGCGGGAGGATGCCGGGAAGGCGTCTTGCCAGCATGGTCTTGCCAGAACCCGGCGGTCCGATCATGAGGAGGTTGTGACCGCCAGCCGCCGCGATCTCCAGGGCCCGGCGGGCGAGCGGTTGCCCGGACACATCCCGCAGGTCGAGGTCGGGCGGGTCCGGTAAAGGCGCCTCGCCGTCGACCATGGCGGGGGTCGGCTCGGGACCCGGTCTCACGGCGCCGAGGAGGCTTGTCGCCCCGCGAACATCGACCTCGGGCACGAGGCCCGCCTCGCGCAGGTTCGCAAGGGGAACGACCGCGCGCGAAAAGCCGCGGGACCTGGCTTCCATGATGATGGGGAGGACTCCGGGAACGGGACGCAGGCTTCCGTCGAGGGCCAGCTCGCCGAGAAAGATGCAGCCGGACATCTCGGGGAGAGGCTCGCCCGCGCTCGCGAGCAGGGCCACCGCGATCGCGAGGTCGAAAGCACTCCCTGTCTTCCTCACGTGCGCAGGAGCGAGGTTCACGGTGATTCGCCGGTCCCACGAGAATGGGAAAGCTGAGTTGCGCAATGCAGCCTTGATCCTGCTTTCGCTTTCCCGGACCGCGGAGTCGGGAAGTCCGACGATGAATAGGCCGGGGAAGCCAGGCGCCGAGTCGACCTCCACGCGGATGATCTGACCCTGAATTCCCGCGACGGCGCCCGTGTGGCTGTGTGCAAGCATGGCTCTCTCCTCATGGTGATTCGTCCCGTGGGAGAGCGGGCAACCGCCCCCTGGGGCGGTTCGACGCCCGCGAGTATGGAGGAGGCGTCTACCGGATCGGGTCCGCCCGGGCGGAGTTTCTACTCGGGTGAACTCTCGTTCGCGGCCGACGCCACGCGGAGAACCTGCCCGATGGAGAGCCGGGAGGAACTCAGGCCGTTCAGGGCCTTGATGGCCTCAACCGTTGTGCTGTGGCGAGCCGCCACCGAAGAGAGGGTGTCGCCTTTCCGGATTCGATAGGAGGTGTCGGCGGAAACGCCTCCCTTGCCGGCTGCCGCGACCTTCGCCGGAGACGTTCGCGGGGGCCGCGGGATGGCGAGCTCCGTTCCCGGGCGCAGGCGGGACTGGAGGGTCAGACCGTTCACTCTCGCGATCTCCGCCGCGGAGACCCCGAACATCCTGGCGATGAGGGAGAAGGTGTCGCGCTTCCTGACCACGTGCCGCACGTAGTTCATCGCCTTTTCCGTGGCGAGGCAGGCCGTCACCTGCTCGGCGGCGCCGTGCGGCACCTTGAGGTCGAAAGCCGAGGAAGGCGTCATGCCGCGCCGCAGTTCAGGGTTCAGCTGCCGGATATCGCCAGGCTCGGCGCCCGCGCAACGAGCCACGGTGCTGATGGGATAGGAGCCCGCCACCCGCACGGTCTCGGCGGAAACGAGATCTTCGGGCGCGACGTTGATCCCATAGGACTCCGGCGACTTTGCGATCACGATCGCTGCGTGGATGAGCGGCACGTAGTTCTTGGTCTCGGCGCGGAAGGAGCGCGTCTTGGCGAGAGCCCAGAAGTCGCTCGTCTGGGCGCGCCGGATCGCGCGCTGCACGTTCCCTTCCCCGGCGTTGTAGCCGGCGAGAGCCAGGTTCCAATCACCGAACATCGCGTACAGGTTCTTCAGGTACTGCGCGGCGGCGACCGTCGCTTTCTCCACGCTGGAACGCTCGTCGATGAAGAAGTCCTGCTTGAGCCCGTACTGTTTGCCGGTCGACGGGATGAACTGCCACAGCCCCTTCGCCTTGGCGCGGGACAACGCGGAGGGATTGAAGGCGCTTTCGACGATAGGCACATACGCCAGATCCTGAGGGATTCCGGCCTCCGCCAGGATTTCACGGATGCGCGGGAGATGGGGAAGGCCCCGGGACAGTGCGGCCGAAAACCACTTGTTGAAGCGGCCGGTGTAGAGGTCTATGGCACCCAGAACCTGATCGTTCAATTCGATAGGGAGGTCGATTTCCTCGCGCCCCAGCACGGCCTCATTGGTCTGTCGAGCTTCCTCGGTCGGTGTGAGCGCCTCGATCCGTGCGCCGAGTTCGGCGAGCGTGCTCGACGGCGGTTCGGCGGACGCCGCGGAAGCGGGAGGCGGGGCGATCTCCACCTTTAGGGCCGTTACGGGCGGCCGCCGCGCCGCGGCGGTAACTTCGGCGGCCGTGATCCGCTCGACCAGGCTGCGGTAGGCCTCGAGCAAACGCGGGTCCGCCGCCTCTGCGGCCGAGGCGGAGGTGAACACGTCAAGCGCGCCGTCAAAAGCTGCCCGCGCATCCGCATCGCGGCCTTCGCTCAAGGCTGCCTCGCCCTGCCGGAACAGGGTCTCGGCACGGGAAATTTCCCGGTCGAGGTCGGAGGAAGCCGACGGAGCGGCCGGATCAAGTGCGTTCGAGCCCGCCTCCGCGGATTGTGCGCGCGCGGTGGCCGAACCCGAGATCGCGGTCAGGAGCCCCCAGGCGACGACGCCCAAAGCCCGGCCCCTCAAGTAATTCGCCCTATTCATGCGGGGATAGTCTATCAAGGCCGGTTGACGGGCGCTCACGACCGGGCCCCCACCAGGATATCCGTACCCTGGGCTGCGTCGCGGGCCGCGGGCGTCACGAGGGCCCTTTCGGAGAGGTAGATGCGGCGCCCCTCCCGCCTGGCTCGGCGCACGTCGTCCTCGCAAACGAAGTCCACGGGTTCGGCTTTCGGGGCGGTGGCCGCGGGGCGGCTCTCGCCGGTCTGGGCCCCGTGGGGTCGCACCCGGGCGAGACGCTTGATGTTGATGAGGTGGAGGGGGGTGATGTTGTCCGAGGTGATGTTGCCCGCCGCGGCGCCACAGCCGAGGGAGAGGGAGGGTTGCAGTCCGGTGGTATGCCCGGTGGCCCCCATCGACGTCTGCGAGTTCGCGATGACCCGCGATGCGGGCTGGGCCAGGGCGAAGCGCCGGAGCAGGTCTTCCTCAGCGGCGTGGATGCCGACAGTGTGACCTGTGCCGCCGAAGCCAAGCAGTTCCTGACAGCGGCGGATGCCGTCATCGGGCCCACTGACTTCATAGAGGGCGATGACCGGACAGAGCTTCTCGGCGGACAAAGGATGGTCGCGACCGACCCCAGGGACGTGGGCGGCGAGGGCCCTCGTTCCCGGATCGGTGCGGAAACCTGCAGCCTCGGCGAGGGCCTGCGGGGAGCGACCGACGGCCCGCGCGTTCACGAGGCCGCGATCGCCGATCACGAACGCGGCGATCTTCGCCGCCTCCTCGGCCGAAAGAACGTGGACGCGCTCCGTCTCGAGGCCCTTCATGACCGCGGGGCGGATCGAGGAGTCGAAGACGAGTGCCTGCTCCGACGAGCAGAGGGTCCCGAAGTCGAACGTCTTGCCCGCGATGACGTCCCGCACCGCGCGTGCGGTGTCCGCCGACGAGTGGACGTAGACGGGCACGTTCCCCGGGCCCACGCCATAGGCCGGCTTTCCCGAGGAATACGCGGCCCGCACGAGGCCGATGCCCCCGGTGGCGAGAATGACCGCGGTATGCCGGCTCTTCATGAGCGATTCGGTGGCGGCCAGAGAGACGGTCTCCAGGCACTGGAGGGCGCCCTCGGGAAGACCGCTCGCCCGCGCGGCTTTCTCGATCACCGCAAAGGACTCGATCACGCATTGTCGGGCGGAGGGATGCGGTGAGAGAACGACGGGGCACCGCGCCTTGATCCCTATCAGAGCCTTGAAGATCGCGGTGGACGTCGGGTTCGTCGACGGGACGATGGCGGCGAGCACGCCCATGGGCTCGCCGATCTCCGTGATGCCGGTGGATTCGTCGTCCCGGATGACCCCCACCGTCTTCAGGGAGGCGATGTGGTTTCCGACCCGCTCCGAGGCGAAGAGGTTCTTCGTGGTCTTGTCCGCCACGTTCCCGTAGCCCGTCTCGCGGTTCGCCAGTTCGGCCAGTCGCGCCGCCTCGGGAATGGCCGCGCGCGACATGGCGGCCACGATGCCGTCTACGCTGGCCTGGGTCAGCGATCGCATGGCGGCGAGGGAAGCGTGGGCGCGCGCGACCTTCTCCGCGGCTTCGCTCATCGCCGCCCGGTCGTTCGCCTGGTTCGTTTCGGCTGCCACGATGTGGAGTTGACCGCGTTCGGACGAGAAGATCAACTGGCACGCCTTCGATTAACGTCCGGCTCCACCGTGAAACCGCCTCTCCTTTACCGCGACCTGGCCCCCTGGTGGCATCTGTTCTCGAGCCCCGCCGACTATCGCCTCGAAACGCGGCCGTTCCGACGGCTCCTGACCTCCTGCGGCAACCGCCCCGCGAAGACGCTCCTCGAACTGGGATCGGGTGGGGGGAACAACGCCTCTTATCTGAAGAAGTGGTTCGACATCACCCTCGTGGACCTGTCGGCGGGGATGATCGAGACCAGTCGACGGCTCAATCCGGAGTGCGCGCACGTGCAGGGCGACATGCGCACGATCCGCCTGGGACGCACTTTCGATCGCGTCTTCATTCACGACGCCATCATGCACATGACGACCGAGCGCGACCTCGTGCGCGCGCTCCGCACCGCATTCGTGCACACCCGGCCCGGCGGCGCCGCGCTGGTGGCGCCCGATTGCACGCGCGAAACCTACGCGCCCCTCACGCATCACGGCGGCAACGACGGCCTCGACCGCGGTCTTCGCTACCTGGAATGGAACTTCGATCCGGACCCGGGCGACAGCAGGTACGAGGTCCATTTCGTCTATCTCCTGCGCGACTCGGCGGGACGGGTCAAAGCCCACCAGGATGTCCACGAGTTCGGCCTTTTCTCAAAGGCGGAGTGGCTGCGGGCCTTTCGCGCCGCCGGGTTCAAGCCGCGGTGCATCGACGACCCCGTGCTGCGTCGCGACGTGTTCGCGGGCCTCCGCCCGGCCTGATCCGGAAGGGCGCTCCAGGACGCTATCCTTCGCGTCCCCATGGAGAGACTTCCTTACTGCCTGGTCGGGGCCGGCCCGGCAGGCCTCGCGGCGGCGCGCTGGCTCAAGGCGCTCGACGTGCCGTTCGAGGGGTTCGAGCGCCACCCCGATGTGGGAGGCATCTGGAACATCGCCTTCCCAGGGTCGCCGATGTACGAATCGGCCCATTTCATTTCCTCGAAGTCGCTCTCAGGATTTCGCGACTTCCCGATGCCCGAGTCCTATCCGGACTACCCATCGCACCGGCAGATCCTTCGGTATCTCGAGGGGTATGCCGAGCGCTTCGAACTCCGGCCGCTCTTCAAGTTCGGTGTTTCGATCCAAGCCGCGCGCCCCGATCGGGGCCGATGGGTCGTTCGCTTCGCGGACGGCTCCGAGCGCGCCTATGCGGGGCTCATCAGCGCCGTGGGCTGCGAATGGCGTCCGTTCATGCCCGCGTTCCCGGGGACCTTCGCCGGCGACATCATCCACTCGCGCGAGTACAAGCATCCGCGGCAGTTCGAAGGCCGGAGGGTTCTTATCGTGGGCGCGGGGAACTCCGGCTGCGACATCGCCTGCGACGCGAGCCGGGCCGCGAGCCGGGCCTGGATCAGCCTGCGCCGCGGCTACTACTTCATCCCCAAGCACATCTTCGGCAAGCCGGCCGACGTGTTCGACGAGGACGGGCCGCACCTGCCTTACTTCATCGAGCGGCCGATCCTGCAGGGCCTGCTGCGTCTCCTCAATGGGGACGTGACCCGCCTGGGACTGCCGCAGCCCGATCACTCGATCCTCGAATCGCATCCCGTGATGAACACCCAGATACTCCATGCCCTTCAGCACGGCGACATCGAGGCGCGCGGCGATGTCCGGGAGTTTCGAGGACGCGAGGTGGTCTTCGCGGATGGAAGAGTGGAAACCGTCGACCTCGTGGTGCTGGCCACGGGCTATGTTCGCGGCGTGCCTTTTCTCCCCGCGGGCACGCTCGCCGATGATGATGTCTCGCCGCTCTTTCTCAACGTCTTTCACAGGCGCGAAAGGGACCTTTTCGTCCTCGGGCACTTCACCGCGGATGGAGGGGCTTATCCGCTGCTTGACCGGCAGGCCGAACTCGTGGCGAGGGTGCTGGACGCCCGTCGAAGGGGGAACGAGATACCTCGGTTCGAGGCCGCGCTTTCGGGCAAGGCTCCGGATTTCAGCGGAGGCGTGCGCTACCAGAACGTTCGCCGCATGTCGAACTACCTCAAGACGCGGCCCTACCGCGCGTATGTCGATCGGCTTCTGTCGTCGCTTCGGACGGGATAGCCTTGACTCCTTCCATGAACCGGCCCCGTCTTCGCGTCCTCACGCCAGTCATGCTGGTTGCCTCTCTCATTGTCGGCTGTGGCGGAGTTTCGAGGGAAACTCCAGCGCCCGCCGCCGCGCCCGCCGAGGGACACGAGGCCGGCCAGCCGGTTCCGGTCGAGACGCCCGCAGCCGCGCCGGCGTCCGCGGAGCCCCCGACCCCTCCTGCGGAGGGAGATGCGTCCGGTGAGGACGCCGGTGTGCCCAAGCCCCCTCCCCTCACTCCGCTCGGGGTGCCGGAGTGCGACAAGTTCGTGGAAAAGTATCTGGCCTGCGTCGACGTCCATGTCCCCGCGGATCAGCAGGAGCGATTGATGCGGGAACTCCACGTCCACCGCGTGCGGTGGCTGGAGCTCGAGAAGATGCAGGATGGAAAACTCGCGGCGGGGCTCTCCTGCCGCGGGGTGGCGCAGCGCCTGAAAGGTGACCTGATCGTCGATTTCGGCTGCGAGTTCTAGAGCGGCCCTAGGCCCCGCGCGGCCTCAGGCGGCTTCCCTGATGGCCTCGGACAGCTTGTTCGCGACCTCGTCGATGTGGGCCTTTTCGATGATCAGCGGCGGAGACAAAGCGATGATGTCGCCTGTGGTGCGGATGAGGAGGCCCTTCTTGAAGGCGCGCACGAAAACATCGTAGGCGCGGGCGCCCACCTTGCCCGGAATGGATGCCAGTTCGACGCCAGCCACAAGGCCCATGTTCCGGATGTCGATGACATTGGCCGTGCCGCGAAGGGAGTGGATGGTCTCCTCCCAGTAGGGTGCCAGCTCGTTCGCGCGCTCGAAGAGCCGCTCGGTCCGATAGATGTCGAGAGTCGCGATGCCCGCGGCCGCGGCCACTGGGTGTCCTGAATACGTGTACCCGTGGAAGAGCTCAATGGCGCCCTCGGGGCCGGTCATGAAGGCGTCGTGGACCTTATCGCTCGCGAACACCGCGCCCATGGGCACGGTGCCGTTGGTAAGCCCCTTGGCGACCACCACCATGTCCGGAGTCACGCCGAACTTGTCGAAGGCGAAGGGGGCGCCGAGACGGCCGAATCCCGAGATGACCTCGTCGAAGATCAGAAGGATGCCGTGCTTGTCGCAGATCTCGCGAAGCCGCTGCAGGTATCCCTTCGGCGGAAGCAGGACGCCGGTCGAACCCGCCATCGGCTCGACGATCACCGCGGCGATAGTCGACGCGTCATGGAGAGCGACGAGGCGCTCGAGGTCCTCGGCGAGTTCGACCCCGTGCTCGGGTTGACCCTTGGTGAACGCGTTGCGCGCGAGGTCGTGGGTATGGCGGAGGTGATCCACGCCGGCGAGCATGGAGCCGAACGTCTTGCGGTTGTTCACCATGCCGCCCACGGAAATGCCGCCGAAGCCGACGCCGTGGTAGCCGCGCTCACGGCCGATCAGCCGTTGCCGCGCGCCCTCGCCCTTGACGCGATGGTAGGCGAGCGCGATCTTGAGCGCGGTATCGACGCCTTCCGAGCCCGAATTCACGAAGAAGACGTGCTTGTGGGAGGCGGGCAGGATCCGGGCCACCTGATTCGCGAGCTCGAAGGCCTTGGGGTGGCCCATCTGGAAGGGCGGCGCATAGTCGAGTTCGCCGACCTGACGCCGCACCGCCTCCACGATGGTCGGCCGGCAGTGGCCGGCGTTCACGCACCACAACCCGGCTGTTCCATCGAGGACCTTTCGACCATCGTCGGAGGTGTAGTGCATTCCTTCCGCTTTGACCAGCATGCGCGGCGCCTGCTTGAACTGTCGGTTCGCCGTGAAGGGCATCCAGAAGGCATCGAGGTCGAGGGCGGTGGTCGTGGTCATGATGAACCCAAGCTTATCGAGGAAGGCGGGGGAGCGAAGGGGGACTGCGCCCGGCGTTACTTGAAATGCGGGAGGAGCGCCTTGAAGGCCGGAGTGCCGGACGCGCCCAGCAGTTCATAGATCGCCATTTCGGCGCCGGAGAGGACCGCGCCCGCGTTCTCGAGCCGTCGATGGCCGAGGATTGCATTGGCGGGGTTGCGCGAGCCTGTGGCGTCGGTGATCACGTGCACCTGGTAGCCCGAAGCCAGAGCGTCGAGTCCGGTCTGCAAGACGCAGATGTGGGCCTCCACGCCGCACAGCAGCAGGGTGTGGCGCCCGGTGGCGGCGACGGCGGTCTTGAACTCGGGCGAGCCGAAGCAACTGAAGGTGAGCTTGTCGATGGCCGTTCCTTCCGGCGCGACTTCGGCCACATCGGCGTGGGTGGGGCCGAGGCCCTTGCGGTACTGCGTGGTCATGATCACCGGCAGCTCCAGCGTCCGCGCGGCGTGGAGGAGGAGCCGGACGGCGGCGGTGACGCGGTCCCCTTCGTGGACGATGGGGAGCAGGCGTTCCTGCATGTCGACCACGACGAGCGCGGTGTCTTTCGCCTCGAGACGGGAAATCACGGGTGAGCCTCCCACGGAGCTCCGGACGCCCAGGCCTCGATCGAGGCCTGGAGTTCATCGAGACGTCCGGCGAAGAAATGGTCCGCTCGTTCGATCACGTCGAGTCGCCTGGGCTCGGGCAGCGTCTCCACGAGCGCACGGATCGCCGGTCCCGGCCCGAATTCGTCGTCGCTGCCCTGAACGAAGAGCCGGGGTTGGCGGACGCGCGTCAGATCCGCGGTGGAATCGAGCCGGGTGATGGGGAAGCCCAGGATGATGACGGCCTTGACCCGAGTGTCCTTGAGCGCCGCCTTGGCGGCCATCGCCGAGCCAAAGGAGAAGCCGCCCAGAACAAGGGGCAGGCCTGGGTAGCGCCGCTCCATCTCCGAGAGCGCGGCCCGCGCGTCCTGCTGCTCGCCGACGCCTCCGTCATGGACGCCTTCGCTCCGTCCGACGCCGCGGAAGTTGAAGCGGAGCACCGCGACCCCCTGGGACTGCAGGGCCTTCGCCGCGCGGAAGATCACCTTGAAGTGCATCATGCCGCCGTGGAGGGGATGCGCGTGGCAGATCACGGCAGCCGCCCGAGGTGCGACCGCCTGGGGGGGCAGATTGAGAATCGCCTCGATCCGGCCGGCGGGGCCCTGGAAGTCGAAGGTCTCCGTCTCCTTGAAGCCGCTCATCGCGGGCCGGATGCCGCGGGGTCGAAGCCGCTCACTCGACCTCGGGCATGGAGACGGTGACGCCCGGACCGCTCAACTCCAGACCGCACTCGGGGCACTCGCCCTTGAAGTTCTCCGCAAGCCGGGCTCCGCAGGCCGGGCAATTCGAGTACCGGCCGGCCCGGGCGTCGAAGGCGGGATCCGCGGTGTCGTCGGCGTCCACCAGGGCCTGGTGCAGCGCGCCCTGAGCCTCGGCCACGTCCTGGGGACGGATGAGCAGGAGATACCTGCCGTTCTGCACGAGCACGCGCGACGGCAGTTCGATTTCCGCGAAAGCCGCGACCGCGGGTTCGAGGTCGTTGAGGGAGTCGAAGGTGCGTACCGGAACCAGATTGGAGACGGGAAGCCCGTCGAGCGCCGTCCGCCACTCGGCATGCACGGAGGGGGCATCGCCGCGCTGGGCGGCGAGCGAATCCGCGACGCCTTTCGCCCCCAGGCCCTCTTTCTGCAGGATCAGCGGCGTTCCGCAGTCGGAGCACACGGTGATGTCCGGACGAAACTCATCGTCGCAGACGGGGCAATATCGAACCAGTTCCATGGCCCCGAGATTAGCAAACAAAAAAGAACCGCTCCGGTGTCGGGCGGCGCCTTGTCGGTGCGCCTCCGACCGCCGGAGCGGCGGGACTCCAACTGAAAGGAGAGGTAAGAGGCGTTCAGGCCGCGTTGCGAATGTAGAACTGACTCGCGTTCTTCGGCTGCGGCTTCGTCTCGGTGGGCTGCAGGACGACCTTCCTCGCACCCATGGCCCGGGCCTTGCGGGCTGTGGCTTTCAGGAGTGCCCGTTCCGCCGCACGGCGATGGGAGCCCTCGGTCACGATGAACTCATCGAGGCTCGCGAGTGTCCCGCCGAGCCCGAGCTGAGGCCGGAAGGAGAGAGCGGCGAGCCCCACGAGCTTCCCCTCAGATTCCGCCACGCGGACGAGGAAATCGGGATCGTTCAGAGTCTTGCGGAACGTGTTGGCGAAGCCCAGGGGCTCCGGGAAATACCCCTTCTGTTCGAGAAGGGTGAGGATGCCGACACCGTCGGATAGAAATGCGGGGCGAACACTAACGGGCATGACAAGTACTCCTTTCAGTAGGCGGTAAGCGTGTCAATGCAGACACACTTCGAGGATGTACGGCTCCGCCAGAGCATCCTCTGTTCAGTTTCTAGCAAAATAGATGCCAGATGACGGGAGTTGGTCTCCGTCCATCTGACCTTACGACAAAGCATGGTTGCCGGATCCATGGGATTCAGGAAACCTGCACAATTGGAAGAGATAGGCGGCGAGCCCGTTCGGGCACACTGACGCCGGCTTCCTCGACCAGAAGGTCGGCAAGGGTCAGGCGGCTGAGAACATCGTCCACGGCGCTTTGGACGAGTCTCCAAACCGAACGGACGGAACAATCCGAGTTGTGGCCACAGCCCCGTGTGGCGCTCGAATGACGACCGCAAAACCCTGCATCGAAGATCCGTCCTCCCAGGCAGGCCAGAACCTCCCCGACGTTGATCTCGCCAGCCTTTCGGGCGAGGGCGTAGCCGCCCGACTGGCCGCGCAGCGCCACCACGTAGCCTCCCCGTTTGAGCGCTCGGAGCAGTTTCGCCACATTGGGACCGGAAATGCGCTCAATCTCGGCGATCTGGGGGATGGTGAGCGAGGCGCCGGGCTCGGCCCGCGCGAGCGTCAGCATGCATCTGAGTCCGTATTCTTCCTGGGCTGATAGCTTCATGGGCTTCCTACATCAGGCCGAGTTGGAGGCGAGCGGCATCGCTCATGAGGTCCTGGGTCCAGGGAGGGTCGAAGGTGACGTCCACGTCGGCTTCGACCACGTGGGGAAGCTCGCTCACCTTGCGGATGATGTCCTGCTTCAAGACGTCCCCCATGCCGCAGCCGGGAGCGGTGAGGGCGAAGCGGACGCTCACTTTCCTGCCCGGAAGGTCTCCGTTCAAGGCCCCGATTTCGGTGACGTTCACCGAATAGACGAGGCCCAGGTCCACGATATTCACCGGAATCTCGGGGTCGTAGCAGGTCTTCAACCGGTCCCAGACCACCTGTTCAAGGGGCGTCTGACCGATCTCCGCCTCGGTGGGGGCCGCGTCGACCTGCTCCCCGATGGCGTCCGCGTCCCGCCCATCGATACGAACCATGTAGCCCATTTCGGTCACGCAGGTGTGCGAGCCCCCGAGGGACTGGGTGAGATACACGGTCTCCCCGGCCTTGAGCTCGTGAGGGGTTCCGTAGGGAACGAGCGCTCCGAAGATGTCACGTGAGACGGTCCGAGGTTCGCGCATCGGTGCTACTCCGTGCTCACCGGGCCCGCGGCCGGCCCCTCGGTCAGCGCGGCCTTGAGCGCGTGCCAGGCGAGGGTCGCGCACTTCACCCGGGCCGGGAACTCGGCCACGCCGGAGAAGACCGAGAGCTTTCCCAGGTCTTCGACCGCCCGGTGGATGGCCTCATCGGGCGGGGCGGTGATCATGTCGTGAAAGAGGTCGAAGGTCCGAAGCGCTTCCTGCCGCGTCTTGCCGCGAACAAAGTCGGTCATGATGGAGGCGGAGGCGGTGGAGATGGAACAGCCGTGGCCCACGTAGGCGGCATCGGCGATCTTCTGCCCGGTCGAATCCATGGAGAGGTACAAGGTTCCCTTGTCGCCGCACAGCGGGTTGTAGGCCGGCTGCACGAACGCGGCGCCTTCGATGACGCGCGCGTTCCTCGGCCTCTTGCCGTGATCGAGAATCACGTCCTGATAGAGATCCCGAAGATCGGAGGTCAAGCGAACATCTCCTGAACCTTCCGGATGCCCCGCACGAGGACGTCTATCTCCTCCCGGGTGTTGTACACACCGAGCGAAGCGCGGATGGTGGCGGGAACCCCGAACCGGTCCATTACCGGCTGAGCGCAGTGATGCCCCGTGCGCACCGCGACCCCCTCGTAGTCGAGGATCGACCCCGCATCGTGGGGATGCACGCCGTCGAGCACGAACGAGAGCACCGAGGCCTTGTGCGCGGCGGTGCCGATGAGCCGGAGGCCGGCGATCGAGGAGAGCGCCTCCGTGCCGTAAGCGAGCAGCTCGTGCTCCGCCGCCGCCACTGCTTCGAGGCCAAGCCCGCACAGGTAGTCGATGGAGGCGCCGAACGCGATGGTGCCCGCGATATTGGGGGTGCCCGCTTCGAACTTGAAAGGCGTCTCGTTGTAGGTGGTCTTCTCGAACGCGACGCTCAGAATCATGTCCCCGCCGCCCTGCCATGGCGGCATGGCGTCGAGCAGGGCCTTGCGCCCCCAAAGCGCCCCCATGCCTGACGGGCCGTACATCTTGTGCGCGGAGAAGCAGTAGAAGTCGCAGCCGATGGCCTTCACGTCCACCGGCATGTGAGGAACGCCCTGGGCCCCATCCACGAGAACCACCGCGCCCGGAGCCCGCTCGCGGGCGAGCGCCGTCATTCTCCGGGCGTCGAGAACGGTGCCGAGGGCGTTGCTGACGTGGGCGAAGGCCACGATCCTGGTCCGTTCGCCCAGGAGGTTCGCGAACCGGTCGATCTCGACCTCACCCGCGTCGTTGATCGGCGCGACCACGAGCTTTGCGCCCTTCTCCTCGCACAGCAGCTGCCAGGGGACGATGTTCGCGTGGTGTTCGAGGGCGGTGATGAGGATCTCGTCCCCGGCCTTCACGTTCACCCGGCCCCAGGTCTGCGCGACCAGGTTGACGGCCTCGGTGGTGCCGCGCAGGAAGACAACTTCCTTGGCCGAGGGCGCGCCGATGAAACGCGCGACCTTGCCGCGAACGCCCTCATAGGCCTCGCTCGCGCGCATGGAAAGATCATGGACGCCGCGGTGGACATTTGCGTAGAGCTCTTCGTAGACCCGCCGCTCCGCATCGATCACGACCTGCGGCTTCTGCGCCGAGGCGGCCGAGTCGAGGTAGACGAGAGGCTTCCCGTGGATCTTCGTCGCGAGGATGGGGAAGTCGGCCCGCAGAGCCGCGATGTCGAGGGCCTGGGGACTGGAGGCAGTCAGGGTCTTCACGCGGCCACCCCGAGTGCTTCGAGGCTTGGCGCGATCTGCGCTTCCACCAGCTCGCGTGTCTCGGCCGCGGTCACGCGCGACAGGATCTCGCCCGCGAAGGCACGGGTGAGCATGAGGGTGGCGTCCTTGGGGTCGATGCCGCGGGAGCGGAGGTAGAACAGCTGCGCCTGGTCGATCTGGCCGGTCGCGCTGCCGTGCTTGCACTTCACATCGTCAGTCTGGATCTCGAGGGCGGGGGTCGAATGCACCTGAGCGCGCTTCGAGAGGAGCATGTTCCGGTTGTTCTGCACGGCGTCGGCGCCCCGGGCGAGCGCCTCGACGCGGATCTGGCCATGGAAGACGCCGCGGGCGTCGTCGGCGGCGAGGCCGCGGTAGTTCTGGCGGCTGATGACGCCCGGCGCCTGGTGAGAGAGAAGAGTATGGATATCGCTCATCTGGTTGCCCCGGGCGACGAAGACGCCGCCCAGATCGGCGCTTGCGCGCTCGCCGACCAGCGCGATCTCGATTTCCGATCGGGTCCAGGAAGGACCGGTCTGAAGGACGGTATCTGTGAACTCCGCCTTGGCCCCAAGAGTGGCGGCGAGAGCATCGAAGTGGGGCACGCCCGCCGGCGACTCGTGCACGCGCACCAGATCGAGCCTGGAACTCTCGGCCATCGCCACCGTTGTCCGGTTGTTGATGAAGCCGAGGGCATCGGGGGCCCCCAGGACCGCCACGGTCAGGCGCAGGCTCGACCCCCGGCCCACCTGAACGTGGTGACGAACGTGCTCCGCGACCGGGCGGTCGCCGTGGGTCGCGGCCAGGATGACCCGCAACTCCACGGGAACCTGCACCCCGTCTTCGACCACGATCGTGGCGCCGTCCCGGAAGGCGGCGGTGTTGAGGTCGTGCAATGCGCCCGAGAACGCCGCGTCGACGGTGAGCCAGGCCAGGGCTTCTTCCGGCGCCGTTGCGAGGAGGCGAGAAAGAGGCGACAGGCGGACTCCCTTCGGCCACTCGGACTCCGGCGACGAGAGCTCCGCCGAATGGAAGCCGTCGACGAAGACGAGCGTGACCGCGCCATGGGAACGAAAGGGCGCCACCACGGCCGCGCCCTGGCCGCCTGCTGAAGGCGCGCCGGGGCCCAGCGCCGTTCCGAAGTCCGGCAAGGGCGTGGTCCGCCACGCTTCGAGCCGTGTGGTGGGAAGGCCGGCGAGAGCGAAGCGATCGAGTGCGGCCTGCCGCGCTCCGGTCAGCCAGGCGGGGCCCGGCCATGCTTTCGCCGCGACGGCGATCTCCGAGAAGGGGGGAACGGAAGCGGTCATCCGCGTGCCTGCACCGGCTCCTTCTCGAGCCACTCGTAGCCTTTCGACTCGAGTTCGAGAGCCAGGTCCTTGCCTCCGGACAGAGCGATCTTCCCGTCGATGAGCACATGGACGAAGTCGGGAACGATGTACTCGAGCAGGCGCTGATAGTGGGTCACCACGATCATCGCGCGGTCCTCGGAACGCAGGCGGTTGACGCCCTTGGCGACGATGCGCAGCGCGTCGATGTCGAGGCCGGAGTCGGTTTCGTCGAGGATGGCGAGCGACGGCTCGAGCACCGCCATCTGGAAGATCTCGTTGCGCTTCTTCTCGCCGCCCGAAAATCCCTCGTTGACGTTCCGCTTGACCAGAGTCTCGTCCAGTTCGACGAACCTGGCCTTCTCCTTCGCGATGGCGAGGAAGTCCATGGCGTCCATTTCGGACTCGCCCCGGTGCCGGCGGATGGCGTTCAGCGCCGAACGCAGAAAGTAGAGGTTCGATACGCCGGGGAGTTCCACCGGGTACTGGTAGGCGAGGAAGACGCCTTCACGGGCGCGGACTTCGGGAGCCATGTCGAAGAGGGGGGAACTCTTGTAGAGAACCTCGCCTCCGGTCACCGTGTAGCCGGGCCGCCCTGCGAGAACGTGGGCGAGGGTGCTCTTCCCGGATCCGTTCGGCCCCATGATCGCGTGGACCTCGCCCCCGTTCACGGAGAGCGAGAGGCCCTTGAGGATGGGCTTGTCGCCTGCTTTGGCGTGGAGGTCGGTGATACGAAGCATGGGGTTAGCCAACAGAGCCCTCGAGACTGAGACCGAGGAGCTTCTGCGCTTCGACCGCGAACTCCATCGGAAGTTCCTTGATGACTTCCTTGCAAAAGCCGTTGACGATCATCGACACCGCGTCTTCGGTCGACAGGCCCCGGCTCTGGAAGTAGAAAATCTGGTCGTCGCTGATCTTCGACGTCGTGGCTTCGTGCTCCATCTGGGCCGTCGGGTCCTGCACGTCGATGTACGGGAAGGTATGGGCGCCACAGTGGGGGCCGAGCAGAAGCGAATCGCACTGCGAGTAGTTGCGGGCGCCCTCCGCGTTCTTGCCGATCTTCACCAGCCCCCGATAGGTGTTCTGCCCGTGCCCGGCGGAGATCCCCTTGGAGACGATGGTCGAGCGGGTGTTCTTCCCGATGTGGATCATCTTCGTTCCGGTATCCGCCTGCTGGCGGTTGTTCGCGAGCGCCACCGAATAGAACTCGCCCACCGAGTTGTCTCCCTGCAGAATGCAGCTCGGATACTTCCAGGTGATGGCGGAACCGGTCTCGACCTGGGTCCACGAGATCTTCGAGTTGTGGCCGCGGCAGGCTCCGCGCTTGGTCACGAAGTTGTAGATCCCGCCCTTTCCGTCCTTGTCGCCCGGGTACCAGTTCTGGACGGTCGAGTACTTGATCCTCGCGTTCTCGTGGGCGACGAGTTCCACCACGGCCGCGTGAAGCTGGTTTTCGTCCCTCATGGGAGCCGTGCAACCCTCGAGGTAGCTGACCGCGGCGTCATCGTCCGCGATGATGAGGGTTCGCTCGAACTGGCCCGTGTTCTTCGCGTTGATTCGGAAGTAGGTCGAGAGCTCCATCGGGCACTTCACGCCCTTCGGGATGTAGCAGAATGACCCGTCGGAGAAGACCGCGGAATTCAAGGCAGCGTAGAAGTTGTCGGAATAGGGGACGACCGTGCCCAGGTACTTCTTCACCAGTTCCGGGTGCTCGCGGACCGCCTCGGAGAAGGAACAGAAGATGACCCCGACTTCGTGGAGCTTGTCTTTGAAAGTGGTGGCCACCGAAACCGAGTCGAACACCGCGTCCACGGCGACGCCGGCCAGGGCAGCGCGCTCGTGGAGCGGAACTCCCAGTTTTTCATAGGTTTCAAGGAGCTTCGGGTCCACCTCCGCCAGGCTCTTCGGACCGTCGAGCTTCTGCTTCGGGGCGGAGTAGTACACGATGGACTGAAAGTCGATGGGCGGGTAGTGAACCCGGGCCCACTCCGGGACGGGCATGGCCTGCCAGTTGCGGAAGGCTCTTAGGCGAAAGTCCAGCAGCCACTCGGGTTCGCCCTTTTTCGCCGAGATCAGCTTCACCACGTCCTCGGAGAGACCCGCAGGAATGGCGTCCGAGGCGATGTCGGTCACGAATCCGGCCGCGTACTCGGCGCTCGTCAGGTCGGCGAGGAGCCGGCTGGATTCGGAAGGGGAAGGCGGGAGGGGCTCGGTCATCGGCGATTCCCGGGCATTCTACGGGAATCTGTACCAAAAAGTCCAGTATTGCCCGATCGCCTCTTGCCTGGTCCTCCTACAGTTCCCTGAGCACCACGATGGGGTCCACGCGGCTCGCCTGCCGGGCGGGCAGAACCGAAGCCAGCGAAGTCACGACCAGGACGGCGAAGGTGATCAGACCGAAGACCGTAGGGTCAGTGGGCCGGACGTCGTTCAGCATGGACTCGAGCAGTCGGGTCACGGCGAACGCGCCGGCGAGTCCCAGGGACACGCCAACGGCGGCGAGCCGGAACCCGCGGACCATGACGATCCTACGAACGTCCGCCTCCCGCGCTCCCAGGGCGAGGCGGATGCCGAACTCCTGGCGTTGCCGCCGGACGTTGTATGCCATGACGCCATAGATGCCCACCATGGCCAGAAGCCCTGCCACCAGTCCGAACAGGCTCGAGAGCGCGGTCAGGAGCCGCGGCTGGCCCACGGACGACGCGACGACGGAATCCATGGTCTGCACGGCGGTGATGGGTATCAGGGGGTCGAGCGAGGACACGATCTGCCGGGCGGCCGGGATCAGCTTCTCCGGCTCCCCGGAGGCCGACCTCAACACCACGGTCATGGAGCGATAGGGGGACTGTTCGATGGTCTGGTAGAACTCGAGCGGGGTCGCGGCAGCGAGGCCGAACGACCGGATGTTCCCGATCACGCCGACGACCTCGTACCATTTCGAGACGTCGTTGCCCTGGCCGAAACGCTTCCCCAGCGGATCCTGTCCGGGCCAGAACTTGTCCGCCATCGCCTGGTTGACGAGGACCGTTCTCGTGCCCTGACGGTCTCTCTCATCCAGGCTCCGCCCCTTGAGCGTCTTGATGTCCAGGCTCTTCAGGTAGTCGCCCACGATGAATCGGTACTCGACGAGGGGCGCGTCATTGGGACCCCACGAAGGCGTACCCTCGATGTTCATCTCGCCGTTCATCCCGTAGGAGTACATGGGCAGGTGGGAGGTGAGGCCGACGCTATCGACACCGGGGATCCGCGTGAGCCGCTGATGCAGGTCGCGGTAGAAAGCGACGATCTGCTCGTCCGATTCATAGCGCGGGCCGGAAGGGGCGACATCGAAGGCGATTACTCCCGTCGTCCGCACGCCGGTTTCCCGTCCCTGCAGCAGAGCGAGGTTCTTGACCAGCAGGCCGGCGCCCACCAGCAGGGCGAAGGCGACCGCGATTTCCGCGACCACGAGACCGCTGCCGAAGGTGGAACTGCCGCCGCTCGATGTCCGGGTATCGGCTTCGCGGACCGCGGAGGCGAGTTCGCCAAGGCGCATTCTCGTGATCGGCCACAAACCGCAGAAGACGCCCACCGCGGCGGAGGTGATTGCGGCGAAGAGCACGACGCGAGCATCGAGGTGGATGGCGCTCGCGCGCGGGAGCTGACTTCCGGCGAGAGCCACGAAGACCTGAATCGCCCACTGGGCGAGGCCGAGCCCCAAGGCGCCGCCGATACCCGCGAGAACCAGGCTCTCCGCCAGCAGGAGCCTCGCGAGTTCCTTCCGGCCGGCTCCAAGCGCGAGCCGGATAGCCAGTTCGCGCCGGCGCGCGAGGCCCGCCGCGAGCAGGAGATTCGCCACGTTGGAGCAGGCGATCAGAAGGACGAGGAAGACGGCGCCAAGGAGCACCTTGAGCGGCGTGCGGACATTGCCCACGATCACTTCGTAGTACGAGCGGACGTCGATGCCGTGGTTGTGACCGAACTCCCTGGCGAGGCTGACCCCGAGCGTCCGCATCGCTGACGCGGCCTGAGCGGGGGTGACGCCCGGCTTCAGTCTCGCGTACGTGGCGAGGAAGTGGCTGCCGCGGGTCGCGGGGTCGAGAGCCTTCTGGAGGGGAATGAAGACCTGGCCCTGGCGATGGGCAAACCCCTCGGGCATCACGCCGATGACCTCGTAGGGTTCTCCGTCGAAGCGAAGAGTCCTGCCCACGATGCCGGGGTCGGCGGCCAGACGCCCATTCCAGAAGGGGTGCGCGAGCACCACCACCCTGGGCCCGCCCGGCTGGTCTTCCGCCTCCGTGTACCAGCGGCCGAGCCTCGGTTTCACACCGAAGACATCGACGAGTGACGCCGTGGTCGTGAGGGCGGTGACTCTCTCGGGGGCGCCGTCGCCGCTCAGAACCAGGTAGCGGGGGCTCGACCCGCCCATGGCCGAGAAGACCTCGTTGCGGCTCTTCCAATCGTGATACTTCGGGAAGGAGGCGGGGCAGGTGCTGCATGCGGGCTGGGTGTCGTAGACGGAGACGATGCGGTCCGCTTCCGGATAGGGCAGCGGGGTGAGGATCACGCCGTTGAAGATGCTGAAGACCGCGATGGTGATGCCAATGCCGAGGGTAAAGGCCAGGATTGCGAGGCTGGAGACGAAGCGCTTGCGGCGCAAACCCCGAATGGCGTGGCGGACGTCCTGCAGGAATCGGGGCATGGGCTCTCCTTGCGGGGTTTGACGCTTCGAAAGGGGCAAAGGTTCCGAAACGTGGATGCTTCCACCGCGCTAGGATCCCCGGATGAACTGCCGCGTGATCGGGCTCGACGCCGACGACACCCTCTGGCACAACGAGACGATCTTCGCCCGCGTGCAGGAGCGATACCGTGCGCTCCTCTCGCAGTATCACGACGCCGAGGCCGTGGATCGCACTCTGCTCGCCACCGAGCGACGCAACATCGAGCACTACGGGTACGGCGTCAAGGGCTTCACCCTGTCGGCCATCGAGACCGCGATCGAACTGACGAAAGGCCGGATCAGCGCGCAGGAGATCCAGACGCTGATCGACACCGGGCGCGAGATGCTGGCGCATCCGGTCGAGCTGCTCGATGGGGTCGCGGAGACCCTGCCGACCCTCGCCCAGTCCCACCGCCTCATGCTCATTACCAAGGGCGATCTCGTGGATCAGCAGAGGAAGCTCACCAAGTCGGGGCTCGCGGAGTACTTCACCGGGGTGGAGATCGTCTCCGAGAAGGATCCCGCGACCTACGAGGACATCCTGAGGCGGCAGGGCACCGACCCGGCCGAATTCCTCATGGTGGGGAATTCGCTCAAGTCCGACGTCCTTCCCGTGCTGGAAGTCGGAGCGAACGCGGCGTACGTTCCCTACAAGGTGACGTGGGCCCTCGAGCAGTCCGATGAGATTCCCGACGCCCCCGACCGCTTCTTCAGACTGGCGAGCATCCGCGAACTGCCGGCCCTCGTGAAATAGTCAGCGGCCCGCGCGAATCAGCCGCCCGGGTCGCGCGCCGGTCAGCCGGTCGTGATCGAGCGTCACTTCTCCCGCGACCACCGTGGCGCGATAGCCGTGCGCGTCCTGGAGGAAGCGCTTTCCTCCGGCGGGCAGGTCACGAACGAGCCGGGGCGAGTCGAGGCCGAGCTTGCCGAGGTCGATGACGTTCAGATCCGCCTTCAGGCCTACGCGGATCCGGCCGCGATCCGAGAGGCCCACGAAGTCGGCGTTCCGCGCGCTCAGCATGGCGACCACGCGCTCGAGAGAGAGTCTCTGACCGCGCGTGCGGTCTCGAGTCCAGTGAGCGATCATCGTGGTGGGGAAGCTCGCATCACAGGTGGTCCCGACATGCGCTCCGCCATCTCCAAGGCCCGCGAGGGCGAGCGGGTGCTCGATCATCTCGCGCAGGTGTTCGAGATCCCCTCCCTGGTAGTTGAAGAGGGGGAAGTAGAGGAGCGCGCGTCCCTCGTCGAGAAGCAGGGCATCGAGGATCGCCTCGAGCGGCGTGACGCCGCGATCCGCGGCCGCCGCGAACAGAGACGCTTCCGGGACGGGTTCGTAGTCGGGGACGCTGCGCAGTGGGAAGAGGCGGCGGCTGAGGACGCCCAGCTGGGCCAGGAGCAGGTCGGCGAGGGGCGGAATGGGCGAGCCGTCGCCTGCCACGCGCTCGGACTTCTCGCTGAGCAGCCTCTTCTTTGTCTCCGGCTCCGCGAGCCTCCGGGCGCGCTCCGCGAGCGGCAGGTGAGCGAGCGACTTGTACGTCGGGAAGCCCATGAACGGGTGGAACGTGGCGTCGAGGCCGAGCAGCAGGCCGATCGGCCGGGCGGCCACCTGCACCCGCATGGGGAGGCCCCGGGCGGCCGCTTCACCGACCCGCCGGAGGATCGATCGCCATTGGTTGGGCGCCTGATCGCGCTCGAGCAGGGAGATGGACATGGGCCGGCCGCGCGCCGCCGCCGCCATCGACTCGAGGAGATCGAATTCGGGCTCGAATCGAGTGAGATCGCGCAGCATGTCGAAGTCGGACACCGCCTGGATGACGCCGTGCCCGAGGCCATCGAAGGCGGAGGCGATGCCCTGCAGTTCACCCGCCGTGGACTCGGAGGACGGCGTCCAGTTGCCTTCGACCGTGCGGTGATTGTCGGTGCGTCCGGTCGAGAAGCCGATGGCGCCCGCTTCGAGGGCTTCGCGGCACAGGTCGCGCATGGCGGCGATGTCCTCGTGCCGGGCCGGTTCCTGGGCCGCCCCGCGATCTCCCATGACATGCAGCCGGAGGGCGTCGTGAGGAAGCTGGGCCGCGATGTCCAGCGTCCGCGGCATGGATTCGAGAACATCGAGGTACTCGGGGAAGCTCCTCCAGCCCCAGCGCAGCCCCTCGGCCAGGGCTGCACCGGGAATGTCCTCCACACCCTCCATGAGGCCGATCAGTCGCTCGTGATCGGCATCGTGAACGGGTGCGAAACCCACACCGCAATTGCCCATGATGGCCGTGGTCACCCCGTGCTGGGCCGAAGGCAGCATGTCCTGATCCCAGGTGGCCTGGCCGTCGTAGTGAGTGTGAAGATCGACGAAGCCCGGCGTGACGATGGCGCCCTCCGCGTCGATCGTCCTTTTCGCGGCTCCGTCGCAGCGGCCGATCTCCGCGATCCGGCCGTCCTTCATTCCGACATTCGCCGCGAAGGCGGGGGATCCCGACCCGTCCACGACGCTGCCGCCGACGATCTTGAGGTCAAAGGTCATGAGGTTGGTTCCGCCTCCAGGGGAAGGGCTGATGCAACGGGAAGGGCCGGGTCCTTTTGCGACCACCACGCCGCGAGCGCGCCGCCCGAGATGAGGTGCCAGACGCCCCAGCCCGCGGTGATGAGGGCCGCTCCCCCCAGGCCCTTGAAGTGCCCGAGGAGGATCACGAGGCCCAGGCCGGAGTTCCGGATGCCGGTCTCGAACGTGAAGGCGCGCTGGGCAGCGCCGTCCAGTCCGGCGAGACGCGCCGAGCCGTAGCCCAGGGCCAGCGCCATCGCATCCTGGATCACGAGCACGGGGAAGATGAACCAGCCGGCCGCCGCGAGAGGGCTCCCGTTCGTCACCAGAGCTCCCACGATGAAGCCGCCGAGCGCGAGGAGGGAGAACGTGTGTAGGGGTTTGCGGATGCGTGTGGCCACCCGGGACGCGCTCTCGGCGAGGAAGAGGCCGCTCGCGAGCGGCAGGCCGAGAGTCAGCGCAGTCTCGGAGAGGAAGGCGCCGCGATCGAGGCCGATGGTGCTGAGGAGCGACGCGGTCCGCGGATGCAGACCGGCCCAGAAGACGATGTTGAAAGGTGTGGTGAGGACGGCGAGCGCGCTCGAGAGAGCGGTGAGCGAAACGGAGAGAGCCGTATCGCCTCGCGCGGCCTGGGTGAGGACATTCGAGGCGTTGCCCCCCGGGCAGGCCGCGACCACCATCATGCCCAGAGCGATGCTCGCGGTGGGCGCGATCGCGAAGGTGAGAAGGAAGGTCAGCGCGGGGAGCGCGATCACCTGAAGCGCCGTGCCGAACAGGATGATTCCCGGGCGGCGAAGGACCCGCCGGAAGTCATCGACGCGGAGCCCGAGCCCGACGCTGAACATCATCAGGGCCAGGATGAAGGACAGCCCCGACCGCGCCGAAGCGTCGAGATTCAGGATGACGTCGTCGAGCCCCGGTGCCATTGGGGCTGGATGCTAACGCCGTCTCCGTCACCTCCGCGCGGGATCCCGCGCGGAAGCGACGGAGCGGCAAAAACCGTCAGCGGTCTTCTTCGCGCTCCTCGGGCGGGCGGCGGGCGCCGCCTCCCGGACCGCCGGCCTGCAGGTTGATCCTCCCGATGCCCGCGTCGAAGAGGAGCCTGTTCAGTGCGGGAACGTCGGTCTGGGTGATCGTGCGCAGCGTCTCGCCGAACGCGGCCAGCTCCTTCTGCGCGCGCTCGAACTGGGCCTTTTGGGCCGCGGTGGGCGCCGCGGTCATGCCGCCGCCGAAGCCCCCGAAACCGAAGCCGATCCTCTGCTGGATGGTCTCCGGCGCATCGGCGAGGGGCGCACCCGCGAATCCAGGAGGCTCGTTCTCCGGCTCGCGGCCGCCCAGTTCCTCAACCTTGTCGAGGAGGGTCTGGAGGGCCGCCTTCACGGCGTCCGTGACCCTCGGGTTCCGGGCGATCTGCGTCTTGATCTCGCGGAGCTGGGTGCCCAGGGTGTTGACGGTGCGCATGCCCTGCTGGAGCTGCGGGGCGAGCCTCGTGGCCGCCATCTGCATTTCGTACCAGGCCTTCCGGTCGGCGTCGGAGATCTGGATTCGCGGATCCTCCTCGACGGTGATCGGCTGGGCGTCGGAGGTGAGCGCTCCCGCGGTCACCTTCACGCTGTAAGCGCCGGGGGGCACCAGAGGGCCGCGCGGGCCGCCGCCGCCGAACCCACCGCCGCCCCCGCCAAAGCCGCCGCCGCCTTCAGGAACCGGGGGCGGCGTGTGCCGCAGATCCCACATCACCCGGTTGACGCCCGCGCTCTTCGTGCCGGCGATGTCGCGAACCTTGTTCCCCGCGGCGTCGCTGATGGTGATCGTGACCGAGTCCTTCTCGCCCGGGGCGTCTTTCAGCCAGTACTGGATGGCGGCGCCGTCCGGCGGGTTCGGGCCGTTGAAGATCTTGTGCCCGTTGCTCGCTCCCACCCCCGCCGAGCGCCACTGAGTGCCCGCCTCGTTCTCGAAGAGGTGGATCGGCTTGGCGGCCACCGCTTCGCTCATGCCGGCGAGCGCGGAGATGTTGTCCAGGATCCAGAGGCTGCGGCCATGTGTGGCGAGGATCAGGTCGTTCTCGGTGGGATGGATCAGGATGTCGTCCACGGGCACGGTGGGGAGACCGCTCTTGATCCTGACCCAGGAGCCGCCGCGGTTGAACGAGGCCCAGAGGAACATCTCGGTGCCCGCGAAGAGAACATCGGGGTTCTTTGGATGCTCGCGCACCACGCTCACCGTGCCGTCCATGGGGAGGTTGCCGGTTACGTTCTTCCAGGTGGCGCCGAAGTCGGGGGTGAAGAGAACGTAGGGTTTGAAGTCATCGCCGCGATGGCCGTCGAAGGCCACGTAGGCGGCGCCGGGGGCGGTGTGGCTCGGCTCGATGCGGCTGACGTAGGTGCCTTTGGGGACGCCCGGAGCCTTGTCGGTGAGCCGCGTCCAGGTCTTTCCCATGTCCTGGGTGACATGGAGATTGCCGTCGTCGGCGCCGAACCAGAGCACCTCGGCCTTCACCGGCGACTGGGCGATGGTGGTGGCGGTGTTCCAGTGCACGACGCCATCGTTGCGCGACATGAACTCCTTCGCGGTCTTGCCGAAGATCGGCTTCTCGTCGCGCTTCTCGTTGTTCGTGAGATCGCCCGAGAGTTCGCTCCAGGAGTCGCCCCGATCCTTCGACATGAAGAACTTGTTGCCGCCATAAAAGACGGTGTTGTGGTCGAACTTCGAGACCACGATCGGGGAGTTCCAGTTGAACCGGTACTTCTCCTTGGGGTCGGCGGGCGCCGGCCGGATCGAGGTCCGCTCCATGGTCTTCAGGTTCACGCGTTGAACGCTTCCGTCCTGGCTCTCGACGTAGACGGTCGAGGGATCCACCGGATCGATCACGCAGTAGAAGCCGTCGCCGCCTCCGATCGTCTTCCAGTCGTTCATCTGGATGCCCTCCCTCACCATCGTCCGCGAGGGGCCGATCCAGGTGCCGTTGTCCTGAAGGCCGCCGCACACGTTGTAGGGCTTCTGGTTATCGGCGCTCACTTCATAGAACTGGCCGAGGGGCACGGTGTTCAGGTGGTCCCACGTCCGGCCCTTGTCGAAGCTCTGGTGGATGCCGCCGTCGGAACCCGCGAGCACGTGGTTGGAATCGGCGGGGTCGATCCACAGGGCGTGATAGTCGCCGTGGATGCGCTGCACGAGGTTCTGACGCCAGGTCTTGCCGCCGTCCTCCGAGTTGTACATGTTGGCGCCGAGGACCCAGATGCGCTGGTCGTTGTTCGGATCGATATGGATCTGGCTGTAGTACGAAGGCCGCGGGTTGCTGTTGGAGAGCTTCGTCCAGGTCTCGCCCCTGTCTTCCGAGCGGTACACGCCGAATTCGGTGCGGTGCTCGATGAGGGCCATCACGATGCGCGGGTCGCGCTTGTAGACGGTGACGCCGATGCGTCCCATGTCGCCCGTGCTGGGCAGGCCCTTCGTGAGCTTGGTCCAGGTGGCGCCGCCGTCCGTGGTCTTGAACAGGCCTCCTCCGGGCCCGCCGCCGCTGTAGCCGAAGGGCGTGCGCCGCCGCTGGTAGGAGCCGGCGTACAGCGTGTTGGGACTCTCCGGGTCCATGGCCACATCGATGAAGCCGGTGTCGTCGTCGAGGAACTTCACGTTCGCCCAGGTCTTTCCGCCGTCCGTGGTCTTGTAGACGCCCCGTTCCTTGTTGGGGCCGTAGAGACGCCCGAGCGCGGCGACGTAGGCGATGTCGGGATTGGCGGGATGGACCACGATCCGACCGATGTACTGGGTCTCCTTGAGGCCCATGTACTGGAACGTGCGGCCGGCGTCCGTGCTCTTGTAGACCCCGCCGCCCCACGAGGTCGACTGCCGGTTGTTGGGCTCGCCCGTGCCTACGTAGAGAATCGAAGGATCGGAGGGCGCGATCGCCAGGTCCCCGATGGAAGAGTAGTCCTGGTCGGTGAAGATGGTCTCGAAGGTCGTTCCGCCGTTCGTGGTCTTGAGGATTCCCGCGGAGGCCATGCCCACATAGAAGGTCAGGGGATTGGATTCGACGACCGCGAAGTCGTCCACCCGGCCGCCCATGTTGGCGGGGCCGATGTTGCGGAACTCCATGGCCTTGAAGCTGTCGGCGTTCACCGTGGACAGGGCGGAGGGTGTGGGTGTGGCGGCGGGCTTCGCGGTTTTCTTCTGCGCGCTCACGGGTGGGGCGGTGAGAAGCAGCGCGAGGGTCGCCATTCCTGCGGTTCGGACGAGGTTCATTGCGGTCTCCTGTGTGAGGGAAAGGTGCCGTCGGCTACTACCACGCCCCGTAGTAGGCCCCGCATTCTGTGGCCGTTCTGAATCAGGGTCAAATGCAAATGGATCAGGCGCGCCCGGCCCCCCCTTTGCCAAGATCCGTCCGTGAGCGGCATTCATCCCGGCCGGACAGCCGTCCCGTCTCCCTGGGGCGGTTCTTGACTCCCGCCAAGATCGGCAAGTACACGGTCGTCGACCTGCTGGGCCGCGGGGGAATGGGCGAGGTCTATCTCGGGGAGGACCCCTACATAGGGCGGCGGGTCGCCATCAAGGTCATCAAGGGGGCCGATCCCGGTGCTCGCGACCGGTTTCTTCACGAAGCGAAGGTCATCGGGGGTCTCGCGCATCCGGCCATCGTTTCCCTTCTCGATTTCGACTTCTCCGGGGACGAGCCGTTCCTGGTGATGGAGTACCTGAAGGGGCAGGGCCTCGACGCCTGGATCAAGGAGCCCCACTCCCTCACCGAGCAGCTCGTCGTCCTCGACGACGTGTGCCATGCCCTTTCGTACGCTCACGAAAGCGGCGTGCTGCATCGCGACGTGAAGCCGTCGAACGTGCAGGTTCTTCCGAACGGGCACGCCAAGTTGATGGATTTTGGAATCGCGCGCGCGGCGGCGGGGAAGCTCACGGCCACGGGCTCGGTGATGGGAACGCCCGAGTACATGGCGCCCGAGATCCTCAACGACGCCGCGTATTCGCCGCGATCCGATCTCTACGCCTGCGCGGTCCTCCTGTACGAGATGTTCACCGGCGCGAACCCGTTCGCGGCGAAGACGGTCGCGGCCGCCCTTACCAACGTTCTCACCTTGAACCCTCCGGACATCCGCGCGGCCCGTCCGGAGCTTCCGAAGCGGCTGGCCGAGGCCGTGATGGCGTGCCTGCACAAGGAGCCGGCGCTGCGGCCGGACGGCTTCGGCGCCCTTCTCGCGGCCGCCCGCGACGCGGCGGGTGGGCCGCCCCCGGCCGCGATACAGGAGACGAGAGCGCTGCCGCAGACTCCGTCAGCCTCGCGTCCGTCCCCGCCGCCGAAAGCCGCAGCCCCTGAGCCGCGTCGCTCGATGGCGCGGTGGATGTGGGGTACCGGAACCGGCCTGATCGTCGTCCTGGGAACGATGTGGGCGGTCAATCGCGGACCGGTTGCTCCCGGCCCGGTTGAACCCGCGGCGGCGAGCCCGAGTCCCGAGGCGATCACGGCAACCCCCGGCCCCTCTCTTTCGCCCACCTCACCGCCGGCGGCGGAGCCGACGGCAGTGGCGCCGCGAACCAGACGTGGCCCCCGTGAGCCCTCCGAGGGGAGCGTCGCAAGTCCATCTCGCGAGGAGCCGATGCCCACTCCAGCACCGATTGCGACTCCCGCTCCTTCGCTCTCGGCTTCGCCCGCGACGCCTTCTCCGACGCCGCGTACAACGCCTTTGGTTGAGCCCACGGTGATCGCGACCCCCGTTCAGGCGCCGCCTTCCGGAGCCTCGCCCGTCGCGCCCCGCGTGCTGGCGGGCCGCCACCAGGTGCGCCCGGATTCGAGCGCGGACATCGACATCAAAGGCGAGGGTCTTCGGCCGGACCTCAAGGCGGTGGTCCTGCAGGGCCGATTGCCCGCCACCGGGATCCGGATTCTGCGCCAGGAGTTCGTGAACTCCGGCCTGATCCGGGTGCGAATCCTGATCGAAGCCGCGACGCCGCTCCGGACCTACTCGATCGTGTTCCAGGATGCGAGCGGCGCCATGGTGACTCAGGGGGTACAAGTCGAGGTGGTCTTGTGAAACGTTCGAAGCCGATCGTCATCCTCTCGTGCGCGCTTCTATTCGCGGCATTGACGGCAAGGGCCCAGCCGAAGGGCCGGGACGCGCGGCCTCCCGAGACGTCCGCTACCCCTGATGCCCGGGTGGCGGCTCTCCAGACCGAGCTGGACCGCCTTCGCGCCGAGATGGCGGCCCTTCGGGACGAGATTCAGCGCCTTCGCGCCGAAGCCGTGAAGGCGGATGACGGGTTGAGCGCGCGACTCCTGGCGCTCGAGGCGCGGCAGGTGAAGCTCGAATCCGAGTTCACCCGTCTGTCGGAGGAGTTGAAGCGGACGGGCGATGCCCTCGATCAGATCTCCGAAGGAGAGGGAAAGCGGCCGAGCATCACCGTCTACGGGACGCTCCAGGGAGTCAGCTACACCGGGCAGGATTCGATCCTCGACGCCGAAGCCTTTGAGATCGTGTTGTCGGGCCGGCCACACCCGCGCCTCAGCTTTTTCGCGGAAATAGAGTTCGAACGGGCGGCCGCGGTGGGCGGGCCGCGAGGGGGAGAGGTCGTCCTGGAGCAGGCATACGCGAGCTACTCCTTCGCTCAGATCTTCTCCGTTCGCACGGGCGTGCTGCTCGTCCCCTTCGGCAACGTGAACGTGGACCACTTTGCGCCGCTCCGCGATGTGGTGCGCAAGCCGCTCGTCTCTTACGCCATCGCCCCCTCGGACTGGACCGATAACGGAATCCAGTTCACCGGCCGCAGACTCGCGGGTACGTCGTGGCTCTTCGAGTACGAAGCGGCGCTCATCGCGGGGCTCGACAGCCACCTCACGTCCGTGGGGATGCGCGAGGCCCGCCAGCCTTTCGGCGTCGACAACAACGGCAACAAGGCCGCGGTGGGCCGGTTCGCCATCAAGCGAAGCACCTCCTTCGAGACGGGCATTTCCGCGTACACGGGGAAGTACGACGATGCGAACCGGCAGCGGTTGAATGGATGGGCGGCCGATCTGCGCGCCGAGTTCGGCCCGATTCGCCTCACCGGCGAGTACGACCACTTCACGGCGAATACGACTATTGCACCCAAGACCCAGCTTGCGGGCTACTACGTTCGAGCGAGTTGGGATATCCGGGGTGGTGTACTGCGAAACCTCGCGAGAGGCTTCGACGACCCGCGATTCACCCTCGTCGCCCAGTACGACTGGGCTCGCATCGATGGGCCGAACGCGATCAACGCGCGATTCGAGCGAAATCGGGAGATCGGGATCACGGCCGGCTTCGCGTACCGGCCGTCGCGGCAGTGGGTGCTGAAGGTGAACTACGAGAAGAACCAGATCACCAACGACGCCCTGGACCGAGGCGATCGCAGGGGCTGGCTCGGTTCCGTTGGTTTCGTGTTCTAGGACGGGCCGCGCTCGGTCAGGCGGGAGGCGAGCCAGGGGGCGAGCTCTTCCGCGATCGCCTGGTGGCCGAGGGCCGAAGGGTGGAGATCGGTCAGGGAGAGCGCGAGAGGCGAGCGCGCGTAGTCCGGCGCGCCGAGAGCGCGGGCGCGCTTTCGCAGCGCGGAGCGGAGGACGAGGACGGGAATCGCGTGGTCGGAGAGCGTCTTCAGCAGGGCCTCCTCGAACCAGACGCCGT
>JAIBCN010000041.1 GCA_019694155.1 Vicinamibacteria bacterium | reverse complement strand
GCCGCTTTCGACCCGAATCCGGATGTTCCGGTCTACAGCGTCGCCCTTCAAGCGGACGGCAAGATCCTGGTCGGGGGGGATTTCACGAGCCTTCAACCGAACGGAGCGGCGAGTCCCACCACACGCAACAAGATTGCCCGTTTGAACGCCGATGGGTCCCTGGATCCCGGTTTCGATCCCAACGCCAACAGCACCGTCACGAGCATTACTCCTCAGCCGGACGGCGCCATCCTCCTGGGCGGAAACTTCAATTTCCTCCAGCCGAACGGAGCCGCGAGCCCGACTCTTCGCAATTTCATTGCGCGGGTGAACGCCGACGGGACGCTCGATCCGGCCTTTGACCCTAACGCGAACTTCCCGGTGTTCAGCGTGGCCCTGCAGCCGGACGGCCGGATTCTCCTCGGCGGCTGGTTCACCACCCTGCAGCCCAACGGTGCCTCCAGTCCTACCGCGCGCAACCACGTCGCCCGCGTAAACGCGGACGGCACGCTCGACGGGGGATTCGACCCGAACGCGGACAACATCGTGTTCAGCCTCGCCGTTCAGGCGGACGGGAGCGTCCTGCTGGGCGGCCAGTTCAATTCGCTTCAACCCAACGGGGCGGCCAGTCCGACCGCGAGAAGCCGCATCGCGCGCGTCACCGCCGCGGGCGCGCTCGATGCGGGTTTCGATCCTTCCGCGAACGGCAATGTCTACACCATGGCCGTGCAGGCGGATGGAAAGATCGTCCTGGGCGGCGACTTCACGTTCCTCGTGCCCAACGGTGTGTTCCCGCCCACCATGCGCAACTTCGTCGCGCGGCTCAACGCCGACGGCACGCTCGACAACGGCTTCGATCCGAACGCCAGCGCCACGGTGGCCAGCGTGGCCCTGCAAGGCGATGGCAGGATCCTCCTTGGCGGATACTTCTCGTCTCTCCAACCGAACGGCGCGGCCAGCGCCAAGTCGCGCAGCCGCTTCGCCCGCTTGAACAACGACGCCGCCACCCAGGTTCTGAGCTCTCCCGATGCGACGCAAGTCAGCTGGATTCGCGGAGGCGCTTCGCCCGAAGCGGCGGGCGTCACCTTCGAGCAGAGCCTCGACAGCGGCGCGACCTGGACTCTCCTGGGAGCCGGCGCGCGCGTCGGCACGACGCCGAACTGGCAGCTCACGGGCCTCTCCCTTCCCTCAAGCGGCCAATTGCGCGCGCGTGCTCGCGTCGCCGGCGGCTATCAAGACGGCTCCTCGGGTCTGGTGCAGGCCCTGGCGAGCTTCGGGCCCTCTCCGGAAATCGCGGTGACGGGCAACGCCACGGGAATCGCCGATGGCGACTTCACACCGAGCCTCGCTGACGATACGGATTTCGGCGGCCTCCCCGTGGCGGGCGGACTGAACGCCCGCACCTACACCATCACCAACACCGGCGCCGCGACCCTGGTGCTCACCGGCGCCCCCAAGGTGGTCGTGGGGGGGCCGGACGCGGCGGACTTCACGGTCATCGCTCCGCCCGTGTCGCCGATCGGCCCGGGCGGCAGCACGACATTCCAGGTCATGTTCGATCCAAGCGGCCTCGGCCTGCGGAAGGCCACCCTCACCATCCAGGACAACGACGCCGACGAGAACCCCTTCGATTTCGCCATCCAGGGCATGGGTCTCGACCCCAACAACTCCGCGCTCTCCAGTCTGACCACCAGTCTTTGCAGCCTGTCTCCTTCTTTCTCGAGTGGCACCACCACCTACTCCTGCTTCGCCGCCTTCAGCGACTCCTCGCTCACCGTCACGCCCACGAAGGCCGAGCCCAACGCCGTCATCCAGGTCCGCATCAACGGCGGCGCCTGGACGAGCGTCAATTCGGGCAGCCCCACGGCCCCCCTGGCGCTCAACGTCGGCGCGAACCCCGTGGATGTGCGGGTGACCGCTCAGAACCCCGTGTTCAGCACCGTCTACAGCGTCGTGGTCAATCGGTCTCCCGCTCTTCCGGGCGACCTGGACGAGCTCGTCGCCA
Organism: Vicinamibacteria bacterium; assembly: GCA_019694155.1. Classification (GTDB taxonomy): domain Bacteria; phylum Acidobacteriota; class Vicinamibacteria; order Fen-336; family JAGNNV01; genus JAGNNV01. The sequence goes on along the minus strand of JAIBCN010000041.1, from coordinate 60,317 downwards.
ACGTGGCGGGCGACTACGTCCTTTCCACGGCCGTCCAGCCCGACCGGAAGATCCTCATCGCGGGCAGCTTCACCTCGGTTCTGGGCCAGCCGCGAAACAACATCGCCCGCCTGAACGCCGATGGCTCCCTCGATACCGGCTTCAATCCAAACGCCAACAGCGCCATCTACACCCTGGTCCTGCAGCCGGACGGGAAGATCGTGATCGGGGGCTACTTCACTACCCTTCAGCCGAACGGCGCTCCCAGCGCGACCCCGCGCAATCGGGTGGCGCGACTGAACAGCGACGGGACGATCGACACCGCCTTCAACCCGAACGCGAGCGGGGCCGTCCTGTGCCTCGCGCTCCAGACAGACGGAAAGATCGTCCTCGGAGGCCAGTTCGGCTCCCTTCAGCCGAACGGAGCCCCGAGCGCGACGCAACGTCTGCGCATCGCCCGGGTGAATGCCGACGGCACCCTCGATACGGGCTTCGACCCCAAGCCGAACAACGTGAACAGCGTCATCTGGACGGTGGCCGTTCAGCCCGATGGAAAGATCCTCATCGGGGGCGGGTTCACGTCGCTGCAGCCGAACGGGGCGCCGAGCGCAACCCCGCGCGACAATATGGCGCGGCTGAACAGCAGTGGAACTCTGGATGCGGCGTTTGATCCCAAGCCGAGCAGCAACGTCTACACGCTGGCGCTGCAGCCGGACGGCCGGATCCTCGTCGGCGGCATCTTCACTTCCCTCAAGCCCAACGGCGCTCCCACCGCCACTCCGCGCCAATTCCTGGCCCGGGTGAACGCCGACGGCACGCTCGACTCCGCCTTCGATCCGACGCCGGACAACGTCCCTTACACCATGGCCCTGCAGGCCGATGGGAGATTCCTGGTGGGCGGGGCCTTCAGCAACCTTCAGCCGAACGGATCGCCGGTGCCCATCGCGCGGGAAGGGATCGCTCGCTTCAACGCCGATGGCAGCCTCGACCCGGCGTTCGATCCGAGCGCCTTCAATGTCCGAACCGTGGCTCTGCAGGCGGACGGGAAGATCCTCATCGGGGGCATGTTCACCGCCCTTCGACCGAACGGCGCTTTCGCTTCTACCGCGAGGAACTACTTCGCCCGGCTCCTCAACGACCCGGCGCCCCAGATCCTGAGCGCCCCCAGCCCGAACGAGGTCAGCTGGGTCCGGAGCGGCGGCGCGCCCGAGATCGCGCAGGTCACGTTCGAGCAGAGCACCAACGGCGGTCTGAGCTGGGTCCCGCTCGGCGACGGCGTCCGAGTGGGCGCGACGCCTGATTTTCAGCTCACCGGTCTCAGCCTTCCCGCAAGCGGCCTCCTGCGCGCGCGCGGCCGCAATGTGGGAGGCTATTCAAACGGGGCCAGCGGCCTGGTGGAGTCTTTGGCGAGCATCGCGGCGGCCCCCGAGATCGCGGTCTTCGGAAACAACATCGAGATCGCGAACGGTGATGGGACGCCGAGCCTGGTGGACGACACGGACTTCGGCGGCGTCAACACCGACGGAGGCGTGGCGGGCCGCAACTTCATCGCTTACAACTGGGGCTCCGCGGACCTGAACCTCGGGACCATCAGTGTGAGCGGCCCGGCTGCCGGAGACTTCATCGTCGGTCTCGACCCCTATTCGCCCGTGACCCCGGCCAACGGGTCCGCCTTCGGGATCGAGTTTCACCCGAGCGCTCGGGGCCCCCGCACGGCCGTCGTGAGCTTCGCGACCGACGACAGCGATGAAAACCCCTTCACCTTCACCATCCGGGGAACCGGCACTTGCCCCACCATCACTCTCGGCGCTCTTCCGCACGGCACGACGGGAATGCCGTACTCAGGATCGCTGGCGGCGCTCGGCGGCGCGGGTCCTTACACCTATGCCCTGACCTCGGGTTCCCTGCCGCCAGGGCTGACTCTCAATAGTCCCGGCCCTGGAGGCCTGGCCGGCTCCCCGACCTCGACGGGCAAGTTCACCTTCGAGATCACCGCCACCGACAGCGGGTCTCCGTTCACCTGCGCGGGCGCCCGGATGTACACCGTGGTCATCGGCTCGGCCATCGCGCCGGGAGACCTGGTGATCTCGCAGTTGCGGTTCCGGGGCGCTCCTTCCGGGGCCGACGGGACGCGGAATGAATTCGTCGAAATCCACAACCGAACTTCCGCATCCATCCTAGTGGGCGGCGAAGGTCTGACGCTCGCCATGGACAACGGAACGGCGATCGGTGTGATTCCCGCCGGCGCCGCGATTCCTCCGAGTGGCTTCTTCCTCTTCGCCAATCGCTATTTCTGCGATTGCATCGGCGGTGTGGCCGGCTTCAGCTCCGGCGATCTGGCCGCGTATCCGGCGGGCGCGGGGATCGTGGGCTCGGGCGACTCCGGATTCCTGATCGACGACATCCCCGATGGAGCGGGCATCGCTCTGTTCAACGGGACGGCCCTCACCGCCCCCGCCCGGATCGACTCGGTTGGCTTCGCCGGCGTGGAGCCGGGATCGCCGGCGCCGCTCTATCGCGAGGGCGCCGGCCTGACGCCGGGGACCGGAGTAGACGTGGATGGCGAGTATGCCTTCGTGCGCCGGAATGTGAACTCCGTCGCTGTCGACACGGGCGACAACGAGTCCGATTTCGTCTTCATTTCCGCGGATGCGCGCACCTATACGGGTCGCGTGTCTCAACTCGGACTGCCCGGTCCTCGCCGATCGACCTCCGGGCGCTCCAAGGCGCTTGCGTTCTCCGTCATCGACCCTGCGGTGGCCGGCTCCCTGCCCCCGAATCGCGAGGTCGACGCGAGCTTCACTCCTCACCACCTGGAGTTCCGCTTCAAGGTCACGAACAACACGCCGCAGCCCATCACCAGCCTCAGGTGGCGCTTCGTCACGCTCACCACTCTGAACGGACCGGCGTATGCCAATCCGAATGTGGCCGACCTGCGGCCGATCACCGGGAGCGCCCGGGTCGTTCCCGTGACCGCGGTGGGGCCGACGACAGTCGAGGCCTTGAACCTCGAACTCGAGGGCTTGCAGAGCATCGGAGGCGGTCTGAATTCGACGCTCGTCTACGCCCTGCCAGGTCCTCTGGCCTCCGGCGCCAGCATCAACATAAACATCGTCTTCGAGAAGCGGCGCGGCGGTACGTTCAAGTTCGTGACCCAGGTCGAAGCGGTGCCCTGAAACGACGCGCGCGACTGGCAGGCGTGAGGTTCGCCGCAGGCGTTACCCGCGGGCGGCCGAAAAGGGCACCAGCCGCTTCGCCCGCTCGTCCCACAGGGCGAGCTTCGCGCAGCCGAGGCTGCTGCGCATGGTGAGCGTGGGAGCCCGCTGAAGGCGCGGGCTCGATTCGAAGCACTCCTGCAGCCGGTAGTTCGGAACCTTGAGAGCCAGGTGATGGATGTGGTGGAAGCCGATGTTGCCGCTGAACCACTGGAGGATACGGGGGAGCTGGAAATAGGAGCTGCCGAGAAACGCCGCCTTCTCGACCGACCAGGCGTTGTCGCGCTCCCAGTAGGCGTCCTCGAACTGGTGCTGCACGTAGAAGAGCCACACCCCGGCCATGCCGGAGATGAGCACGATGGGAAGATGGACGAGCAGCAGCGTCTTCAGTCCCAGCAGCGCGGTGAGCCCGCCGAAGAGGCCCAGCAGCGCGAGGTTGTTCAGGAAGACGCTGTTCCATTCCTTGCGGTAGGTGAAGGGCAGATCGAACGGGAAGCGGTGCTTCAGCACGAACTGATAGAAGGGACCCAGACCCACGAGCACCGCGGGGTTGCGGTAGATGCGATAGGAAAGTCGCCGCCACAGCGGCAGAGTCCTGTATTCGTCGACGGTCATGGTGTCGATGTCGCCGAAGCCGCGTCGGTCGAGATTTCCCGAGGTCGCATGGTGAATGGCGTGAGTCTTCTTCCAGTAGCTGTAGGGCACCATGGTCAGCACGCCGATGAAGGCGCCCACCGCGTGGTTTGCCCGCTCGGAGCTGAAGAACGACCCGTGTCCGCAGTCGTGCTGGAAGATGAAGAGGCGTACGGTGAATCCCGCGGTAGGCAGGGCGAACAGGAGTGTCGCGAGCACGCCCCATCCCTGCACGACCGCCACCGCGGTGGCCGTCCATCCAAGGACGAACAACGCCAGCGTGGTGGCGAACTGCGTCCAGGCGCGGGCATCCTGTGGTTTCGCGAAAGGCGCGATGAGCAGGCGAAGAGAGACTTCGGGGTCCGGCTTCGCCGTGGTTTCGAGAGCGCCGGCTGGGGAGGAGGCTTCGAAGCCTGAATAATTGCTGTGAGTGCTATCCAACATGGGCATTCAGTCTAGAGACTTTCGACAGGGTCGTCTGTCACAGTTTCGTCAAAGTTCCCTGGGTGCCCAGGTCCTTGCATCAAATGGCTTTAGAGGCCTCGGCGAAAGCGGCGCCAGCGGCCTCGCATTCGGCCAGGGAGACGTCCTTGTGGGTGACGAACCGGAGGGCCGAATCTCCCATGACCGACGCATGGATGTTCCCCGCCAGCAGCCGGTCTGCGATCGTCTGGGCCTTTGGCGTCTCGAGATGGACGAAGAGGATGTTGGTTTCAGGCGGGGTCACCCGAACGGCCGCGGCTCCGCTCGCGATCTCGGCCAGACGGCGCGCCTTTTCGTGATCTTCGGCAAGCCGCGACACCATGGTGTCAACCGCGACGAGGCCGGCCGCCGCCAGGTGCCCGATCTGACGCATGCCGCCGCCGAACTGCTTGCGGATACGCCGCGCCCGCTCGATCGAGTCGCGATCCGCGCAGAGGATCGATCCCACGGGAGCGCACAGTCCCTTCGATAGTGTCACCATCGCCGAGTCGGCGCCCGCCACCAGTTCGGCCGGCCCGCAGCCCAGCGCGACCGCGGCGTTCCACAGCCGCGCCCCGTCGACGTGGACCTTGAGGCCCCGCTCCCGGGCGGCGTTGATGCTCGCCTGCATGTCCGCAGCCGTGGTCACCGTCCCACCCGCGAGATTGTGCGTGTTCTCGAGAACGAGCAGGGTGATCTCGGAGCGGAAATACGTTCGCGGCCGCTTCGAGGCGGCGACGTCCCTCGCCGTCACGTGGCCGCGCTCCGTCGTCACCGTCCGGGGGATCACGCCGGAGAGCGCGGCCATGCCGGAGAGTTCATAGTCGACGACGTGGGAATGAGCGTCGCACAGCACCTCGTCGCCCGGCCGCGTCCACAGACGGATCGCCACCTCGTTCGCCATCACACCCGACGGCATGAAAAGCGCGGCTTCGAAGCCGAGCATCGCCGCCACCCGCTCCTGGAGGCGCGCCGCGGTGGGGTCCTCGCCGAAGACGTCGTCCCCCACCTCCGCCTCGGCCATGGCCTTGCGCATGGCGTCCGTCGGCCGGGTGACCGTATCCGACCGCAAGTCGATGATTCCGTTCATGCGCGCGACGCTATGCCTCACTCGCTCCACGGGTCAAACGACTAAGCTCGTCCTCCGATGAAGCGCGACCCTTTGGCCCTCGAAGGCCGCGAGCACGACGTCCTGGTGATCGGCGGCGGGATCGCCGGCGCCTGGGTGGCTCGTGAAGGGTCGTCGCGCGGGCTCAGCGTCGCCCTCGTCGAGGTCGGGGACTTTGGACAGGCCACGAGCTGGTCGTCCTTGAAGACGGCTCACGGCGGCCTCCGCCATCTGCAGAGGCTCGACGTCGCGGGGTTTCGGGAGTCGGTGCGCGAACGGCGCGCGCTGTTGCGCGTGGCCCCTAAGATCGTCCGGCCCCTGAAGTTCGCCATCAGCGCACCCGCTCCCCTGGACGAACTGAAGTTCTTCTTCGGCGGCCTCGTGAACGACATTCTGTCCTACGATCGGAATGAGGGGCTGCGCGGCGACCGCGCCATCGGAACCACCCGGCTGCTCGATCAGGCTCACGCCGCCTCCCTGGGCGGCGCGGCCCTTTCGGGGGCGCCTGCTTTCGTGTGGGAGGACGCTCAGATCACTCACACGGAGCGGCTCGTGATGGGTTTGCTGCACGCGGCGTCGGGAGCCGGGGCGGCGATCCTCAACCGGTGCCGGCTGGACACCGGCGTGCGCCCCGGGCGGGCGGACGGATCTTCCTCGACCGATGGCTTCGAGGTTCGCGCCACCGACCTCGTCTCCGGGCGTGGCCTCACCTTTCGAGCCCGCTTCGTCGTCAACGCCGCGGGAGCCCAGATCGAAGAGGTATCGCGCGTCTTCGCGCAGACGTGCTCTTCGCCCCCGCTGATCCGCGGGGTCAACGTGGTCCTCGCCCGCGATCTGACGCCTTCGGTCGCGATCGGCGCCAGGGATCGCGGCCGCTTTCTGTTCCTCGTTCCGTGGCTCGGCCGGTCGATGATGGGGACGATCTATGACGACGGGAAGGCGCCCCTCGACGCCCTTGTCTCGGAGCTGATGGAAGCAGGGCGCCGCGCCTTTCCCTGGGCCGGAATAAGGGACGAGGACATCGCCGTGGTTCACTCCGGCCACGTGCCCGGGGCTCCGAATGGCGAACCCGTCTACCGCTCGCGCGTCATCCACCACGCCGACCCGCGGATCCTCTCCATACTCACGGCGAAGTACACGACCGCCCGCGCGACCGCGGAGACCGTGGTGGACGAGATCGGCCGTGTTCTTTCAAAGCCCCTCGCTCCCTCGGTGTCGGCGCGCGAAGAACTGCCCATGGCGCGGCCCCTTGAAGGGGAGCTGAGCGAGCGGATCCGGCAGGCGGAGGAAACGGAGATGGCGATGGACCGGCAGGACGCCATCCGGGGCCGCCTGAGCGAGGGTGGTCGCGGGGAGGAGGTCGATTCCCGGGGCGCGGGAGCTTAAGATCCCGGTTCACCCCGCAAAATGGCGCCCCTAGATCCTTTTCCGACCGCCCCCTCGTTTTTCGAGGTGCTGGGTTCGGTCGCTCAGAGTCTGTCCGCGGACCGCGACGAGGCGGACAACCTCACCCGCTGCCTCACCACCCTGGTCGAGTCGTCCCGCGCCTCGCAAGGCGTCGGCATGCTTCAAAGCGCCGCCGGCCTCACCGCGGTCGCCGAGTACGGCACACTCGATGAGGCCACGCGCCTCGCTCACTTCACACTCGCGCGCCTGTGTCTCGAGACAGGCCAGGCCGTCGCGGAGGCGCATGGCGAGGGATGGCTCGCCGCCACTCCGCTCGTGGGTCTCGAAGAGACCTTTGGCGTCCTCGCCTTCTCCGTCGCGGACGTCACCCGTCCGCCGCAGCCGTTCCTGTCCGCCATGGGGCGGCTCGTGGGCTCCGGCCTCGACGCCAGCCGCCGCTACGGTGAGATGCGCACCGCCGCCCATCGGCTGGAGAGGCTGAATCGACTCACCACCGCGTTGACGTCAGGCGGCGACCTGGCCGCGGTGGTGGAGCCATTCGCCGTCGAGATGCGAGGCCTGTTCGAGTTCGACCGGCTGGCCTGCGGCTTCGTGAATGAGGGCGGCGACTACGTTGAGCTCGTCACTCACCCCACCGAGGAGACCTGGGGGATGGGCGGGGTGATTCCCCTCGTGGGCAGCGGCCTCGGTCACGCCATCCTGGAGGGCCGGCCGGTCCTGCAGAAGGACATCCTCCATTCGCATCGCTTCATCGAGGACATGAAGCTCCTCGAGGACGGCATCCGGTCCTACGTTGTGCTCCCCCTGGTGGCACGCGGCAAGTCGCTGGGCGTGGTCGCGCTCGGCTCGAGGCGGGCCGAGGCCTTCGAAGAGGAGACGATGGTGCGGCTTCAGCCGCTCATCTCGCACCTTGCCCTCGCCTTCGACAACGTGCACCTCATGCAGCGGATGCGCGACCTTTCGATCACCGACGAGGTGACCCCGCTCTTCAACCATCGTTTCTTCCATCAGATGCTGGAGCGCGAACTCAAGTTCTCCGACCGGTACAAGAGCCAGGTCTCGATCGCTTTCATCGACCTCGACCACTTCAAGCCCATCAACGATGTTCATGGCCACCTGCGCGGCTCCCACGCCTTGCGGGAAGTGGGCTTCCTGCTCCGCACCGCGGTCCGCGAGACGGACTACCCGGCCCGGTATGGCGGGGATGAGTTCGTCATCATCCTGCCCCAGACCGACGGCGAGGCGGCGAAGCAGCTCGGCGAGAAGTTCCGCGAGCTCATCGAGGGACACACCTTCCTCCAGGAGGAAGGCATCAACGCGAGGATCGGCGCCTCCATCGGCATCGCCACCTATCCCGAGGAAGCGAGAACCAAGCCCGAGCTCATCCGCCTCGCCGACAAGCGAATGTACGAGGACAAGGCCGAGCGAAAGTCGGGTCGTTAGGCCCCAAGGGACAGCGAATCAGTGCCCGGCCAGGCGTGACAGCGCCTCGCCCTTGAGGCGGAAGATGGTCCACTCCTCGAGCGGCTCGGCCCCTAAAGAGCGGTAGAAGCCGATCGCGGACGCGTTCCAGTCGAGTACCGACCACTCGAGCCGCCCGCAATTGCGCTCGAGCGCGATGTTCGCGAGGTAGGACAGGAGCGAGCGGCCCACCCCTTTTCCGCGAAGCTCCGGCTTCACGAAGAGGTCCTCGAGATAGAGGCCGGGACGGCCGAGAAAGGTGGAGTAGTTGTGGAAGAACAGGGCGAAGCCGGCGGGCTCGCCGTTCCAGCGGGCGATCACGCATTCCGCGTAGGGGCGTGGCCCGAACAGCGTCGCGCGAAGCCCCTCCTCGGTCGCCACCACCGAATCGGCGAGTCGCTCGTATTCGGCGAGCGCCTTGATGAAGGTGAGGATCTGCGCCACATCGCCTTCCGTCGCGATGGTGATGGTGAGACCGCCCGATGTGTTCATGAGTCCTTCTTTGCCGCGACGAGCAGGAGACGATACCCGTCGTTCCAGGGAAGGAGAGCGTCGAGCCGGGAAAAGGCCCAGACGATGGGGAAGATCGCCGAGTAGAGGGCGAAGATCCTGGCGTGCTTGTTCAGGTCGCCCCCCGTGACCACCACCCCCTTCTTCGACCCTTTCTTCCCCAGGCGCTCGAGCCCGAATTGCATGACCGTGTCCACGGTTTCGGAGAAGGCCTTGGTGTAGGTCTTCGACTCTCTGATCTCGAACCAGGGACGAAGCAGGGTTCCGAGAGACTCGCGAGTGTAGCCGGGCCGCAGGTGGCCGTGCTTCTCGTCGGTCTGGCCCAACCGAAGACGGAGGCGCCGCAACAGGGTGTTGCGGGCGTGCGGTGTATTCACCACGAGCCTTCCGGACGGCTTCAGCACACGGGCGAGTTCGCCCGCGAATGCCGTCTCCCGCTCGACGTGCTCGATCATGTCCGCCACCACCACGGTGTCGAACTCGCGATCGGGGAAAGGCAGCTTGTCGCCGGTCACGAGGTGAACATCTTCGCCCACCAGTCCGCGGATCGCATCCACGGTCTCCGGCGTGAGATCGCCCGAAGCCCAGGACCCCCCCTGTCTTCGCAGCAGCAGGCTGACCACGCCGTTGTCGGATCCAAGGTCGAGGCAACGCTTCCCGTCAACGGGGCCGAGCACGGAGAGCAGGGCCGCGACCTTGTCGCGCTTGAGCGGCGATTTCCGGAAAAGCCGCAAGGCCCAGGGCTCAGTCACGGTCGAATCTCGCAATCACCGGTGACCCGAACCGCGCCTGCAGGCCGGTAGCCCTCGTGGCCGACTCGAGAGCGCGCGACAGCCCCGGCGACCCCAGAGCCCGGTGGAGAGCCATGGGCCAGAAGAACTGGGGGCGACGTTCGCGCAAGCGGAACCCGTGCTTCGAGAAGAGCGCGGTGACATCCGGGTCGCGCATCACGAGGAATGGACGGGTGTTCGTTTCCACGCGTTTCTTGGCCGCGAAGAGGGGTTCCGCGACGGCGTTGAAGCTCCGCGTGGTCGCGTAGTCGACGAGCACCGCAACTCGCGCCGCGCGGCAGAATCCCGCGACGAGGCCCGGCAGGTCGCGGGCGTGGGCGAGGAGGCGGTAGCTCATGACCACGTCCACCGAACCGGGGTCCACGGGAGGATTCCGCAGGTCGCCGACCACGAGGCGCACGCGGCCCGAGTCCAACGAGGGCCGCAGGGCTTCCGCGACCGCGGCGGGCGAGCTCGCGAGGACACTCACCTCGTAGCCCCGGCTGGTGAGAGGGCGCGCGCTCTGGCCATGGCCGCCGCCCACGTCCAGCACGGTGGCCGACGGGAGGTCTCTCAGCAGATCGAGCGTGATCGCGGTCTGGGTCGAGAGCATCCACTCGCCCACCGGTGAATCGAAGCGGCCCGCGTATCCCGCGGACGCGGTTTCGACATCGGCATCCTCGAGGGGCTCGCTCACGCGCGAAATTCGATCATGTTTACCCTTCCGGCGTGGGGGTCGGGGTGGGGCTCGGCGTCGGAGAGGCCGGGGGGGCCGGCGGATCGTCCTGCTCGTGCGGCTCGGGTCCGCTTTCATCGGCGACCACCCGTTCGGGCTCGTTGCCCATATCGCGGATGTCGCGCCTCAGGTAGCCCGCCCAGCGCATCTGCCTCAGCACCCTTCGGGTCGCCCGGGCATGAAGGCCGGGGTTCGTGCGCGGATTGATCCGGCGCGGCGACGGGATCATGGCCGCGAGTCCCGCCGCCTGGTCCACGTCGAGCGACGCGCAGCTCACGCCGTAGTAGCGCCGCGCCGCGGCCTCGCACCCGTAGACTCCGTCGCCCCACTCGATGACATTGAGGTAGATCTCGATGATCCTCTTCTTCGGGAGATCGCGCTCCATCCAGGTGGCCACGATCGCCTCGCGGGCCTTGCGGATGAGGCTCTTGTAGGTGGTGAAGTAGACGTTCTTCGCGAGCTGCTGGGTGATGGTGCTGCCGCCCCGCGCATACCGGCCCTTCTCGATGTTCGTCTCGATCGACTCCTTTATGGCGTCCCAGTCGATGCCCTCGTGTCCGAAGAAATTCGGGTCCTCGGCGGAGAGGACCGCATGGATCAGGTTCTTCGAGATGTGCCGGAGCGGCACCGTCTTCTGAAGGCGGCGCGGCTTGCGCCCGGCCTCGCGAGCCTCGGCGTCGCGCTGGCGCATGACGCTCGTCTCGTCGGGCATGTCCCGCGCGAGATTCTTCACGTCCGACCTCGAAGGGAGTCCCAGAAGGACCCACGCCCCGAGAAGGAGAAGAGCGGCGAGAAGGGCCAGTGCGCCCTTCCTGATGATGCGCAGGAAACGTCTCAGAGGAACCTCGATCTTGCCCGCGGGAAACCGGATCGGGCCACCCCCGTTGATACACTAAAAGATCACCGATGCTGCACGAAACGCTCCGAAACAAATACGAAATGGTCATCGGGCTCGAAGTCCACTGCCAGATGAAGACGCGGACGAAGCTCTTCTGCTCCTGTCCGAACAACTTCGGCGATGCTCCGAACACCAACGTCTGCCCGGTCTGCCTGGGCCTGCCGGGAGCGCTTCCCGTGATCAGCCGCGAAGCGGTCACCCTGGCCCTGCGCGCCGCACTCGCCACCGGCTGCACGGTCCACGAGACCTCGATCTTCTCGCGAAAGAACTACTTCTACCCGGACCTCCCCAAGGGCTACCAGATCTCGCAGTATGACCGGCCCTATGCCACCGACGGCAGGGTCGAGGCCCTGGAAGCGGACGGGACGGCGAAAACCGTCCGCCTCGAACGGATCCACATGGAGGAAGACGCGGGCAAACTGCTTCACGAAGGGTATCCCTGGTCGAAGGACATGAGCGGCGTCGATCTGAACCGAAGCGGCGCCCCTCTGATCGAGATCGTGAGCAAGCCGGACATCCGCTCCGCCCAGGAGGCGCACGCCTACCTGACGGCGCTCAAGGCCATCCTCGTGTACGCCGACGTCTCGGACTGCAACATGGAGAAAGGCTCCCTTCGCTGCGACGCGAACGTGTCCGTACGGGTGCGGGGGGCCGAGGCTTTCGGCACCCGCGCCGAGATCAAGAACCTCAACTCCTTCCGGAACGTCGCACGAGCCATCGAATACGAATACGAGCGGCAGGTGGCCCTCGTCGAGGCCGGGCACAAGGTCGTGCAGGAGACGCGCCTCTATCGCGCGGACAAGGATGAGACGGCATCCATGCGCTCCAAGGAGGATGCGCACGACTACCGCTACTTCCCGGAGCCCGATCTTCCGCCGCTGGTCATCGACGCGGCCTGGCGCGGGGACACGCTCGCCGCGCTCCCCGAGCTTCCCTCGGCCAAGCGGGCCCGGTTCGTGGCCGAATACGGCATCCCCCACTACGACGCCGCCGTTCTCACCCTCACCCGTGAGGTCGCCGATTTCTTCGAAGAGGTCGCGAAGGGCTCAGGGAACGGCAAGGCCGCATCGAACTGGGTGATGACCGAGGTCATGCGCGAAATGAAGGGACGCGAGTCCTCGGAGGGGGATGTGTCGTACAGCAGCCTGCCCATCAAGCCCTCGGCCCTCGCCGAACTCATCCGGCTCATCGATACGGGAGCCATCAACGGCAAGACCGCCAAGGACGTCTTTTCGCGCATGTGGACCTCGGGCGAGTCACCGAAGGCGATCGTGGAGCGCGAGGGCCTCTCGCAGGTTTCGGACACCGGCGCCATCGAGGCGGCCATCCGCGAAGTCATCGCGAGTTCGCCCGAACAGGTGGCGACCTACAAGAAGGGCCGCACCAACACCATCGGCTGGTTTGTCGGCCAGGTGATGAAGAAGACGGGCGGCCGCGCGAATCCGAAAATCGTCAACGACCTCGTGAAGACCGCTCTCGACGCGGCCTGAGGCAACGGTTCAAGCCGTTGAACCGGGGGACATTCGACCCGGACCGCGGCCTTCGGAGAAGATGGAAACAGAAGCGGGCGTGAGCGGTGTGCGCCCGTCTGCTCATACATGGACACACCGATTGGAGAATTGGAAAGCATGAAGAAACTGACTGTTCTGGCATTGACCCTCATGGTGGCGGCCGCCGCCACGGCCCAGCCGCCGGCGCGCGGCAAGGCGACGGCGACGGTGGGAGGCAAGGCCGTGAGCATCGACTACGGCCAGGCGAAGCTCGGGACGCGCACCCTCGACGAGCTGATGAAGACGCTGCCCGCGGACGGCGTGTGGCGCGCGGGTCGTGATCAGGTCACGACCATTACCGCCGAAGGCCCCATTACGATCGGCGGCAAGGCGGTTCCCGCCGGGAAGTACTCGCTCTACGTTCCGGTGGGCAAGGACGGCTCGTACTCTCTCGCCGTCAACAAGCACCTCGGCGTGCCCCTGAAGTCGATCTTCCCCGGAGCCTCCGCGGCCATGGCCAACGAGCCCTGGCCGATCCTGCAGGACTACGACAAGAACATCGGCAAGGATGAAGTGACGCGCGTGGTCCTCGTTTCCGGAAAGAACGCCAAGCCCGTCGACCCCTTTTCGATCACGCTGACCCCGAAGGGCAACGGCGCCACCCTGACCCTCGCCTGGGGCGACAAGAGCTTCACCACCGAGATCGCCGCCGGCAAGTAGCCAACGAACACCCGGCCATTCCGGGCGGGCGTGGGGCGGGCTCGAAGGAGCCCGCCCTCGCTTTTTCAGGCGCGCGTGCGAAGGCGCCTCGATGTCCACCAGGCATCCAGCCTGGGGGCGAGAACGTAGGCGGCGGGCGCGAGGGCGAACCCCGCGAACAGGTCCACCACGAAGTGATGCCGGAGGTAGATGGTGGAGACCCACAGCCCCAGGGTCACCGGCAGGAGAACGAAGAACAGGCCGCGGGCGAAGCGCCAGGCGAGGCCCAGGGCGAGCAGGGAGACCGCCGCGTGCAGAGAGGGGAAGGCCGCGCGTGAGTCGGTGGGCAGCAGGGCGAGAGTCTTCTCCGCGGCCAGGGAAGCCAGAGGGACCGCGTTTCTCGGGGGATCAGCCGCGGCATCGGCCTCCCAGGGCCAGTTTGGTCCGCGGTAGATATCGCGCAGAGGATCCCCCCCGAGGTTCTTCCGGAACTCGGCCGCGAGCGCCACCCGCGGCGGCGCGGCGGGAAAGACCAAATAGAGAGCGTAGCCCATGTAGAAGCACAGAATGATCGACAGGGCCGCTCTCCGGAAATCCGCGAACCGCTTCTGGAAGAGGAGCACGAGCGGCACCGCGGGAGCCACGAGGGCGAAGCTCATGTAGAGAACCTGGAAGACCTCGGTGCGTTCGCGAGAGTAGAACTGCTCCGCCCACAGGCACGGCTCGACCCCGAACATCCAGACGTCCAGGGCGAGGAGGGTCGGGTGGATGTTGCTCGGATTCACGAAGCCGATGGTGTCGTGGAGGTTCGTGTAGATGAGGATGCACAGGAGGAAGGGGAGCATCTCCCTCAGCATGAAGAGCGGCGAGCCGGGGCTCGGTCGCCGGCGCGAGGCGAGGAACAGGATGGCGGCGCACAGGATCGCGACCCCGATGCGCAGCACTCCACCTGCGAATCTGGGCCCGATGACCCCCGACTCCGGGGCGAAATAGTGGGCTACGCCGGTGAGCCAGGTGGTGGGGAGAAGGAAGAGGGCGGCGATCGCCTCCTCGGGCCGCATCGCGAAGAAGGCTCGCTCGAGCGCCGGTCCCGGCCGCAAGACTCGTGGAGGATTCACGCTAGGCGTCGCGATGCTCGCCGAACACGCCTCGCAGGCAGTTCGCGATCTCGCCCACCGTGGCCCAGGCGAGAACGGCGTTGATCATGGGAGGCATGACGTTTCCGCCTTCGCGTGCCGCACCCTCCAGGGCGCGCATGGCCTCCGCCCAGGCTGTCGCATCACGCCGCGCGCGAACCGCCCGGACCCGCTCGGTCTGAGCGCGTTCGAGGTCGGGATCGACGCGCAGCAGGTCGGTCCGAGGCGATTCGTTCTCGTCCACGAACTGGTTGACGCCCACTACGATCGTGTCCTTCGTCTCCAGGTTGCGCTGGAAGCGATAGGCGGACTCCTCGATCTCACGCTGGATCTCACCGCGCTCGATGGCCCTGAGCGCCCCGCCTTTCGCCTCGATACCGTCGAGCAGCCGCAGGGCTTCGGCCTCGATCGCATCGGTGGCGGACTCCACCGCGAAAGACCCGCCGAGAGGATCGACCATGTCCGCGACGCCCGTTTCGTGAGCGATGATCTGCTGGGTGCGCAGGGCGAGAGTCGCCGAGGCCTGGGTGGGCAGGGCGAGCGCTTCATCCATGGAGTTCGTGTGCAGGCTCTGGCAGCCGCCGAGCACGGCGGCGAGAGCCTGGACGGTGACCCGCACCACGTTGTTCTCGGGCTGCTGGGCGGTGAGGGTGACGCCGCCTGTCTGGACGTGGAACCGCAGGTGCTGAGCCTTCGGATTCGTCACCCCGAACCGCTCCTTCATGAGCGTCGCCCACAGCCGGCGCGCCGCGCGGAACTTCGCGACCTCTTCGATGAAGTCCGAATGACAGGCGAAGAAGAAGGAGAGCCTCTCGCCGAAGACGTTGGGATCGAGTCCCTTGTCCCGGGCCGCGCGCACGTACTCGAGCGCATGGGCGAAGGTGAAGGCCAGCTCCTGGGGCGCGGTCGAGCCAGCCTCGCGGATGTGATAGCCGGAGATCGAGATGGTGTTCCACTTCGGCACGCGCTCGTGGCAGTAGGCGAACAGGTCGGTCACGAGCCGGAGCGACGCCTGTGGCGGGTATATATAGGTGCCCCGGGCCACGTATTCCTTCAGGATGTCGTTCTGGACCGTGCCGGAGAGCGCGTCCTCGGCTATGCCCCGGCGCCGCGCCACCGCGATGTAGAGAGCGAGCAGGATCGAGGCGGTCGAGTTGATGGTCATGGAGGTCGACACCTTGTCGAGGGGCACGGCGTCGAACAGCGTCTCCATGTCCTCGAGGGAGTCGATCGCCACACCCACCCGCCCGACCTCGCCCATGGCGTGAGGGTCGTCGGAGTCGTAGCCGATCTGCGTAGGCAGGTCGAAGGCCACCGAGAGCCCCATGGTCCCCTGGGCGAGCAGGTACCGGTACCGCTCGTTCGATTCGCGCGCGGTGCCGAAGCCCGCGTACTGGCGCATGGTCCAGAAGCGCGACCGGTAGCCGCCGGCGTGCAGGCCGCGGGTGAAGGGGAAGGCGCCGGGTGCGGTCAGATCGTGTGAAAGGGCCGAGGCGAACGCGGGCCGGGGAAGACCGGACGGCGACTTGAAGTCGGCCTTGCGGTCCGAAGTCTTTGCAGGGGGCATGAGTTTCCTGATCGGGGCCGCGCGACGATGTCTATTCGGGCGGGCGTTTCCCTTCTATGATCCCATCAAGAACCCTTTCCTGGAGAACCGACCCTATGCTCAGCCCCGAGATTTCCGCCTTCGTTCAGCTCATCCTCCGCTGGTTCCACGTGTTCGCGGGACTGATCTGGATCGGTCACCTCTACTTCTTCAACTTCGTGAACGTGCCCTTCCAGGGGGTTCTCGACAAGGAACTGAAGCCGAAGGTGAATCCGGCCCTCCTCCTGCGCGCGCTGTGGTGGTTCCGCTGGGGCGCCATGTGGACGTTCCTCATCGGCTGGCTGCTGTTCGGCTACGTTTATCTCCACGGGCAGGGCTTGTGGGACGCGGACGGCGGCTTCTCGAGCCGTGGTTCCTGGATGCTGATCGGCGGCCTTCTCGGGTCCATCATGTGGTTCAACGTCTGGTTCGTGATCTGGCCCGCGCAGAAGCAGATCCTCGGCGGCCTTCTCGGCGCCAATCCCCCGGCCCCGGCCGATGTGCCCAAGAAGGCCCTGCTCTTCTCACGAATCAACCTGTGGCTGTCCGCCCCGATGCTCGTGGGGATGATCGCCGCATCCCATTCCGACATGTGGACGGCCATGCCCGGGGCGTACCACGGGCTCTTCATCCTGCTCGGCCTGGGGGCCATCCACGGAATGTTGAGCCTCGCGCCGAAGAAGGGTGGGGGCCTCTAGCTAGGGGGGCGGCTGCCCGCCGTTCCGAAAGCCGGCTGCTACTTCTTCCCGCCCATGGGCACGAAGGTGACGCCCGCGGGCTCGAGGTAGTCGGGCACTTTGGCGCCCTGCTTCGCGGAAGTTGCGAGGACGGTGATGGCCGCCGCCTTCTTGGGGTCTTTCTGCACGGCGGGGAAGGCGCAGTCCTCTTCGGTCTGGATCTGGAGCTGATACGTGCTCGTTCGCTTGCTCTCGTATTCCGTGTCCGTGGCCTGGATGTAGTACTCGAGCGACTTGAGCTTGCCTGCCTTCACGCCGGGGAGAGTGGTGCAGAAGCGGGCGCCCTCGAAGGCCATCTCGGTCACGAAATACTCCTTGTCACCGGGCCTCCGGAAGTAAGCCCGCACCTTGGCGATGTCGCCGTCGTCGAGCACGGAAGCGCAAAGCTCGATGGGCTTGGACACCACGGAGCACTGGGCGGGCTGGTGTTCGACGAGGGGCGGATCATTGGCGAGTACGGGCGCCGCGGACAGCAGGGCCAGGGCGGACGCAGGGACGAGGAAGGACCGGTTCATGCCGTGATCCTACTGCCAACCCAGCCGCCCTCGCCAGAGGGGTCGGCGCCGCCTACTTCCAGGTGACGGTGTTCCGGTAGGTTTCGCCCTTGGGGCCCGACACGGTGGCGGTATAGGCCCACTCCGTGATGGAGTCGCTCCAGACATCGTTCGCGGAGTAGATGATGGCGGTGTCGCCCGGAGCCACGCTGGAGACGGCGAGCGGCTGGGCTGCCCCCGTACCCTTGCCGTTGACGCTCATGCGGACGGTGAGACCGTTGAGCGCTATGGGCGCGCTGCCTTCGTTCGTGAACTTCACGATCACCTTGTAGTTGTCGCCGGGGCGGGGGCTCTTCGGCTGAAGCTCGAAGCTGATGCTGCCCGGCATATCGGCGGCCTGGGTGGCGGACTTGACGCCGGCCGCTTCTCCAAAGCCGGCGGCGCCCAGCCCCGAAGGACCACCGGCTTTCTTGTCGGTGCGGCCAACGGCGAAGGTTCTCCCCGAGGGCGCCGAGGGAGGAGCGGGCGCGGCCGCGGCGGAAGCCGCTTTCTTCCCGGCCGTGGCGCCGATCTTGCCGCTCTGCGCCGGGCCGTTCCCAGGATCGAGCTTCAGCACTTCGTCATAGAGGCTGATGGCTTCATCGAATTTGTCAGAACCGAACGCGGCCGTGGCCTTGGAGAGCAGCGTGTTGACTTCAGCCTCGCGCGCCTGCTTCTCCTGGAGGGCCTTGGCCTGGGCGGCGTTGACGGCGAGAGCCTGCTCCGCGGCCTCCGCCTTCGAGATGTCGTTCAGCACTTCCGTGACTTCCGCGTCCCACGAAGCCTTGGCGCTCGCCTCCTGGGCGATGGAGCGGGCGCGGGCAAAGTCCTTGGCCGCGAGAGCGGTGCGGGCGGCGCCGAGGCGGCCGCGGGCATCCTTCCCGTTCCGAGCCTGCTCCAGGATCTTCGTCCCCGCGGAACTGCTGGGATCTTCGCGGAGAGCTTCCTGCGCTTTCTGAATCGCCTTGTCGTAGTCGCCGCGACCAAAGGCGTCGCTCGCCGCTTTGATGATGCTCGAGGCCTTGCCGCCCGCGGGCTCGGCGAAAGTCGGCGGCGGCGCCGCGGTGGCGACCACGACCGGCGTGGGCGCGGGCACCGAGGGTGTCTGGGCCACGGCCGGGGTTGCGCTGGGTTCGGTGACCGGGGGCTGCTTGTTGCTCTCCAGCTTGGTGGCGATGAAATAGACGCCGCCGCCCAGAGTAATGATCAACCCCACGAAGCCGGCGGCGATGACGCCGGTGTTCGACTTCGGCGGTTCCGCGACCACCTTCGGCTCGACCCGAGCCGGCGGCGCGGTCTTCAAGGGCGGCGTCTGGACCCGGGTGGCTCCGACGCGGGTGGCCCCGGCCTTGGTGCCGGAAAGGGTCGGGGTGGCGCCCGTCCTCGTGCCCGCGAGCGTGGCGGCGGCGCCCACCCTCGTGGCGGCGGCGCCCCTCGAGAGATCGACAGTGCCGTCGTTGTCGGGACCGTCGAGGAGGTCCTCGAGCGGGGCGGGCGTGCCCGTGGGGGCGTTCAGATCGACGAGATCCTCGAGCGCCCGGTTTGCCGCGGAGGCCGAGGTGCCGTATGTCGCGAGGTAATCGCGCAGGGCCAGAGCGAACTGGGTGGCGTTCTCATAGCGCTGGCTGAGATCCTTGGCGAGGGCCTTCGCCAGAATGGGGGTGAGGGCGTCGTACTCGGGCCCCGAGGGGACGGTGCTCCAGTTCGGCTCGTCATGGGTGATCTTGAAGAAGATCGCCATGAGGTTTTCGGCGTGGAAGGGCCGCTTGCCCGTGAGCATCTCGTAGAACATGCAGCCGACGCTGAAGAGGTCGGAGCGGCCATCCACCCGGGCGCCCTTCACCTGTTCGGGCGACATGTAGTCGGCGGTGCCCACGATGGCGCCCGTGCCCGTCACCGACGCGGTGGTGAGCCGGGCGACACCGAAGTCCATGATCTTCACGGAGCCGTCGTTGCCGATGAAGATGTTGGCGGGCTTGATGTCGCGATGGACGACGCCCGCCTGGTGGGCGTGGGCGAGGCCGACCAGGACCTGCACGATGATCGAGACCTTGCGGTCGAGGGGCATCGCCCCCTGGCGCATGGTCTTCTGGAGATCGTCGCCGCGGAGCAGCTCCATCGCCATGTAGGGCGAGCCGTCGGTGTGGTAGCCGAGGTCGAAGACGTTGACCACGTTCGGATGCGACAGCTTGGCCACCGCCTTCGCCTCGCGCTCGAAGCGCATCTTCAGGTCGGGGTCGTCGGCGATGTTCGACACCATCACCTTGAGGGCCACCTCGCGGTCGAGCATCGAGTCCTTGGCCAGGTACACGATGCCCATGGCGCCCTTGCCGAGCGGCTTGACGATGTCGTACTTGCCGATACGGCCGGTCAGTTCCTTGAGAGCTGGTTCTCCACTCACTGCGTCTTGTTCCTTGTCTTCTGAACTCTCAAGGCGCCCGGGGTTATCTCGCGGCCGTCTTGCCGGTGATGGCGAAGTGGGCGCGCCGGTTGCGCTGCCAGCAATCCTCGTTGGACTCGCTGCACACGGGAATCTCCTTCCCATAGGCCACGGCCTTGATGCGGTTGGGAGCGATCCCGATGCTGATCAGGTAGTCGTAGGCGAGCCGGGCCCGCCGGTCGGATAGCGCCAGGTTGTACTCGATGGTGCCTCGCTCGTCGGCGTGGCCTTCGATGGTGACGATCAGGAAGTCGAGTTCCTTGAGGGTTTCACCGTTGCGGGTGAGCGTCCCCCGGTCGTTCTCGCGCAGGTCGGCCTTGTCGAAGTCGAAATAGACGTCGCCGAGCAGGCCCATCTTGTCCAGTTCGTCGATCGGCGTTCCCAGCAGGATCGTGCGCCGGTCCTTCTCGGGGATGGGGACGTCGCGCGGTGTGGGTGCTGGCGTCGGATTCGCGGGCACCACGGCGGGGGTCGGCGTCGCCTTCGGGACGAAGGGCGGGACCACCGGCTTTTCCTTGTGGCAGGCCGCGCCGGCGAGGACGAGGGCGGCCAGGACTGCGAGTTTGTGATTCAGTCTCATTACTTCTTCTCCTCGTTGGAACCGGGCCCGGAAGGAGCGTCGTCCTTCATGGCCTTCTTGAAGTTGCGAATGCCTTCGCCCATGCCTTTGCCCAAGTCGGCGATCCGACTCGTGCCGAAAATGAAAACGAGTATGACGAGAATGAGAAGGAGTTCCTGAACACCGAGACCAAACATCACGCCTCCTTAAGAGACCGCCTGCCGGAAGGGGCGCGGGTTTCCGGTGGAAAGCGATTTCTGAAAATCAGCCGCGATCATACCCTCGCTCCGCGCAGAACCGGCCTAGGCATCTTCATCTTCCACCGGCGCCGCGGCGGCCAGCCGCAAGGGGTCGAACCCGAGAAGCTCCAGCTCGACTCCGCAGGCGGAACAGGCAAAGATCTCGCCCCGGTCGACATCGAAGTCGGCAATGGTGATCGAATGCCGGCAGACGGGGCAAGGCGCCTCGCGCACGGCGTCCCGGGCCGGGGGCGGGGCCATCCTCTAGTTGAAGTCGATCTTGACCACGCGGGTGGTCTTCGTGCCGCCGCATTCGACCAGGGCCGAGAACGACACGATGCAGAAGCTGCGCTCGATCCCCGACAGGGTCTTTCCCGAAATGTCGAGACTTCGCGGCTGGTAGATGCGGTCCTTCTCGAGATCCGGAGCGAGGACTTCGCGCGCAGGATTCTCGACCTTGAGCTCGCCCACCTTCTTGAGGTTGATCGAGAGGACGCGGACGGTGTCGTCCGCCTCGAGGTGCTTGAGGCTGAGGCTGTCGCCCTTCACCGGGTAGGTCTTCTTTCCGAGAACCAGCTGGGAGTTTTCCCGGACCTGCGGCTTCGCGGTGCTGACGTGCTCCTTCGCCCTCCAGCTCACGAACTCGTAGGTCAGCTTCCACTGGACGAGAGCGACAGAGGTTCCATCGGCGAGCTGCAGAGTGGCGACCGAAGCCAGCTCATCCTGAGCGAGGGTGGAAGGGGGCGCCAGCAGGACGCTCGCGAGGCCGAGAATGAAAAGTGGACGCATGTCTGGATTCTCCGTTGAACTCCGCCCCTTCCCGGAGTTTAGACGCCCGGACGAAGATCCGGTCTTCGGCCGCGGGCACATTGGCTATCATGGCCGGATGAGCGCGCCCCGCCCCGTCCGAGCCATTTCGCGCGCAGACCTGACGCTCGCCATCGTCAACGGAGTCATCGGGAGCGCCATTTTCGGCATGCCCGCCCAGATTGCCGCGCTCACCGGGGCGAAAAGCCCCCTCGCGCATCTGATCGCGGCCCTCGCCGTCCTGACCATCGTCTTGTGCTTCGCCGAGGTGGCGAGCCGCTTCGAGGAGAGCGGGGGCGCCTACCTCTACGCGCGCGAGGCCTTTGGGAAACACGTCGGCTTTCAGGCCGGCTGGCTTACGCTCTGGACCCGGCTGCTCTCCGCCGCGGCGAACCTGAACGTGTTCGCGAGCTACCTTTCGCAGATCCTGCCCGTCGCGGGGGCCGGAGCCGGGCGGTCCGTGGTGATCGTCGGCGTTCTCCTGGTTATAACCGTCATCAACCTGATTGGCGTCAAGCAGGCCTCCTGGGCCGTAGACGTGTTCACCATCGCGAAGCTCCTGCCCCTCGCCCTCCTGGTGCTGCTCGGTCTGCCCCAGGTCTCGGCCGCGGCTCTCGAAACCCAGACGGTGGCCGCTCCCCAATGGACGCAGGCGGTGCTGTTGCTCATCTTCGCGTTCGGCGGTTTCGAGGCTCCCTTGATGTCCGCGGGCGAGGCGAAGGACGCGCGCAAGGACTCCGCTTTCGCGCTGCTCGTGGCCCTCGGGATCATCGCCAGCGTCTATGTCTCGGTCCAGTACGTGACGATCGGCCTCGTTCCGAGCCTTCAGCAGGAGAAGGCTCCGATCGCGGCGGCTTTTTCCGTGCTTTGGGGACCGATGGGGGTCACCTTCGCATCCTTCGCGGCGATGATCTCCGTCTGGGGCTGGGCCACGGGAAACGGTCTCCAGTCGCCCCGCCTCCTCTTTTCGATGGCGGAGCGAGGCGAACTGCCGGCGGCATTCGCGAAGGTTCATCCGCGCTTCCTGACCCCGCACGTCTCCATCGTTTCCTTTTCGATCGTGGCCGGCGCCCTTGCCATCCTCGGAACGTTCGAAGGAAACGCCGTTCTTTCCGCGATCGTGAGACTCATCGTCTACGCGATGGTCTGCGTCTCGCTGTGGGTCTTTCGCCGGACGAAGGGCCCGGCCCAGTTCCAGGTTCCTTTCGCGCTGCCCGTGTCCATCCTCGCCCTCGCCTTCTGCTTCTACATGCTGTCCTCCAGAAGCTTCGCGCAGGCCGGGATCATCGTGGTGGCCATGATCGCGGGCCATGGGCTCATGCTGGCCCAGCCGAAGGCGCGGTAGCTGGTCGTCGCTCGAACGAAAAAAGGGCCCGCGCCGGAGCGCGGGCCCGGGGACGGGGGCGGCTATTGCTTGATGAGCTGCCCGCGGATCTCGCCGCCGGTGAACTGCGGCGTGTGGATGTTCGCGTAGAGATTCCCCGCGCGAAGGTCGGCGAGGATCGCATCGAGCTGCGTCTTGTTGATGGTCCGCCCGATCGACCCTTGAAGTTCGAGGTCGGTGGTGCCGGGAGTCGGCGTGTTGATGGCCGCGCCCGTGGTGGAGTCGAAGAAGAAGCTCAAAACGATCGGCCCGTTGGCGCCTGCGGCGGCGCGGTGGAAGTGACCTCCCCGGATGCCTCCGGAAAGGCCGCTCTGCTCGACCGAGTACTCGGCGTAGGAGGCGTCACGGCTGACCAGAAGCACGACCCGTCCCACGGCGGCCGAGTTGTTGGCCGGGACCTCGTTGGAGGAGCGTAATTCGGCGACGTACCTCTCCTGGGGGTCGCTGCTGCAGGCGGTTAGGCCCAGGGCGGCGAGACTGAGAAGGATGGCGCTTCCGAAAATTCGGCGTGAATGCATGGATGAATGTCTCCTGAATGGAAAGGGAACGTCGAATGAAAGGGGACGCCTCGGGGACGGCGAAAGGAAGAGATAAAAGCCCGAGGAACGGAAATCGGATTCATTCTTGCAGCGTCGGCCCGATCCGGCAAGCGCCGACCCCGAGGGTCGGACGGGCGGATCAGACTCCGGCGAACGACACGCCCTCGAACACGAGGGTGGGGGTGCGCATCGACGAGTACTCGTAGGGATCGTTGCCGACCCCGACGAGTCGCTTCCACAGATCGAGCTGAGTTCCGGAGATGTTCATCTCGGCCACCGGCTCGGCGAGCGTTCCCTTGCGGATCATGAAGCCCTGGATGCCGAGAGAGTAATCGCCCGTGGTGCCGTTCGAGTTTCCGCCCAGAAATCCGGTCACGAAGACGCCTTCACCTGCCTCAGCGATCAGCTCGGCCTGCGACTTCGTCCCGAGGCCCCAGTCGAGGTTCGATGTGCTCCCCGTGGTGGGCGGCATCCTCAGCTTCTTGCCGTAGTACGTGTCGACGTAGAAGTTCTTCAACACGCCGGCTTCGAAGAGCGGAAGCCGCCGCGCGGACAGGCCCTCGCCGTCGAAATGCCTCGATCCGAAGCCCCGCGGAATCAGAGGCTCGTCCGCGACGCTCAACAGCGGGCTGCCGATCACTTGCCCGGCCCGGCCCTCGAGAAAGGAGCGTCGTTGCTGGATCGCTGAGGCGGCGAGCGGCGAGAGCAGAGCCCCTACGAAACGGCCGCCCGCGCGATTGTCGAGGACCAGGGTCATGACCCCGGATGCGACCTTGCCCGCGCCGAGCCGCGCGAGCGCACGCTCCGCCGACGACCGGCCGACGGGCAAAGGATCACCGAGATCGCTGATGAAGCGGCCTCCCGAGGTATCGCCCTCCTCCGGCCGCCGGCCATCGTCGTCCTGCACGGTGACGCTTCCGGACAGCCAGAACGAGGTGTCGATGCGCTCCCCCTCGAAGCCGTTCGAGGTCACTCGGAACATCTCGGACCGCGAATCGCTCACCGATGTCGTCACAGAAAGGATGCGATCGGCCTTCGCCACGCTGCGCGCCGCGTCTTCGATGGCCCGAGCGAGATCGCGGCGGCGGGCCGCGGTCATGGCGCCATAGGCGGGATCGGCGAACTCGAGGTCGAGCGTCGGACGATCGGCGTAGAGCGTGGGATCGGGAAGAGCGCGGAAGGGGTCTTCCGACAGCGTCCGGGTCATGGCCACCGCGTCCGCGATGAACGGTTGAATGGCCTCGCTTCTCAGGTCCGAGGTACTCACCGACGCGAAGCGACCGTCCACGTAGAGGCTCAGGCCGAGGCCGCGGGTGGTGGATTCGGTGACCTGCTCGATCTGTCCGTCACGCCACTGCACGCCCACTTCGCGGACCTTGGCGATGCGCGCGGCCACGCTCTGGGCGCCCGCCTTCAAGGCGGCGTCCACCGCGTCGTGGGCGATGGACCGGAATTCCTCGGGAACGGCTTCGCGGGCGGTCATGGCTCCTCCCTCAGCGCTCGCTGCGTCCGCCGACCGTGATGGACGCGACCCGGACCGTGGGAATGCCCTGGGAGACGGGAACGCTCTGACCGTCCTTGCCGCAGGTCCAGCCGCCCTGGTCGATGGTGAGGTCGTCCGCCACCATGTCGATCTGCTCGAGCACCTTCGGGCCGTTGCCGATGATGTTCACGTCCTTGATCGGCTTCGTGAGCTTGCCGTCCTCGATGAGGTAGCCGTTCTTCACATAGAAGGTGAAGTCGCCCGCGCCGATCTGGACCTGGCCGTTGGTGAAGTTCGAGCAGTACAGGCCCTTCTTCACCGAGGCGATGATTTCTTCCTTCTTGTGGGGGCCGGGCAGCATGTAGGTGGAGCGCATGCGTGGCAGGGGTGCAAACTGGTAGCTCTCGCGGCGGCCGTTGCCCGTGGGCTTCACCCCGTAGTGCTTCGCGGAAATCGTGTCGTGCAGGTACGTGGTGAGGACGCCGTTCTCCACGAGATTGGTGCGCCCTACCGCGTTCCCCTCGTCGTCGATGTTGATCGACCCCCGGGCGCCCTCCTGGGTGCCTTCGTCCACGATATTGACGAAGGGCTGCGCCACCTTCCGGCCGATCTTGTCCGCATAGATCGACGTGCCCTTGCGGTTGAAGTCCGCCTCCATGCCGTGGCCGATGGCTTCGTGGAGCAGGATTCCCGAAGCGCCCGCGCCGAGGACCACCGGCATCTCGCCCGCGGGGGCCTGCACCGCGTCGAACAGGATCATGGTGCGGTCGACCGCTTCCCGGACCATGACATCGAGGCGGTCCTTGGAATAGAACGACATGTCCTGCCGCGCGGCTACACCGTAGGTGTTCTGCTCGCGCTCCCCGTTCTTTTCCGCGACGCAGCTCAGGTAAAGGAGCGTCATCGGCTGGATGTCTTCGACGACACGGCCGGAGGAATCCGCGATGAGGATCGCCGACATCTCGTCGGCGAAAGTGATGTTGACCTTGCGGATCGCGTCGTTCATCGAGAAGGTGCGATCGTTGAGGCCGGTGAGAAGGGGCAGCTTGTCCTCGGGCCGCACGTTGTCCCACCGTCGCGCCGTGGCGTAGCGCGAGGGCAGGCCCGTGGTCATGTGGAATCGCTGCGGCGCGCCGGTACGGGCGCCCTCCGCGATGGTGGCGGCGGTGCGCGCGGCCTCGCGGACGCTTTCGAGGCTCAGATCCTCGGTGAAGGCATAGCCCGTCTGGTCGCCCTTCACCACGCGGACGCCCACCCCGAGTTCAGTGCCCTTGAAGGCCCGGTTCACCGAACCGTCCTCGAGGACGAAGTTGTGGGCGACGCGGTGCTGGAAGAAGAGGTCGGCGTACTCGCCGCCCTGAGAGAGGGCGTCGGAGAGGGCCTCGCGGATCAGCCGCTCATCCACGCCGAAAGCGGTGAAGTAAGTCGGTCCGAGGGTCGGTCCCTTGAGGTCGGATGAGATGGAAGGAGGCGGGGTCATGGGCCTTCAGCCTCGAGAGACGCGGCGGGGCCTGGGGGGCGGAGGGGCCTGCTTCAGCACGGTGTCGACGAAGTAGGTGGACAGGCCGATGCCGCTGCGATAGTCGAGGGCTTTGTCGAGGTCGCGGCGCGAGACGAATTCCTTCACCTTGGCGTCGCTCCTCGCGACTTCGCAGAACGAGCGGTCTTCCGCCCGCGAGAGTCGGGAAAGAGAAAGCACGTGGGCGTGGGCCGCGTCACGGCCCATCTTCTTCGCGAGCGCCATCATCAGCGCCTCGGAGAGAACGGCCCCGCCGGTGCGATCGAGGTTCCGGAGCATGTTCTCCGGCTTCACGATCAGGGTCTCGAGCACGCGTGCGAGCATCTCGAGCTGGGCCCCGAAGAGCAGGGAGACCTCGGGGCCGAACGACCACAGCGTCTCGCCCTGGCGATGGTCATCCTCCCATTCGCAATGGACGTAGTCGAGCACCGCGGTGGCCCGGGCCTTGATCAGGCGGAAGAGCAGGACCACGGAACCCGACGCGACCGGGTTGAGCTTGTGCGGCATGGCCGAAGAGCCGACCTTGCCCACGCTGAATTCGGACAGTTCGTCGATGTCGGTTTGCTGGTGGTTGTACACCGCGGCCGCGATCTTCGAGAAGGTCCCGGAAATCGAGGACAGGATCAGGAAGAACTCGGCGAACCGGTCGCCCGCCGTCTTGGTGGGTATGGTGGGGTAGCGAAGGCCGAGCCGTGCGGCGAACCGCTCCTGGATCCTCAGACCGATCTTGCCGGTGGCGGCCATGGTGCCGACCGCGCCCCCGAACTCGCAGACGAGCACCCGCTTTTCGCTTTCGAGCAGGCGCTCGCGCTGCCTGCGGATTTCATCGATCCAGACGGCCACCTTGTAGCCAAGGGTGACGGGAATGGCCTGCTGGCCGTGCGTCCTCGCCGCCATCAGTGTGTTCCGGTGCTTCCGGGCCAGAGCGACGAGAGCGCGTTCGATCCGGTCGAGGCCGTCGTGGACCACGCGGCAAGTCGCCTTGATCTGGATGGCGGACCCGGTGTCCATGATGTTCTTCGATGTGGCGCCCCAATGCACCCACTTGGCGGCGCTCTCGGGCAGGCGGGCCCGCAAGGCGTTCACGAGGGGCAGGATGGGGTTCCAGGTCCGATCGAATTCCTCCCGCATGGCAGGGAGACTGATGTTGTCGACGCGCGCTGCTTTCGCGATGGCGCGGGCGGCGGATTTCGGGACGATTCCCACCTCGGCCTCGGCGTGGGCCAGGGCGGCCTCGCAGTCGAGCCAGGCCTGCACCATGGCTCGGTCGGACCAGATCGCCCGCATCTCCGGCGAGCCGTAGCGGTCCTTGAGGTAGAAGGAATCGAAAGCGCTGGCTCCCGCGATGTCCTGAGACACCGGGCTGCCTGTTTTTCCGGGGTTCCTGGCGCCTGCTTTGGGCATCGTCAACCTTTGCTTGGAGAGGGAACGGCGAGGCTGATCAGGTAGCCGCACACGAACACCGCGACCGTGCCCACCACGTTCCACCAGAGGAAATGGACCTTGGTGAAGGAAGCCACGAGACCGACGATGCCCATGCCGATGAAGAGGCCGAGAGTGGCCCCCGTTCCGTTCGCCCGTTTGGTCAGGATCGCCAGCATGAAGACGCCGAGGATCGAACCATAGAAGTACGATCCGAACCTGTTCACCACTTCGATGGCCGAGCCGAGTTTGCCGGCCTGCAGGGCCACCAGGCACGCGAAGCCTCCCCAGAACGCTGTGATGAGGCGCGAGAGGAGCAGGTCATAGGTATCCGCGCGGTCCGCCCGCCGGAAGCGGCGGACGAAGTCGATCATGGTGGCGCTGGCCAGGGAGTTGAGCTCGCCGGAGAGCGCGGACATCGCGGCCGCGAAGATCACCGCGATGATGAGCCCGATGACGCCATGGGGGACCTGGGTGAGCACGTAGTGGAGGAAGATGTAGTTGATGTCGTTGTACGCGGTGGTGTGGGTGGCGTCCTTGTAGACCCGGGTGACGTTGGTCCGCGCCTCCGCGAACTCGGCCTGGGCCGCGCGGTAGCGGTCGGCGGCCGCTCTCTCCCGGGTGGCCCCGAGCTCCAGGGCCGCGTTGCGCCGGGCCTCGAAGGCCGCGGAGTAGCGCGCCTCGGCCTGCGTCTTTTCCGGGGAATTGAGGGCGGCGAAGGTCGCGCGCGCGTCGGAGTTGAAGAGCGCGGGTGGCTCGTGGAAGTTGAAGAAGACGAAGACCAGGACGCCGGTGAGCAGGATGATGAACTGCATCGGCACCTTGAGGAAGGCGTTGAACAGGAGGGAGAGCCGGCTCTGGGTGAGGGACGAGCCCGAGAGGTATCTCTGCACCTGGCTCTGGTCGCAGCCGAAGTAGGAGAGCATGAGGAAGAGGCCGCCGATCAGGCCGCTCCACAAGGTGTAGGGAGTTTCGAGAGAGGTGTCGAGGTTCTCGGCATTGAGCCGTCCGGAGGCCTGGGCGATGGCGAGCACGCCGCGAAAGGACACGTGCTCGGGCAGGTTGTGAATGGCCATGAAGAAGCAGGTGAAGATGCCCGTCCAGACCACGGCCATCTGCACCACGTCCGTCCAGATCACCGACTTGTTGCCCCCCTTCATGACGTAGATGATGGTGGAGCCCCCCATGACCAGGACGGTGAGGGTTTCCGGCAGTCCGAACAGGGTCGAAAGCACGAGAGATGGGGCGTACAGAGTCACGCCCGTCGACATGCCGCGTTGCATGAGGAAGAGGAAGCTCGTGAGGGTCCGCGTCTTGAGGTCGAAGCGGCGCTCGAGGTACTCGTAGGCGGTGAAAACCTGGGCCCGATAGAAGAAAGGCACCAGGGTCACGCACAGAATGACCATGGCGAAGGGCAGGGCGAAGTAGACGACCAGGAACCGCATCCCGTCGTTGTAGGCCTGGCTGGTCGTCCCGATGAGGGTGATCGCGGAGATCTGCGTCGCCATGACGGACAGGCCGACCGCCCACCACGGCATCGAGCGGCCGGCGAGAAAGAAGTCGTCGATCCTGCGGTTCCCGCGCCCGACCCAGTAGCCGAAGGAGACGATGGAGACGAGATAGACGGCGAGGACCGTCCAGTCGAGCGTGGACATTCTTGGGGCGTTCCTCTAGTAGGGGAACCGGGAGAAGCCGAACACGAAGGCGATCATGACCACGATCACGATGAGCACGGCGGCGTAGATGTTCCGCCACGTTCCAAAGACCGGCACGTGGCCGGTGTCCGAGTTCTGATCTCCTTGCGCGGGCACCTTCGGATGTTACCTTCGCGGCCCCGCGATGCCCTCCCTCCTTGGGTGCCTCGTCCCGACTGGACAACCGACCGCCCCTTTCCTCTACAATCTCCCGAAGAGAACTTCGCGATGGTCACCGGCTTCAACACCGACGTCAAGTACAAGGGCGTCACCTACCACGTCCAGACCGAGGACAAGGGCCCGACCACGCCCATGGTCCTGACCCTCATCTACAAGGGCGGCGAGATTCTCGGGGCCAAGCGATTCCACTACAAGGATGTCCCCGAGGCCCAGGACGACAAGGGCCTCGCGAAGCTCATGGAAGACATCCACGCCGCGACCATGAACGAGGTCAAGCAGGGCCGGTACGCCCCGCAGGACGACAAGACGGTCATTGAAGATCTCTCTCTCGACCAGCTTGTCCTCGCCTACCTGGCGTCGCGCGCCGCTTCGGCCCCGGCGCGCTGAGCGGTTCCGCGCCGAGCCCGCGCGATAGAGTCCCCGGCATGGGTTCCGTTTCCGCGGCGTTGCGCATCACTGTCAATGGCGCGGCCTCCGAATGCCCGGAGGGCCTCTCCGTGGAACAGCTGCTCGAACACCTGAAGCTCCCGGCTGCCCGCGTGGCCGTCGAACGAAACCGCGAGATCGTCCCCCGGGGCGCCCGTGAGCGTGTTCCGGTGCGAGAGGGCGATGTCTTCGAGATCGTCACTTTCGTGGGCGGCGGCTAGGACATCTCGCACCCGGGCTAAGATTCAAACGCTGGCCTCGCCGCCCTCAAGAAGGAGGACACCCCCCAATGCCCTATTTCGAACTCGATCCGCTGCTCAACAAGATGCTCGATTTCGCGCCCGGGATCTCCGACTTGAACCTCTCGGTCGGCCGGCCCCCGCAGGTCGAGCTCGACGGCCAGCTCAAGGGCGTCGACTACATGGGCATTGACAAGCTCTCGCCCTACCAGACCGAGCAGATCGCCATGCGCCTCATCGCGGGCAAGCGCGATGTCGCCGAGAAGCTCGTGAAGACGGGCTCCACCGACCTCTCCTACTCGCTCTCCGGCCGCACCCGTTTCCGCGTGAACGTGTTTGCTCAGCGCGGCACCTACTGCGTGGTCATGCGCGTGATCCCGAGCAAGATCCCCACCATCGAGCAGCTCGGCATCCCGCCCGTCCTCGGCGATATCTCGCACGAGAGAAACGGGATCGTCCTCGTCACCGGACCCACCGGCTCCGGCAAGTCGACCACCCTCGCCGCCATCATCAACAAGATGAACCTCGAGAAGTCGATGCACATCATCACGATCGAGGACCCGATCGAGTACCTCCACCCCCATCACAAGTCGACCATCAACCAGCGCGAAGTCGGCATGGACACCCAGACCTTCGCCCTCGCCCTGCGCGCCGCCCTGCGCCAGGCCCCCAAGGTCATCCTGGTCGGCGAAATGCGCGACGTGGAAACCATCTCCATTGCGCTCGAGGCCTCGGAAACCGGCCACCTCGTCCTCTCCACCCTGCACACCATCGACGCAGCGAAGACCATCGAACGCATCGTCGGCGTGTTTCCCCGCTCCGACGAGCGGCAGGTTCGAACCCGCTTCTCCGCGGCCTTCCGCTGGGTCGTTTCCCAGCGCCTGGTGCCGAAGATCGGGGGCGGCCGCATCGGTGTATGCGAAATCCTCCGCTCCACCTCCCGAACGCGCGAATACGTCCTCGAGGGCGAGCGCGACGGCAAGAGCCTCCACGACGCCATGGAAGACGGCGCGCTGGACGGCATGCAGACGTTTGACAACGAGCTCTATCGCCTGATCAACGAGGGTATCGTCGATCGCGAACTCGCGCTCTCCTATGCGACGAACCGCACGAACCTCCAGCTGAAACTCGACACTCAGGGCGTCGGCGGCGACAAGGCCGAAGCGGAGGCGAAGGCGCCGAAAGGCACGAAGTCGACGATCGCCTCGAAGGCCCCGGCGATGCCGGCCAAAAAGCCCGCGCCCGCGCCCCCCAAGACGGACATGGACGATCTCCTGGAAAGGTAACTTAGATGCAAGCGACCTGCTCCTCCTGTTCGAACATCGTCACCGTCGACGAGAACAACCCGAAACTCCCGGCCGGGCCTTTTTCCGTCAAGTGCCCCAAGTGCCAGACGCCGGTCCGCTTTCCCGGCCGCGGCGCGGCTGCCCCGAAGGCCGAGGCGCCCAAGCCGGCCGAGGCGGCCCGCCCCGCCGACCCAGGACCAGCGCCCGCGCCCGCTCCCGCTCCCGCCGCTTCGACCGTTCCGCTCAAGCCGACCGCCCTTCCCGGCGAGAGGGCGCTCGTGGCCCTCGACGACAAGCAGCGCGCCGGGGAGCTGGCGCGCTCACTCATGCGCCTCGGCTACGAGGTGGATCTCATGTCGGACGCCGAAGGCGTGCGCGCGATCGAGCTCGGTTCTCACGCGATCGTCGCCATGGCCAGGACCGTGGCGGAGGGCGGCGCCCTCACGAGCTATCAGCGGCTGTTCCTCCTGCCGTCCGATATCCGACGGCTGTTCTTTCTCATCCTCGTGGGCGACGAATACACCACCGGTGACGGCGTTCAGGCGTTCGTGGTTCACGGCGACCTCGTGGTGGCCTCTCCCGACGCAGGCTCCTGCGAAGTGGTCATCCGCGAGAGGCTGATCGAACGCAATCGGCTGTTCCGCGTGTTCGTCGAGTGCAAGCGGAAGAACGAAGCGTCCCTCTAGGCCTTTTCCGGATTTTCTGAGGGCAGAGCGACCCCTAGGGTCGAGCCGCGTTCTTTGGCCCGCTACGGGCCGGCGCGGAGGACGCTAGTCCCTCGCGGCCGGGCCGTAGACGCGGAGCGCGTAGTCCCTGGCCATCCGACGCGCGGAGAAGCGCGGCGCGATGGTCGCGATCGACGCCTTCATCATCCGCGTCCACTCGGCGGAGGCCCCGGGGGTCTTCCCTCCGAAGAAGAAGGGAACCACGCGGGTCTCCAGTTCGCGGTAGAGGGCCTGGGCGTCGAGCTGGTCCTGCTGCTCCTCGAGTTTCATCTGGGCGAGCGCAGCCAGGACCGACGGATCCTCGGAAGAGTCGCCGGCCGACGGCTCGGGCAAGGTCGCCTCCCCGCCGTCGATGAGGAAGCCGTTCTCCCCATCGTAGCCTTCGGCCCACCAGCCGTCCGCGATCGAGAGATTCAAGGCGCCGTTGATGGCCGCCTTCTGACCCGAGGTTCCGGAAGCCTCCAGAGGCTTGCGCGGCGTGTTGAGCCACACGTCGACGCCCTGCACCAGCATGCGGGCCATGTCGATGTCATAGTCCTCGAGGAAGACGATCTTTCCCGCGAGCTCGCTCCTCGACAGAACGGCAAGCTGGCGGATGTACTCCTGCCCGGCGCGATCGGCCGGATGGGCCTTGCCCGCGAAGATGAGCTGCACCGGCCGCTGCGGATCGAGGAGCAGCGCCTTCGCCCGGTCGACGTCCTGCAGCAGCAGCACCGCGCGCTTGTACGTGGCGAAACGGCGGGCGAAGCCGATGGTGAGGGCGGAAGGATCGAGGAGCGTCTCCAGCCGTCGCAGCTCGGACGGCCCGAAGCCTTCGCGCGCGGACTGCCTGCGCACCCGCTCGCGCACGTAGCGCACGAGGCGTTCTTTCTGCGCGCGCCGGGCCGCCACGAGGCCCTCGTCGGGGGCTTCGCGGAGCTTGTGCCAGGCCGAAGGCTCGAGCAGCAGTGAACCCCAGTCCGGATCGAGCTCCTTCGCAAGGTAGCCCCGCATCTCGGGGCCGATCCAGGTCTCGGTGTGCACGCCGTTGGTGATCGCGAAGATGGGCGACTCGGTTTCCTTCGGCCACAGGTGCTTCCACATCCCGGAGGAAACCCGGCCATGCAGCTCGCTCACTCCGTTGGTGCTCCGGGCGAGGCGGATGGAAAGGGTGGTGAGATTGAACTGCCCCTCGTGGGTCCCGAGGGCGGTCACTTCGTCGGTGGGGACGCCGGTGTCGCGCGACCACGGCTCGAGATGCTGCTTCACCAGGTCGAGAGCGAAAACCTCGTTTCCCGCGGGCACCGGTGTATGGGTGGTGAAGACCGTGTTGCGCTTCACCGAGGCGCAGGCGTCGTGGAAGGCCTCGCCGCGCATGACCCT
This sequence comes from Vicinamibacteria bacterium, assembly GCA_019694155.1. Taxonomy (GTDB): domain Bacteria; phylum Acidobacteriota; class Vicinamibacteria; order Fen-336; family JAGNNV01; genus JAGNNV01. The sequence goes on along the minus strand of JAIBCN010000041.1, from coordinate 26,654 downwards.
CTCGCGCACACGCTCGAGAGTGAGCATGGCCACGTGACCCTCGTTCATGTGCCACACCGCAGGCTGGATTCCCAGAGCCCGAATGGCGCGCACGCCCCCGACACCGAGGACGATCTCCTGCGCCAGGCGCATTTCACGGCCACGGACGTAGAGCAGGCCGGTGATGGCCCGATCGGAGGGGTCATTCAGCGGGATGTCCGTGTCGAGGAAGAAGACATGCACGCCGCCGACCCGGGCCACCCACACGAGGGCGTGAACCACACGACCCGGCAGATCGACCGGGACGGTGAAGGGCCCCCCCGAAGGCGCCTGCACGGGCTGGACGGGGAGCCGGGCGAAGTCGTAATCGGGATAGATGTGCTGCTGGAACCCGTCGATGTCCACGGTCTGGCGGAAGTACCCGGACCTGTAGAGAAGGCCGACTCCGAACAGAGGCAGGCCGAGGTCGGACGCCGCCTTGCAGTGGTCGCCCGCGAGCACACCAAGGCCGCCCGAGTACATCCCGAGCGACTCGTGGAGCCCGAACTCCATGGAGAAGTACGCAACCGGGCCCGGCAGGACGCCCGGCTGGTCGTCCATGAATTTCCGGGCTCCGCGGCTCGCGTCGAGGCTTCCGATGGCCTGGCGATAGGCCTCGATGAACTCGTTGTCCTTGAGCAGTCCCACCCATTTGTGCGGGTCGACGTTGATCAGCAGCTCGACGGGATTGTGATACCGGCGCCAGTGCTCCGGATCGATCCATGCGAAGAGCCGCGAAGCCTTCGGATTGAAGCTCCACCAGAGGTCATAGGCGAGATCGCGGAGGCGTTCGACCTCCTGGGGGAGGTCGATATCCGCGATCTGCAGGGTGGGAACTTGCAGGGTCACGCGAGTGACGTGCCCGCGAGGAACGTCTTCAGCGCCGTCTCGCCCCGGGCGATGGTCTCGAACGTCGCGCCGTAGCGGTTTGGCCCCGCGGTTCGCGTGATGTGCGCGGTGGCCGAGAAGATCTCGCCCGATTCTTCGAATCGGAAGGCCACGCTCACCTCGTCACCCATGTTGAGGGGGTGATTCGACTCCAGCAGGATTCCCGTGAAGGACAGGTTCAGGGCGAGGACGGGGACGGTGGCCCCGAAACCGCTGCTCGCCGATACCTGGAGGCGGACGGGAATACGGACGTCCCTTCTGGTGGGGACCTCCATGAGCTTGCTCACCCGATCGTTGAAATCGTCCCCCGGCGGCAGCCGCAGAATGGCATTGGCGCCCGCTTCCAGAACCTCGACCTCGGAAGGGTCGAAGTCATCCTCTGAGAACACCACGATCGAGATGCGCTTCAAGGTCGGTGACTTGCGCAGCGCCCGGATCAGGTTCTCGATACCGTTGATCTGGCGGTGGATGCAAAGGAGCGCGACCCGGCCCGAATTGAGTCGCGTTTGCACATCGGCCGCCGTGCGCACGGTCTCCCTCACGATGTCGGATCGGAAGAGGACGGTACCTTGCAGATCCCGGTCGAGGGAGCGATTGGTGCAGATGAGGACGACGGCCATTCGGGAAGGCTAGTCTATCCGCTCCATCCATGCGACCGCGCGGGCATCGGACGGCATTCGGAAATCGCCGCGTGGCGACAGGCTCACCGACCCCACCTTCGGGCCGTCGGGCAGCGTCGATCTCTTGAACTGGGCCGCGAAGAACCGCTCCAGGAATACCCGCAGATAGCGGCGGAGGGCGGCCGGCGGGTGGGTGCCGGAAAAAGCGGCGTTCGCCAGGAAGAGCATTTTGTCCGGAGAGGCGCCGAGCCTCAGGAACGCATGGAGGAAGAAGTCATGCACCTCGTAGGGGCCGAGAATGTCCTCGGTCTTCTGACTCATCTCGCCCTTCCCGCCCGGGGGCAGGAGCTCGGGTGAGATCGGGAGGTTCAGAACCTCGCGCAAACACGCGCTCTCCGCGGCGTGGAGCGGGTCTTCCGCGGCCGCCGCGACCAGGAAACGAACGAGGGTCTTCGGGACCGACCCATTGACGTTGTACATCGACAGGTGGTCACCGCCGAAGGTCGCGAACCCGAGAGCCAGTTCCGAGAGGTCTCCCGTGCCCACGACGAGTCCGTGCTCCTTGTTGGCGAGATCCATCAGGACCTGGGTGCGTTCGCGGGCCTGGGCGTTTTCGTAGGCCACGCTCCGGTCGCGGCTCGACAGTCCGATGTCCTTGAGATGCCGTTCGCAGGCCGCCTTGATGTCGATCTCCCGGAACGTGACCCCGGAGGTTTCGGCGAGACGGAGGGCGAGGGCCCGCGTGCGGCTGGTGGTGCCGAAGCCGGGCATGGTGACGGCCAGGATGGACCTTCGAGACCGGCCAAGCAGCCCGCAGGTGCGGCTCGCCACGATGAGGGCGAGGGTGGAATCGAGCCCTCCGGAAAGCCCCAGGATGAGTTTCTTCGAGTCCGTGTGCTCCCATCGCCTGGCGAGACCAGCGGTCTGGATCTCGAAGATCTCGGCGCACCGCCTGGCCAGCGTGGAGGCGTCGCTCGGTACGAACGGACGGGGGTCGACGGCTCGCAGAAGGCGCGTCGACTTCGGCAACGACATTCCTTCGAGCGCCACCGCCCGCACGGGCTTCCCCTCGCCGCCGGTCTCCGCGAAGGTTTTCTGACGCAGCCGCTCCGCGACCAGCCGGTCGACGTCGACGTCGCAGGCCATCAACTCCGCTTCGCGACGGAAGCGCCGATTCTCCGCGACCATGACGCCGTTCTCCGCGACCATGAGATGGCCGCCGAACACCAGGTCGGTGGTGGATTCGTGAACTCCCACGTTCGCGAAGACGCAGGCGGAGAGCGTTCGCCCCGAATGCTGCTTGAGGAGTTCGCGCCGATAGTCCGCCTTGCCGATGCCCTCGTTGGAGGCCGAGAGATTCGCGAGCACCGTGGCCCCCGCCTGGGCGAGGCGGACGCTCGGGGGGGTGGGGACCCAGATGTCCTCGCAGATCTCGAAGCCGAGGGCCAGGTTCGGTTCGCCGTCCACGCGAAAGACCAGGTCCCCGCCCGCGGGCACCTTCGCCCCGAAGAGTTCCATCTCGCCGCGCGCCGCCTCCCGCGCGGGGGAGAACCAGCGCCCCTCGTAGAACTCCTTGTAATTCGGGATGAACGACTTCAGAACCAGGCCTCGAACCCGGCCCTTCTGCAGTACGGCCGCTGCGTTCCACAGGCGCGAGTCGCGAACCAGGGGAAGGCCCACGGCGATCGTCATGTCGAGCCGCGCGGTACGGGCGCACAGCTTCTCAAGCGCATCCTCCGCGGCCTGCAGGAGGGTCGTCTGCTGGAAAAAGAGATCGGCTGCGGTGTAGCCGGTCAAGCCGAGTTCGGGCGTGACCAGAAGCTGAACTCCCTTGGCCCTGGCCTCGGAAACGAGGTCGAGGATTTCCGCGAGGTTGGCCGAAGGGTCCGCGATGTGCGCCCGCGGACACCCGGCGGCGACCCGAAAAAACCCGTGTCGAGTGGAGCCGTTCATCGTTCGTACACTGCCGGCTCAAGCATACGGGAAGGCTCCCGCTGCGCCAGCGAGGCTTCTCACAGCCCGCCCCTCCCGCTTTGAGTCGCCTCCCGGGGCGCCGCGTGGCAGAATGCGCCCCATGAAACGACTTTCTCTAGTGCTTTTTGCCGTGGCGCTCGCGGCTCCGCTTCAGGCCCAGGACTGGAAGGGCATGGGACGCCTCTTCGGCAAGGTGACCGATGCGACGGACAACAAGCCGATCGCCGGCGCGTCGGTCAAACTCGACTGTCCCTCACGGGGCGGGGGCACCACCCTCACCACCGACAAGAAGGGCTCATGGGCCTTCCAGGGCCTCGCGGCCTGCAATTGGAACGTGGACATCAAAGCGGACGGCTATCAGGTCAAGTCGATCACCGTGCCCATGACCAGCGAACAGGCACGCATGGCGCCCGTCGATCTCAAGCTCGACAAGGCGAAGGGTCCGCCGCCTGAGCTCGTCGAGGCTCTCAAGGCCGGCGATGCCGCCTTCACCGCGCAGCAGTGGCCGGTCGCGCGCGAGAACTACGAGAAGGTGGCGACCATGCGCCCCGACCTCGCGCCGCAGCTCTATCCGCGCCTCGCCCGGATCTACGGAGCCGAGAAGAACACCGAGAAGGCGCTCGAGTACCTCCAGAAGGCGATCGACCTCGACCCTTCCAACCAGCAGATGAAGCTGGTGGCCGCGAACGCGGCCATGGACGCCGGCCTCACCGATAAGGCCCTCGTTTTTCTGGCCACGATCGACGACGCCAAGATCACCAACGGCGATGGCTACTTCGACCTCGCGGTCGGCTTCCTCCGCCGCAACGATTCAGCAAACGCGGTGGAGTACTTCACCAAGTCGGTCGCCAAGGACCCGAAGATCGTGGAGGCTTACTACTGGCGCGGCGTCGCTTATCTCCAGCAGCAGAAGATGGCGGAGGCGAAGGCCGACATGCAGAAGGTCATCGAGCTCGACCCCAGCGGTCCCAACGGAGAAAAGGCCAAGAAGGCCCTCGAACAGATGAAATAGCCCTCCCGTCCGGGAAGCCCGCCTACACCGCCAGGAGCTGATGGCGGGGGGCGGGCATCTTCGGGACGGCGTGTGACCAGCAATAGGGATCGCCGATGATCTCGTAGTGCATGGTCCGGCGCTTGGGCACGAAGCCCGCGCCCTGGATGTTGCGCGCAATTTCCGCTTCGGTGAGGTGGAAGCCTGCGCCCGCCGAGGAGACCACGTTCTCTTCGATCATGAGGCTGCCGAAGTCGTTGGCGCCGAACCTTAGCGACATCTGACCGATCTTGCCCCCCTGGGTGACCCAGCTCGCCTGGATGTTCGGGAAGTTGTCCAGCATGACCCGCGCTACCGCGAGGGTCCGCAGATACTGGAATGAGGTGACCTCGTCGCCCGCAAGCGCGGTGTTCTCGGGCTGGAAGGTCCAGGCGATGAATGCGGTGAAACCCTTCGTCCGATCCTGCAGGGCCCGCAGGTGCAGCAGGTGGTCGATCCGCTCCTCGAGCGTCTCCACGTGGCCGAACATCATGGTCGCGGTGGTCTTGAGGCCCTGGTTCTGGGCGACCTCCATGACTTCGAGCCAGTCCTCGGTGGAGCCCTTGGCGATACCGATGATGTTGCGCACGCGGTTCGAGAGGACTTCGGCGCCGCCGCCGGGGATCGAGTCGAGGCCCGCAGCGATCAGCCGGCGCACCGCTGCATCCGTGGTGAGGTTCGAGACGCGGCAGATGTGCTTCACCTCGGCCGGAGAGAGGCCGTGGACCCACAGTTTCGGATACGTGGCCTTGATCCACCGGAAGAGGTCCTCGTAGTACTCGATGCCGAGGTCCGGGTGCAGGCCCCCTTGCAGCAGGATCTGCTCGCCGCCGAGCGCAAGGGTTTCGTCGATCTTCTGGGCGAACTCGTCCTTGGTGAGGACGTAGCCGTCCTTCGCGGGAAGGTCCCGGTAGAAGGCGCAGAAGGCGCACTGCGCCGTGCACACGTTCGTGTAGTTGATGTTGCGATCGATGATGTAGGTGACGAGGCCCTCGGGATGGAGCCGCCGCCGGACCGAGTCCGCGAGTTCTCCCAGGGAGAGCAAATCCGCGTCGCGGAGGAGGAAGATGCCCTCCTCCCTCGACAGGCGCTCGCCCGCGAAGACCTTCTTCCGAATGGCGTCAAATTGCATCGAACTCCAGCTCCTTCACACGGGCCAGCAGGCCTTTCGCCTGCGCCAGTCGATGGAAGAGGGCGAGGCCAAGCTTCTCGCGTTCACCCAGATCGTAACGGATCACGTGTCGCAGATAGTGCTCCGCGCGCCCCGCATCGACGCCCGAATTATACGAACGGGCGATGGTGGAGGCCGCCTCCAGTCCGCGCTTTTTCGCGGCGTCGATCCGGGCCGCGAGCCCCTCCGCGTTCGCGCGCCGATTCCGGACCATGACCGCGAACACGAACGGCAAGCCCTGCCGCTTCTTCCATTCTTCGCCGAGGTCCAGGCGCGCGAAGCCATCGGCGCGCCACCGGAATGCGGGATCGCCGATCACCACGATGGCGTCGGCGTTGGGATTTCGCGCGCCGCCGGGTGAGAACGGGGCAGTGATCGGAAGTCGTCCCGAGGCCTCCGCGATCAGTATCTTCGCGAGCGCCGCGCTCGTCCGGCTCGCCTCGTCCACGGCCAGTGTCCGCACCCGTTCGAGCGGAACCCGATGATGAAGCGTCACCGTTTCAACGGGACCATCGCTCGCAATGCACACGGAGCCGACGATGGGGGCGTCGAGGGCCGCGGCTTCGAATGACGGCACCATGGCGAGGTCGAGTTCGTCGTTCCTGAATCGATCGGCGATGCGCGAGGGCAGATCGATGACGAGGGCCACGCTCGAGTCGTCTCTCAATCCCGTCACGAGGGGCTGAACATTCAAATAGGGAAACAACCCGACGTGCAGCGAGATCGCCATCTTCCCTCGCACGATATCGCGGCCCGCGCCGTCCTTGTTTGAGGCTCGATTTTGGGGTGATTTTGGTGATCTTTGGCACTTTGAAAAACCACGGAAATTTTCTCTTTTGTGATGACTTGTGAAACGAATCCTCGAATCAGCCGCAGTATGGACTGCTAAATATTCATCTAATAAGGACAAATCCATGTCATATCCAGATGCGAATTCGGCAAGATGGCTGTCCCGCTTCGCCAAGCGGATCAAAGATGAGGCCTGTAAATCCTTAGAGTCTCTTGGTTTGAGTGATGACCACAAGATCTTGGGTTTAATCCTTGACAGACCCCAAGACGTCGCAGTAATGTCGTTGCCACACGAAGAGGTTCGAGGGCGGCTTGTCGTGCAGTTCGAGTCGACCCGAAAGGGAGCTAGCCGGACCGGAAAAGAGCGGGCGCAAAGACGGTTTGGCGCGTTCAGTCATGCCCAGCGAAATCCCCAGGGACCCCATCGTAGTTGGAATTCAAAGTCGTTTTTGACATGACGTAAGGGCGAGGGCTCGATCAGCCCCCACGAGTTAGGCAGCCTCGCGAGAGGCGGGAGGAAGTTGAATATGGCTACGCAGCCCCCGGTCGTCCCGGCAGAGTCACCCGTTCGAGTCGAGAACATGCGGGCCGACTCACGAACCGAATCCCGGCCGGAGAAACGATCAAAGGGGCTGTCGTTCAAGCGCTTCTTCTCCACGGAGGGAGTCCATCCCTTCGATGAGATCGAGTGGGACATCCGCAGCGCCGTCATCAACGATGAGCGCGGGCGCCCGGTCTTCGAGCAGAAGAACATCGAGGCCCCGAAGAGCTGGAGCCAGCAGGCCACGAACATCGTCGCCTCGAAGTACTTTCGCGGCGCGATGGGTTCTCCGGAGCGCGAGCACTCCGTGAAGCAGCTCGTCGGCCGCGTGGTCGAGACCATCGCGGGCTGGGCGGTGAAGCAGGCCTACTTCGACACCGTCGAGGATCTCGCCGCCTTCAAGGACGATCTCACTTTCCTGCTCGTCCGCCAGTACGCCGCCTTCAATTCGCCGGTGTGGTTCAACGTCGGCATCGAGCCGCACCCGCAGGCATCGGCGTGCTTCATCAATTCCGTGTCCGACACCATGGACTCGATCCTCGGCCTCGCGCGCACGGAAGGCATGCTCTTCAAGTACGGCTCGGGCACGGGCTCGAACCTCTCGAGCATCCGTTCCTCGAAGGAAACCCTCGCGGGCGGCGGCACCGCGTCCGGTCCGGTCTCCTTCATGCGCGGCTACGACGCGTTCGCGGGCGTGATCAAGAGCGGCGGCAAGACCCGCCGCGCCGCGAAGATGGTCATTCTCAACGCCGATCATCCCGACATCGAAGAGTTCATCACCAGCAAGTCGGAAGAGGAGCGCAAGGCCTGGGCCCTCATCGATGCCGGCTACAACGGCGGCTTCAACGTCAAGGGCGGCGCCTACGATTCCGTGTTCTTCCAGAATGCGAACCACTCCGTGCGCGCCACCGACGAGTTCATGCGCGCGGTGGTCGAAGACAAGGAGTGGTCGACCCACTTCGTGCGCGACGGTGCGGTGGCCGAGACCAAGCGGGCCCGCGATCTCATGTCCCTCATGGCCGAGGCCGCGTGGCAGTGCGGCGATCCGGGCATGCAGTTCGACACCACCATCAACGACTGGCACACCTGCCCGAACACCGCCCGGATCAATGCGAGCAATCCCTGCTCCGAGTACATGTTCCTCGACGACACCGCGTGCAACCTGTCCTCGCTCAACCTCATGAAGTTCGTCCGAGAGGACGGGGAGTTCGATCCGGCGTCCTTCCGCGCGGCCAGCCGCACCATGATCACCGCCCAGGAGATCCTGGTCGACAACGCGAGCTATCCGACGCCCGCCATCGAGAAGAACTCGCACGACTACCGTCCGCTCGGCCTCGGCTACGCGAACCTCGGCGTCCTCCTGATGGACCGCGGCCTCGCTTACGACTCCGACGCCGGCCGCGCCTACGCCGCCGCGGTCACCGCTCTCATGCACGGCGAGGCCTACGCGCAGAGCGCCCGGGTGGCCGCGTCGATGGGCGCTTTCCCCGGTTACGCCAGGAACGCCGAGCCCATGCTTCGCATCATCGAGAAGCATCGTCAGCACGCGCACATGATCGACGCATCGATCGTCCCGCGGCCGCTCATGCGTGAGGCCCTCGACGTGTGGGACGAGGCCTACACTCTCGGCGTCCAGCACGGCTATCGCAATTCCCAGGTCACCGTGCTCGCCCCCACCGGCACCATCGGCTTCATGATGGACTGCGACACCACCGGCATCGAGCCCGACATCGCCCTCGTCAAGTACAAGAAGCTCGTGGGCGGCGGGATGATCAAGATCGTCAACCAGTCCGTTCCCGCCGTGCTCCGACGGCTTGGCTACAACGCGGCGCAGGTTCAGGACATCCTGAAGTACATCGACGAGAAGGAGATGATCGAAGGCGCGCCGCACCTCAAGGAAGAGCACGTCGAGATCTTCGATTGCGCCTTCCCGCCCGCGAACGGCAAGCGTTCCATTCATTACATGGGCCACATCAAGATGATGGCCGCGGTCCAGCCCTTCCTCTCCGGCGCCATCAGCAAGACCGTGAACATGCCCACCGACTCCACTCCCGAGGAGATCGCCAAGGCCTACATCGAGTCGTGGCGCCTCGGACTCAAGGCGGTCGCGGTGTACCGCGACGGCTGCAAGCGCAGCCAGCCCCTCTCCACGTCCCTGCCTTCGGACAAGAAGCACGGTGAGCCCCAGGTGGTCGCGGTGCCGGGGATCGGCGTGGTCGAAGGCCGGCCCATCCGTCGCAAGCTGCCGGACGAGCGCCAGGCCATCACCCACAAGTTCTCGATCGCCGGACACGAGGGCTACATCACGGTCGGCATGTACGAGGACGGAAAGCCGGGCGAAGTCTTCCTGGTCATGGCGAAGGAAGGTTCGACTGTTTCCGGCCTCATGGACGGTTTCGCGACATCCCTGTCGCTCGCGCTCCAGTACGGCGTCCCGCTCGAAGCGATCGTCGACAAGTTCTCGCACACCCGCTACGAGCCGTCGGGCTTCACCAAGAACCCCGACATCGGCTACGCGAAGTCCATCACCGACTACATCGCCCGCTGGATGGCTGTGAAGTTCCTCGGTCGCACTCGCGAGGAGGCCACCGAGCCCGCGCTCATCCCCGCCGTTACCTCGGAGACGCCGCGCCCCGCGGCGCTCCAGGCGGCCAAGCCCGCCGCACCCCCCACAGCGCCCCAGCCCGCGTCCAGCCAGGGGCAGGTGGCTTTCAAGGTCCAGGCCGATGCTCCGCCCTGCCACGAGTGCGGATCGCTCATGGTCAGAAACGGAGCCTGCTACCGCTGCGCCAACTGCGGCGCGACGAGCGGGTGTTCCTAGGGGTCGGCTCTCCAGGAAACGCGAGTACGAGGGCGGACGGAACGAAACGGAGGACACGTCAGACAATGGAAGAACTTCAAGAACGCGTGACGCGGATGCTCGAGACGCTCACCTTCGAGCAACTCGAGATGGTGATCAAGTACGCGGAGAGTCTGAACCGCAACGCCGGTTCGGCCTTCGACAACGAACTCGTGGTGCTGCTAGAGGACGAGATCTCGGCCGCCTGACCCCTCTTCCCAAGTCGCGACGCAAGAGCCCCAAGGAACAACCCTTGGGGCTTTCTCGTTAGGGCTTCTGGACGGCCCCCGCGGCTTTCGCCCCGAAACGTGATTAGATCGCCTCTTCCCATGACCGAGACCCTCGTCCAATTCGAAGCCCTGACCGTCCGTTACGGCTCCCGGGTGGCCCTCGACGCGGCCTCGGGGCGCTTCGCGCGTGGGGCCACCGGCCTTCTCGGTCCAAACGGAGCGGGGAAGACCACCCTGCTCAAGGCCCTGCTGGGGTTCCTCGCGCCATCCGGGGGACGAATCGAGGCCTTTGGGCTTTCCCCCTCCGTCTCACCCCTCGAGGTTCGTCGGCGCATCGGGTACATGCCCGAGGTCGATGCCCATCTTCCCGACCTCACCGCGGTTCAGACCGTGGCCTTCGCCGGGGAGTTGTCTGGCCTCCCCCAGAGCGAATCCATGCGGCGGGCCCATGAGGTCCTTCAGTTCGTAGGTCTGGGCGAAGAGCGATACCGGAAGGTCGAGACGTACTCCACGGGGATGAAGCAGAAGGCGAAGCTCGCGACCGCCCTCGTGCACGATCCGGAGATCGTGTTGCTCGATGAGCCGACCAACGGTCTCGATCCGGCGGGGCGAGAAGAAATGCTCCACCTGATCGGGGACATCGTGACTCTCCGCGGCCTCTCCGTCGTGCTTTGCTCCCACCTGCTCCGCGATGTCGAAAAGGTCTGCGAGAACATCCTCGTGATCTCGGGCGGCGCCATCCGCACCCAGGGACGCGTCGAAGAGCTGAAGAAACTCGACCGCGACTGGTACGTGGTCCGGGTGAAAGCCGACACCGACAACTTCATCGCCGAAGTGCGCCGGCGGGGCGGCGAGGCGCAGACCGGGCCGGACGCCTGGCGCGTGGCCCTGCCCCAGGGCGCCACCGTTTCCTGGATCTTCGATGCCGCGACGGCGAGCGGAACCCAGATTCGGCACCTCAGAAAGGCCGAGGACACGCTCGAGGACATCTTCCTTCGGGCCACGTCCCACGCCGCATGAGCTCCAGTCAGATCTACGAGCAGCACTATCGGCGCCTCGACGCGTCGATACCACTGCGGGCGCAGAGGTGGATCCCCATCGCGCGGGAAGGCCTCAAGGCTCTGGTCGGCTTCCGCGCCTTCCTGGGCCTTATCGCGATCGGGTGGCTCCCGGTCTTCGGCCGCCTGGTGCAGGTCTATTTCACCACCCGGTTCCCGGAGGCGCGCCGCGTGGTTCCCGTGGACGACAAGCTCTTCTTCGACTTCATGGCCATGCAGCTCCCATGGATGCTTCTCATGTCGGCCTATGCCGGGGCCGGTCTCATCGCGAACGACATGCGGACCGGAGGTCTTCTCCTCTATCTGTCGAGACCGCTCACCCTGGTCGACTACATCCTGGGCAAGTTCTCGATCCTCTTCGCGTCACTCTCCATGGTGACGCTCATCCCCGGCGTCGTGCTCTTCCTGGGGGCGCGCTCCCTGGCCCCCGACGTGCTCGGGGACGCCGCGCACCTCCTCCTCCTACCCAAGATCATCGGCTTCTCCCTGGTCATGATCCTGCCCACCATCGGGCTCGTGCTCGTCATGTCGGCGCTCGCCCGCAACCCCCGCTTCGCGGGGCTCGGCTTCTTCTTCGTCTTCGTGGGGACCACGGTGGCGCAGGGGATCGCCTGGCAGGCTACCCGGAGCCCTTACGCCGGCCTCGCTTCGATCCAGGCCTGCATGCGCCGCGTGGGGGAGTGGATCTTCCAGGTGAAGCCCACGCGCATGACCGCGGCCCTTCCCGCCGAATGGGCCCTGCTGGTTCTGGTTCTGCTCGCCCTCGGGTGCTTTTACGTCCTGAAGACGCGGGTGCGCGCGGTGGAGGTCGTCAAGTGACGGCGCGGGTCGTCTTCAAGAAGGCCTCCCGCTGGTATGGGCCGGTGATGGCGCTCAACGACGTGAGCTTCGAACTGGGTCCCGGCGTCTACGGCCTTCTCGGCCCGAACGGGGCGGGCAAGAGCTCCCTGCTGAAACTCGCGAGCGGGCAGCTTCGCCCCAGCCAGGGCACGGTCGAGCTTCTGGGCCGGCCCGCCTTCGGGTCGCCCGACGTTTTTCACTCCGTGGGCCTTTGCTCCGACACCGATGCTCTCTTCGAGGATTTCACCGGCCTCCAGTTCGTGAGCGCCCTGCTCTCCCTGAACGGCTTCGACGAGGTTCAGGCGCGGAAACTCGCGACCGAGGCCATCGAGACGGTCGATCTCAAGGACGCGATGCACCGCAAGGTGGGCGGCTACAGCAAAGGGATGCGGCAGCGGATCAAACTCGCGCAATCGCTCGCGCACCGCCCCGAGGTGCTCTTCCTCGACGAGCCCCTCACGGGCATGGATCCGCAGAATCGGAAGCGGATCTCCGACCTCATGAAACGGCTCGGCGACGATGGTCGCACCGTGCTCGTCTCCACCCACATCCTCCACGAACTGGAGCAGGTGACACGCCGGGTCCTGCTCATTCACAACGGCCGCGTCCTTGCCGAGGGCGATCTCGGGGAGATCCGTGATCTCCTCGATCGTCATCCGCGGTCGGTTCGAATCAAGGCCGCGGATACCCGTGGACTGGCCCGCGAACTCGTCTCCCTTCCTGACCTCGTCTCTCTGAACCTGGAAGACGCGACCGGCCATCTCCTCGCCGAAATCAGAAAGCCGGATGCCTTCTTCTCGAAGGTCCAGGAACTTTCGGCCGCGTGCGGAGTCGAGGAGATGTGGGTGACCGACGAGAACCTCGAATCCGTCTTTTCCTATCTGGTGAGCAAGTGACGACCGCAGACCAGGCGCTTCCCGTCCGCCCCTTGTGGCCCGCCGCGAAGGACGTGTTCTTCATCTCCATTGAGCGGATGCTGCCGCGGCCGCGCAGCTTCTGGGTCTTCGCGCTGCTCGCGCTCCCCGTGTTCTTCGGCGTGCTCCTCCGGATCTACCCGCCCAAAGACCTCCCCCTGACCGGCTTCGAGCTCGACGGCATCGTGGTCGCCCTCTTCTTCATTCGCAACCTGCTGCCCCTTGTGGCCCTGCTCTTTGGATCGGCCCTCATCTCGGATGCGGTCGACTCCAAGACACTCACCTATTTCCTCACCCGGCCGATCTCGAGGCTGTCGATCTTCCTCGGGGAGTTCATGGCCTACCTCGTCACCGTGCTTACCCTCACCGTGCCCTGTGTGGTGCTGACCTATCTGGTGTTGTGCGTGGGGACGCCGCAAGGGACCGGCTTCGGAGCCACGGACCTGGTCCAGGACCTCGGCGCCTGTGCTCTTACCCTCTTCACGTACGGAGGGGTCTTCGCCCTGCTGGGCGTGAGCCTCAAGCGCCCGCTCATCCCCGGGCTTCTCTTCCTCTTCGTCTGGGAGGGTTTCGTCGCCAATTTCCCGGGCGATGCTCCCAACTACACGCTTACCGCCTACGCGCGCTCCCTCATCCGGCACCGCCCCTCGGAGGAAGGTCTCGCCGAGCTTTTCTCCAAGTTCTTCCCTGTCGGGGAGTCGGTCCTAGTCCTTGGAATCGTGGGAGTTGTCTCGCTGGCTCTGGCCATATGGATCTTTTCGAGACGGGAGTACGTTATCTCCTCGTGAGGGCACGGGAATAGGTCCCTCCAAGCCGCCCGTGCCAGAGTAAAAAGCCTTCATCAAGGGAGTTCACCAGTCATGAACCGATCTCGCCGACTCATCCTCACCGCCGCCGCCATCTCCGTTCTGGGCGTCGGTCTCGCCTTCTCCACCCGTCTCACCGGAACCGCCCGAGCGGCCGTCGGCCCCGTTCCGCCCGAGGCCCTGGCGCTTCCCGCCGACAGCTCCGTGGTCATGGGCTTCGACGTGAAGGCCCTCACGGGTTCGCAGTTCTATGCGAAGTTCGGAGGCGAGGGTGAACCGGGGCGCGTCGATGCCCTGGCCGAGATCGAACGCAAGACCGGCCTCAATCCCGAGCGTGACATCGACTCCGTCGTGATCGCCATCCGCGCCGCCGCGGCCGCGGCCGCGAGCGAGCCCAAGGCCACGGGGCCGCGGCACCACGGTCCGGAGAACGCCCTGATCTTCGTGACCGGCCGCTTCGACGCGGCGCGTCTCGAGTCCTCACTGCCCGAAGCGGGCAAGGCCCAGAAGGAGCGCCGCGACGGCGTCACCATCTACCGTGAGGCCAGTGGCAAGTCGAACGGCGCGGTGGCGCTGCTCGATGCGGGCATCCTGGTTGCGGGCGACGCGGCCTCGGTCGAGACCTTCCTCGCTAATCGTTCCACCGGCCACGGCATCCGTGACAGCCAGGCGCTCGTCGCCCAGCTCGAGAGCATCGAGCCCGGCTCGACGTTCTGGGCGGTCGGGGGCCCCTCGGTTCTCTCCCGCGTCACGTCCGAAGTGGGCGGTCCGGCCGGGAATCTCCCCGCGGTCAAGCAGGTGGTGGCGTACGGTCATCTCGATCCCGAGGTCGGCATGACCGCGACCGCGCAAGCCGCCGACGCCAAGTCCGCGACCAAGATCGCCGACGTCCTCCGCGGTTTCTCCGCCATGCTCTCGCTGCAGTCCGGCCAGCGCGCGGAACTCGCCCAGATCGCCGACTCGATCTCCGTCGCCACCGAGGACGAAAAGGTCCACGTCAAGGCCACGATCACTCACGAGCTGATCGAGTCCCTCAAGAAGTCCGCGATGGCCGCTCACGCCCGGAAGGCCGAAGTCGAGATCCACTGAACCATCTCCTCCAAGAGGCAGGGAGGCCCCGCCCGAAAAGGCGGGGCCTTCGTGTTTCTGGCCCGCCGTCCCCGTCCGCACCCGCTATCCTTCGCTCCCTGATGGCAGCCGACGAGCGACTCGACGTGCGGGTGGCCCGCGAGTTCGGTCTGTCGCGCCGGAAAGCCCAGGACGCCATTGGCGCGGGGCAGGTGGACATCGGCGCCCTGAAGGTTCAGGACGCGGGGCGCCGGGTGTGGCCATCCGACCTCGTCACGTATCACCCCAACCGCAGGCGCGAAGTCCGGATTCGCCTCAGCCTCGAGGCCGCGTACCAGGATGAGCACCTCGTGGTCGTGGACAAGCCGCCCGGGCTTCTGACCGTGCCCACGGACGGTGGAGCGAACGATGACTGCGTCCTGAACCGCATCCGAGACGACCTCGTCCGGGTTCGCGGGCCCCGCGCCTACGCGGGCGCCCTGCACCGCCTGGACCGCGGCACCTCCGGCCTCGTCGCCATCGCCCTCTCCCGGGAATGTCACGCCGCCGGACGCGCCGCCTTCCGCGACCACGCGTTTGTCCGCCGGTACCTCGCTCTCGTGGAGGGCGTGCCCAGGGAGGCCTCGGGAACCATCGACCTTCCCATCGCGGACGACTACGAATCCGGCCGGCGTCACATCGCGAGAGACGATGACGAGCCCTCGCGCCGCGCCGTCACCCATTACCGGGTGAAAGAGCAGTTCGGCAAGGCGGCGCTTCTCGAGGTGGAACTGGACACGGGCCGTCAGCACCAGATCCGGCTCCATCTTCGGGCGATCGGGCACCCCATCGCCGGCGACGGCGTCTACGGCAGCAAGGAGCGGCCCTCCGGAAGCCGCCCTCTTCTGCACGCCTGCAAGCTGGCTTTTCCCCACCCGCTCACCGGACAGCCCATCGATTGCGAGAGCGAGCCGCCCGGAGACTTCGCCGACGCGCTCAGGCGCCTGCGTGCGGGCGCCTCGAGACGCTAGTCCGCCACTACGGTTTTTCGAGGATCCGAAACTCGGGCAGGCTCCAACCGGAGGCGCTCGTTCCACCGGTCTGCGGCAGCAGGCTGACTCCGAGAACGCGCTCGCCGTTCAGAGAGAAACCGATCGTCCCCCTGCGCGGTTCCTGGAGCAGCCCCTCGACCAACTGAACGAGATGCGCCCCGTCCCAGCGCGCGGCCTCGATCCACTGACCGTCCTCGCGCAAGACCGCGATCCGAAACCGGGTGGGCCACGCACTCTCGTGGCGAAGCACCAGCTCGACGCCGGACACCGCGATCGGTTCGGCGAACCGCGTCTCGATGAACTCATCGCCTCTGAGGGGCCGCGTCAGCACGTAGCTCGTGTCCATCCTGCCGTCGAAGGCCGCGGTTGCGTCGCCTTCCTTGGTGCGCAGGCGCAGGCGTGCCGCCGCCACGCGAGTTCCGCGGGGGAGGGGCGCGGCTTCAACCGCGCCTCCCGAAGCGAACCGGTAGACGCTTTCTCCTCCCTCCGAGAACGAGCCCGCGGCCCATGGCGCGAAGCGCGCCTCTCGCAGCAGCCGCCCCGTTCGCGCGGCACTCGCGGCGTTTCTCTCCACGTCGAGCCCCGCGTCGGCGACCGCCTCGGCGAAGCGCCGCTCACGATCCTGCGGACCGAAGTTGAAGATCTGGTTGCGAAGGTCGGGAGCCACCTCGCGCCCTTCATGCACGATGACGCGGTGCACTCCGATCCGGTCGAGCACGGTCAGGCAGGCCTCGGACGGGAATTCCAGCAAAGCGCGACGAACCACCTTCGAGAGCAATGTGGGATAGGCGGTGTACCCGAGCGGCTCCCGCTGTCCGTGAAACGTGGCGAAGAACATCTCGATGGTTTCCTGCCGGATCAGCGCCTCGCCCCGGATCGGGATCTCGGCGACCGGTTCGGAAGGCTGCGCCGAAAGCCACTTGTAGACCGCGGGCAGTTCGCCGGGCCTGGGAATCTCGGTGGTGATCGCCAGGGGCGAGAGGTGCTCGAAAACGGCGGCGGCGGCAACGAAGAGGGCGGTTGTTCTTCGCCCTTCTTCGACAAGCCTCTCGAGGCCGACGGCTCCGAGCAGACCGACACCGAGCATCACGAACAGGGCCAGACGCTCGGGAATCCTCACCAGTCTGAAACCGGGGACGTAGTCATAGAGGAACCCGTAGGGCCCGGGGCCAAGATCCGCTCCCGCGATGGTGAGCCGGTCTCCCAGCGAGAGAAGCACGAGGGTCAGGGTCAGAACCGTAGCGCCCACCGCCCATGCGCGATGTTTCGACGCGGGTCCGGCCAGGCGCAGCGCAAGGAACAGGCCGGCGATGCCGAGGATCACGGCCGCGAAGCCGACGAAGTGCGGTCCTTGCTGCTGCAGGCGCGCCGGCGGGCCGATCGCTCCCCACACCCAGTTCGACGGCGAAGTCGACAGGTAGTGGAGGAGATCGATGCCCCTCGGCCTTGAGCGTGCCAGCTCGAGGCTGGTCATCGTCCGCAGATAGGGAACCAGGATCGGCGTGAAGAGCAGCACCGCGACCGCGCCGGGCACGACGAGTCCGGAGATGCGAGATCGGGCGAGGTGCCTGTTGGCCGCGCTCCAGATCAGGATGGTCAGGGATGAAAGCAGAACACCGTAGAGCAGGTGGTAGTTGGCGCAGTAACCCTGCAGGAGCAGGAAGAGGGCGAAGCGCCAGCGTGAGCCGTTCGCTCCGGTTCGAAGCCACTCGACGAGCGATCCGAGGGCGAAAGCCACGAAGGCGTGACTCACGATATTGAGCCTCGGCGCCTCGTTGATCGCGTACGTGTGGAACGCGAAGAGCGCGCCCGCGTAGCCCGCGGGCAGCCGGCCGAGGCCCAGCGCCCTGGCCAGGGAGCGCCCGCCGAAAGCCGCCGCCACGAACGCGACCAGAAGAGCCAGGTTGTAGGCGAGGACGGGATTGCCCGAGAGCCGGAGCGCGGGAGCCACGAGCAGGGAAGGCAGGAGCCGATGGTCGGTCAGGGTGAGGGCGTCGCGCTGCGGGTGTAGAAAGCCCGCGTCGAACAGATGGGTGGGATTCGAAAGGATCTGCCGGCCCAGGAAGCCGACGATCGCGACGCTTTCGAGGGAGTCGCCCACGTAGGCGATGCGTGATGCGGGAGCGAGGCTCTGCGGCGCGAGAAACACGATGGAGAGCGCCGAGTAAAGGAGCGCCTCGACCCAGGGTTGGGGCTCCCTCCCCGCGGCGCGGGCCAGGGGCATCACATGAGGAACCGAAGGGTGTCCGCGTGGAAGCCGTAATCCCGGGCGCGAAGGAACGCCCAGGCGAGCAGCGCCGCCGTACTGAGAGCCATCCGCACCGGGCGTGACTCGATGCGTGCGATGGCGATGGCGATCAGCAGAGCGAGCGAAGGCGCGACATAGAAATCCTCCTTGGCCCAGCGCAGGAGCACCGGGAGCCCCCAGGGCTCCTTCAACAGCATGATCCCCGCCCAGGCCGTCACCCAGGCGAGCAGGAACGACCGGACGGCCGCCGTCGTCCGCGTCAGCACCAGACCGATCGCGGGCAGCGCGGCAAGATAGGAGACCCACAGGCCCAGGCGCCACAGGCGCAGGCTTTGTCGCGACTCGTTGTGGAAGATGAAGAACGTGCGGCCGGGGAACGTGTCGGTCATGAGTGTCCCGCTGCGGCCGGCCAGCAGCCCGGGCACATAGTGTCCGTAGAACACTACGAGCGCCAGCGCCCCGCCCAACCCAAGGCTGAGCGCGATGGAAGGGAAGAGGCGGCGGGTGTCCGTTCCGGCCAGGGCGAAGAGCATCATGGCGACTCCAAAGAGTCCGTAGTAAAGCGGTGTGCTCGAGTAACCCAGGGCGCCGAGGCCGAGGAGGAGCGCCGGGAGCCTCCATCGGCCCGGCTCACTCATACGCGGAAGTGCGAGGCCGAAGACGAGGAGCCCGGCCACTCCCAAGGCCCCGCCCACGACGGCCGGGGAATGCGCCCGGCCGAGTCGATGGATGGTTGCCAGATCGAGAGCCATCAGGACCGCGGCCAGGAAACCGCCGGCCTCGTTCGATGCGCTCCGGGCGAACGCGAAGACCAGGGGAAGCAGGAGGGCGAGGCTCACCGCCTCGATCGCGTTCATTGACCAGTGGAGATCGAGGCCCGTGGCATGGGCGGCGTAGAAGAGCAGATAGGGAACGGGGGAGTAGGGGATCGCCGGCCCTTCGCCCAGGGTTTCCGTGGCCGAGCCCCGGATCTGCGATGGCGTCGGATAGTGAGATCCGTAGCGGAGCCACGCGTCATAGGTCGAGGGCACCGATCCGAGATCGACGGTCCGCCAGATGTGAATGTCCAGATCGGCTGGAGAGTGGTTTGGCAGGAACGAGAGAAAGCCGAAGACGAGCACCATCGCCACGCCGAGGAGTGCCAGGGCCGCGGACGCCCTGCGCCCGATGGCCAGGGCGCGGCCCGACAGGAAGATGAGTCCGGTGGTGGCGAGGGCGAACCCCAGCAGGCGCGGAAGGCCCAGGGCCAGACCCACGGGCTCGACCTGAAGCACCCAGGCGAGGAGCAGCGGTCCGCCGAGCGCGGCGACCACGGCGAGGGTGCTTGAGAGCGAAATCTGAACGAGCCCCACGAGAAGGAGCGCGGCAAGGCCTCCCGCAAGCCGCGACTCCCACGGAAGGTCGAAGCCGGAATCGCCCCGGAGGACGATCTCATCCAGGTAACGGCGGAAGTTTCCCGTGTCCGACCGTCGCACCAGCGGCGCATCCGCCAGGTGGAGGGTCAGTTCGAGGGGTGTGGGCCCCACGTTCTCCACGATCGGCGTCTCCCGCCATGGCCCCGAGATCACGTAGGAACTTCCGAGCGGCTCTTCGCCCCGAACCACCTCCACCCGCGTTCGGACCGTGGTATCCATCCGGAGCCCGAGGCTGAAAGGCCCCCGTGGGCGGAGCGGAATGGAGATCCGCGGCTGCATCGACTCGACCGGCCTGAAGTAGAAGTCGCGGCGGGAGTCCAGGGCCTCCCGATCCCCAAGGCCCCACACCGCAACACTCGGTCCGAGCCCGGACATCATCACGGGTCCCCGCGCGCCTCCGAGAGGAACGTGGATCTCGCGCCCAACCGGGAGAGACAGAACGAGTCCCCCCAGGAGGAAGGCCAGGGCGGCCACGACGCTTGAGCGATTCACGAACTCCTCAAGTCCGGTAGCGGGCGATGAGTCGAAGGTACGCGAGCGAGGTTCGAAGGATCTTCATCTTGCTCTTGCCGAGCCTCCGCGATCCATCGAGCACCATCGGCACTTCGGAGATGCGCATCGACAGCTTCGCCGCGAGGTGCAGGATCTCGATCTGGCTCTCGAAGCCGTTCGACACGAAGAGCGTCTCTCCGAACGCCTCGCGAAGTCTCAGCAGGGCCCGGCCCTGGTACACGCGGAAGAAGCTCGACAGCGTGGCGAGGCCGGACAGGCCCAGGGTCTGCTTGACCAGGCCATTCGCGATGTGGGACAGCCCCACCCGGTGCAGGGAGGTTCCCTTGATGCCTCCGCCGAAGAGGTAGCAGGACGCGAGGACGATGTCGTCATCTTCGTGCCGGATCCTCCCCAGCATGCGGGGGAGGACGGCGAGATCGCTCGTGCCGTCGCCTTCGAGGGTCAACACGAGGTCCGTCGGCTGCAGGGTCCTGAGCACTTCCGCGAACCCCGTGCGGAAGGCCGCTCCCGGTCCGAGGTTTCGCGGATGGGAGACGACCAGGATGCCTGGCGCCCGTCCCCCGAGGGCCGACGCGGTGCCGTCGGTCGAGCCATCGTCCACGAAGAGGACCCGGTAGGGCGCATGGGGCGTGAGAGCCTCCTCGAGGCGGAGGATGAGACTCCCCACATTCGATTCCTCGTTCAGAACCGGAACGACGGCGTGGATCACAGAAGCCCGAGCCGCTGCATCGTCCCGCGCTGCCATTCGATGGCCCGGGGCAGCCCCTCCTCGAGATTCACCCCCGCGCGGAAGCCGAGGATCGCTTCCGACCGCGACCCGTCGGGAATCCGGCGCTCCACATCCTCGTACCGGCCGAACGTCTCATAGGGGATGAGCCGGACATTCGGTTCCTCGTTCGGGCGGATCATCTTCGAGATCATCCGGGCCAGGTTCTCGATGGTGATCTCACGATCGATTCCGATGTTCAGGACTTCACCATTGGCCGCGGGCGTGTCTATGGCGCGCACGAAGCCCTCCACCATGTCGTCGATGTAGGTGAAGCTGCGGGTCTGCTGCCCGGTGCCGTGGACTTCCAGCGCCTCTCCGCGAAGCGCCGCGCCGATGAAGACCGATTGGGGACCGCCCCACCAGGTGATGTTCTGCCTCGGGCCGTAGCCGCCGAAGAGGCGGAGAGCCACGCCCTCGATTCCGTATCGCTCCCGGAAGGCGAAAAGCGCCTGTTCCTCGAACATCTTGGAAACCGCGTAGCTCCATCGACGCACCTTGGGCGAGCCGATCACCGAGGGAGACTCTTCGTTGAAGGGGACGTTGGGATTCCGGCCATAGCAATCGGAAGTGGAGGCGAGGATCATCCGCCTCACCCCGCATTCCCGCACCGCGCGCAGGACGTTCAGCCCGCCTTCCCCGTTGATCAGGAGAGTGTCGAGGGCGTCGCCGTGCCTTGGAATCTTCCCCGCGGCGAGGTGAACCACCACTTCGGCTCCCGAAAAGGCCGTCTGGAGCGCAACCGGATCGAGAATGGTGCCCTGATCCAGCCGGAACGACGGGTGATGGATCAGCGGGCCCAGGTTCTCCAGGGTGCCGTGGGAGAGGTCGTCGATTCCCCGAACGGTGTCTCCGCGTTCCAGCAGTCTTTCGGTCAGGTTCGAGCCGACGAAGCCCGCGACCCCGGTTATGGCGATTCGCACACGGCCGAGTCTACCGAGTGCCGGCCCAAGAAACCGGCGGCCGGCCACGGGGTAGGCTCTGCCCATGGAACGCGTTCTCACCATCGTCGGCGCCCGACCCCAGTTCGTGAAGGCGGCTCCGCTCGTCGCGGCTCTTCGCAAGCGCTTCGCGCACACCCTTCTCCACACCGGCCAGCACTTCGACGATGCCATGTCGGGCACCTTTTTCCGCGAGCTCGGCATTCCGAAGCCGCAGATCCATCTGGGACTTTCTGGAGGCTCGCACGGCGCCATGACCGGGGCCATGCTGGCGGGCATCGAAGAGGCGCTCACACGGGTGAAGCCGGCCATGGTGATCGTGCTTGGCGACACCAACTCGACGCTCGCGGGAGCGCTTGCCGCCGCCAAACTGCACATCCCGGTCGCCCACGTGGAGGCCGGCCTGAGGAGCTTCGACATGAAGATGCCGGAGGAAGTGAATCGCCGCCTCACCGATCATGTCTCTTCGCTCCTGTTCTGTCCCACGAAGCTCGCCGCCTTCAATCTCGCCCGGGAAGGCGTCCGGGAGGGCGTCTTCGTGGTTGGCGACGTCATGACCGACGTGCTCCGGAAGATGACACGGCCCGCCCGCGCCGCCCTCGCGAAGATGGAAGTGCCGAAGGACTATTACTTCGCCACCGTCCACCGCCAGGAGAACACCGACGACAAGTCGCGCCTGAGGAGCATCCTCGAGGGCCTCGGGCGCCTGCCCCACCCCGTCGTGCTTCCCCTGCATCCCCGGACCCGGGCTCGGCTCAAGGCCTTCAAGCTCGCCGTGCCTTCGAACGTCAGGACCATGGATCCGGTGAGCTACACCGGGTCGCTTGGCCTCATCATCGGATCTCACGCGGTGCTGACGGACTCTGGAGGGCTGCAAAAGGAGGCGTTTCTTCTGGCCCGGCCCTGCATCACCCTGCGCGACACGACGGAATGGATGGAGACCCTCTCGGGGGGCGCCAATCGCCTGGTCGGCTCGGATACAAGGACCATTCTCCTCGCCGCCCGAGCCATCGATCGAAAACCGCCCAGGGTGAGGCCCGGGGCCATCTATGGAGACGGGCGGACCGCCGAACGCATCGCCCGCCGCATCGAATCCCACCTCGCTCGCTGAACGGCCGTCTGAGGCGCGGTTTGGCCCCGGAAGGCGGACGGCGCGCACTATAGTTGCCGCCAAATCGCCAAGCTGCGGAGACCCATCGATGAATCCTCTTCACCGCCGCACCTCCTTCCTTTCCGCCCTCGGCCTGGCCGTCGCCTCCGCGGCCTCCGTTCCCGCCCAGACCGAGCGGGGCTCCGAGCCGCTCGCCCTGATCCACGCGAACGTGCTCGACGTGCGCGGGGGGCGGGTCGCTCTCGATCAGACCGTGGTGCTGCGCGCCGGGAAGATCGAGAGCGTCTCCCCGGCTGCCGCCCCCGCCTCCGTGAAGGTGATCGACCTCGCCGGACGGACGCTGATCCCGGGCCTCGTCGACGCCCACACCCACATCGCCAGCTTCGCCGCGGCGAAGCGCGCCCTCGAGTCCGGCGTCACCACCGTCCGGAGCTCCGGCGTTTCCTATTTCGTCGATGTCTCCCTCCGTGATCTCGCGAAGTCCGGCGCCATCGCCGGTCCGGACTTCCTGGCCTCGGGCTACCACGTGCGCGATCACCTCGCCGAGGAGGCCTTCTATTCGGATCCCTCGCTCTCCGACCTCATGGGCGGGGTGAAGACCATCCCCGACATTCGCCGCGTGGTCCGGATGAACCTCGCTCATGGCGTCGACTGGATCAAGATCAACGCCACCGAACGCGCGGGCACACCGGACACCGACCCGCGGAAGCAGATGTGGAGCGAGGCGGAGATTCGCGCCATCGTCGAGGAAGCGGCCCTCAAGGGCGTCCGCGTCCAGGCCCATGCCCACGGAGCTGAAGGTGCCCTGGCCGCGGTGAAGGCGGGCGTGGCCTCCATCGAGCACGGCACCTACCTCACCGACGAGGCTCTCGACCTCATAAAGCAGAAGGGCACCGCGTTCGTGCCGACCTACTCGACGGTCATCGACCTCGCCGAGCCGGGCGGCGACTACGATCATCCCGTCCTCATCCTGCGCGGGCAGGCCATGCTGCCGCGCCTGGGTGAGGCGGTGCAGCGCGCCTACAAGCGGGGCATCCTCATCGTCGCGGGCGGCGACACGAGCTACGGTCCGAACAGCATCACCCGGGTGTCCCACGAAGTCCAGAACTTCGTGAAGCTCGGTATGACGCCGATCGATGCGATCCGCGCGGCCACCGTGAATGCCGCGGTCCTGCTCAAGATGGAAAAGAGCATCGGCGCCATCGAACCCGGCCTCGAGGCCGACCTGGTGGCGACGGCCGAGAGTCCTCTCGACGATCCGGCGACCCTTCAGGATCCTCTCCTCGTGGTGAGCAACGGCCGCGTCGCGCTCGATCGACTGAACTTCGGGAAGAAGTGACGGGAAAGCCGAAGACGTCCTCGCTGTTCGAGGAGGAGCCGGCGGAAAGGGCCTTGGACAGCGGCGCCGCGGAGCGTCGCGCCGAATCGAAGAAGGACGCGCCGCTCGCGGAGCGGATGCGGCCGGAGTCGATCGACGGCATCCTCGGCCAGGAGTCCCTCCTCGGGCCCGGCGAGCCGCTTCACGACGCGCTCTCGGGCGGCGAGCTTTTCTCCATGATCCTCTGGGGACCTCCGGGATCGGGCAAGACCACGCTCGCGAACGCAATCAGGCACCAGACCCAATCCCGGGCGCACTTCGAAGCGCTGTCCGCGGTCCTGACCGGGGTCAAGGAGCTGCGCGAGGTCCTCGCGAACGCCGCCCATCGCCGGAAGACCGCGCATCGCAAGACCATCCTCTTCATCGACGAGATCCACCGCTACAACAAGTCGCAGCAGGACGCGCTTCTTCCCGCGGTCGAGTCGGGCGACGTGGTCCTCATCGGCGCCACCACGGAGAACCCGTCGTTCGAAGTCGTAGGCGCGCTCCTGTCGCGCTGCCGGGTCTTCGTGGTGAAGCCCCTCGACGGGCCGGCGGTGATGAAGCTCATGCGCCGCGCGCTCTCGGACCATGAGCGAGGCCTGGGTGAACTCGGGGTCGAGATCGACGACAACGCCCTCATGTTCCTGGCCGAGGTCACGGATGGCGATGCCCGCCGCGCGCTCGGCGCTCTGGAGATCGCCGCTTCGCTCGCCCGGAACGCGGGCCGGATCGACCTGGCCCTCGCTCAGAAGGCCCTGTCCCGCAAGGCCCTTCTGTACGACAAGAGCGGCGAGGAACACTTCAATCTCATCAGCGCGCTGCACAAGTCCATCCGCAACTCGGACGCCGACGCGTCTTTGTACTGGCTCGCCCGCATGATCGAGGGCGGGGAGGATCCGCTCTATATCGCGCGCAGGCTGGTTCGTTTCGCTTCCGAGGACGTGGGCCTCGCCGATCCCCATGCGCTCACCCTGGCTATGGCCGCGCAGCAGGCGGTTCACTTCATCGGACAGCCCGAAGGCGACCTCGCTCTCGCCGAGCTCGTGGTCTATCTCGCGGCCGCGCCCCGGAGCAACGCGGTCTATGTCGCGTGGGGCGAGGCCCGGAAGGACGCGCTCGAGACCCGGGCCGATCCGCCTCCGAAGTCCATCCTCAACGCGCCCACGAAGCTCATGAAGAACATCGGTTACGGCGAGGGCTACAAGTACGCGCACGACGAGGCCGAAGGTGTTGCCGCCATGGAGTGTCTGCCCGATCGATTGAAGGGACGCGTGTACTTCAAGCCCACGACCCGGGGGCGGGAGAAGGAGATCGGCGAGCGGCTCGCCGCGTCGAAAGCGATTCGCAAGGGAAAAGGGTAGGCCCGGCGGCGCCATGATGACCTGGTCGCAGACCTACGCGCCCCTCGGGGACGTCTTCAGCTCGGCCCTCGTGGCGGCTCTGCCCGTGGTGGTTCTACTCGGCCTGCTCGCGTTCTTTCACGCGCGGGCTCACCTGGCCGCCCTCGCAGGCCTGGTCTCGGCCTGGCTCGTCGCGGTCCTCGTCTTCGGCATGCCCGCGTCGCTGGCCACCGCCGCCGCCTCTTATGGCGCGCTGTACGGCCTGTTTCCGATCGGCTGGATCGTCCTCAACGCGATCTTCATCTTCGACGTGACCGTGAAGACCGGACAGTTCGACATCGTGAAGCGCACCATCGCCGGTCTCGGCGACGATCGCCGCATCCAGGCGCTGCTGATTGCCTTCAGCTTCGGCGCCTTCATCGAGGGTGCGGCGGGCTTCGGCACCCCGGTCGCGATTTCCGGCGCGATGCTCATCGGCCTCGGCTTCCGTCCGCTCGAAGCCGCTGGCCTCGCCCTCATCGGCAACACCGCGCCCGTGGCCTTCGGCGCCCTGGGCACGCCCATGATCGCGCTCAACGCAGTCACCCATCTCCCCCTCGACCAGCTCTCCGCCATGGTGGGCCGGCAGCTTCCGTTCTTCTCCGTGATCGTCCCTTTCTGGCTGATCGTGGTGATGGCGGGATGGAAGGGAATGAAGGAAGTCTGGCCCGCGTGTCTCACCGCGGGCGCGAGCTTCGCGATCACGCAGTTCCTGGTAAGCAACTTCCACGGACCATGGGTGGTCGACATCGCGGGCGCCATCGTCTCGATGCTCTCGCTGCTCGTGTTGCTGCGCTTCTGGCAGCCGCGAAACGTCTGGCGGTTCGATCATGAACGCGCGGACGCCTCGCGTCTCGACGCGCCGCCGTCCCGCGGTGCGGCTGTTCGCGCGTGGACGCCGTGGATCCTCCTCACCGCGTTCGTTTTCGTGTGGGGCCTTCCGCAGGTGAAGAAGGCGCTCGATGGATGGTCGATGGTCAAGGTCGCGGTCCCGTATCTCGACAAGGCGGTGGTGCGCGTTCCACCCGTGGTGGCGAAGCCCGAGCCCGAAGCCGCGGTCTTCAGCCTCAACTGGCTCTCCGCCACGGGAACGAGCCTGCTCCT
>JAIBCN010000104.1 GCA_019694155.1 Vicinamibacteria bacterium | reverse complement strand
TACTACAAGATGGGCATCGCGATCTCCAGCCCGGGCCAGCTCGAAATGGAGTTGCAGCGCGCGAAGGTCCTCGAGCACGACCTCGTGAAGAGCTATGTGCGCATGACCGACCTTCAGCAGCGCCGCATGGTCGAATTCGCGCACGCGAACGGCATCCCGGTGGCGACCCACGAGGTCTACCCCTCGGCCTTCGTGGGTGTCGACAACACCGAGCACGTCGCGGCCACCAGCCGGCGCGGCTACTCCCCGAAGATGAGCACGTTTCAACGGAGCTACGCAGACGTCATCCAGATCTTCGGCCGGTCCCAGACCATCTTCTGCCCGATGATCGCGAACGCGGGCACGCGTCTCGTCTTCGCGAAGAACCCGGACCTCGGCAAGGACGCAAGATTCGCGCTCTACCCGCAGTGGATGCGGGAGCAGGTCGCGGCCTACGCCAGCGGCCGGGTGACCGCTCCGCCCGGTGTCGACACCGGAGACCCCGCGGGGCCCGGCCGCATGGTTTTGGACCTCCTGAGGGCCGGCGCCCGGGTGGTGGCGGGAACGGACTCGCCTAACGCAGTGAATCTCCACGGGGAGCTGGCGGGTTACGTCAACGCGGGACTGACGCCCTACCAGGCCCTCCGGGCCGCCACTCTGACACCAGCGGAGGCGCTCGGCCTCGAGGCAGGCGCCGTCGAAGCCGGCCGTCTCGCCGATCTCGTACTGGTGGAAGGCAACCCTCTCGAGGACATCAGCGCCGCATACAGGGTCAGGCGCGTCATGGTCAACGGGCGCGCCTTCGACATCAAGGATCTCGTCGCGGGCGTAACGCACTAACTGCGGAGCGGTCCGCAAAGTATTCGCTGTCCTCGTCGCCGGCGCGCACCGCGCCTGTCGCAAACAATTCGCAGGTATAGGCAAAAGTAATTGGACGCGTCCGGCTCTCGCGGATGTACCATCCGAACGAGGTTGGCACCATGACACGCACGTATCGGCGAGTCGTTGTATTCGTCGCGGTTATCGTCACGTCCATCCCGCTGGTCCGCGCCGCAGGAGGCGTCGTGACACTCCCCAAGGGCCTGCCCGCTGATCTGTGGGAGATCCTGATCCCGCCTGACAATGCGGTAACTCCCGAGAAGACCGAGCTCGGGCGCAGGCTTTACTACGACAAGCGCCTGTCCGCGGACGGAACCGTCTCGTGCGCGACGTGTCACGACCCCGAGAAGGGCTTCGCGGACGGTAAGAAGGTCGGGGAGGGCATTTCCGGAAAGAAAGGCGCCCGTAACTCGCCGACCGTGCTGAACTCGATGTTCAACGAGTTCCAGTTCTGGGATGGGCGCGCCGCGACCCTTGAAGAACAGGCCAAGGGCCCGATGATCAACCCGGTCGAGATGGGAATGAAGGATCACGGCGCGGTGGTGGCGGCGGTCGCCAGGGACCCAGGTTACGCCGCGGACTTCCCGAGGATCTTCGGGCGCGCCGTCAACATCGACGACATCGCGGCCGCCATTGCGACCTTCGAGCGCACGGTGGTGAGCGGGGATTCGGCGTTCGACCGGTTCCAGGCCGGCGACAAGCTGGCCATGTCCGAGTCCGCCCAGCGGGGCTGGGCGCTGTGGAACGGCAAGGCGCGGTGCAACACCTGTCACCCGTTCGCCGCCAACACCCCGAATTTCTCGGACAACAAGTTCCACAACATCGGCATCGCGGCGAAGAACCGCGACTTCGCGAGCCTGGCCCGCAAGGCCGCGACGGTCGAGAATCTCGAGTCCCTCGCCTTCGACCCGAACTTCTCGGAGCTGGGCCGGTTCATCGCCACCCGGCAGCCGAAGGATCTCGGGGCCTTCAAGTCGTCGGGGCTGCGCGACATCGCCCTCACCGCCCCCTACATGCATGACGGCAGCGAGCCGACGCTGATCAGCGTGGTGGAGTACTACAACCGGGGAGGCGAGCCCAACCCCTTCCTCGATGGCGGCATCACGCCCCTCAAGCTCACCCACGACGAGATGCACGACCTCGTCGCCTTCATGGAATCGCTGACCGGTCAGGGCGAGGGCGCCGCCAACCGTCCGCAGCTCCGCGATCCGAAGAAGTAGCCGCAGCCGTGGCCGTGCCTGAACGCTCAGGAGTCCTGGAGGAAGCATCAACATGAAAGACCGATACGAGCAGTACCTCGAAAAGCGCGAGGAGTACTTTCAGCGCATCCAGCGCCTGAATCGTCGCGACTTCATCCGCGCGTCGGGTGTTGCGGCCGCGGGCGCCGCCATGAGCGGTGCGCTCTCCCCCCATTCCTTCCAGCCGGTGGACGTGAAGGCCGCGGGTCAGAGCTTCCGTTTTGCCTACATCTCCGATTCCCATCTCTACGAGAGGTCGCTCAACGAGCGCTTCGTGAGATCGATCCTCAAGGCGGTGGACGACGTGAACGCGCTCGATCCTCAGCCGGACTTCGTCTTCTACGGCGGCGACCTCGCGCAGCTCGGGCAGCCCAAGGAACTCGAGGAGGGCGCGCAGATCCTGAAGGCGCTCAAAGCGCCCGTCCGCATGATGGTGGGCGAGCACGACTGGTACCTCGACATGGGTGAGGCCTGGCGCAAGCACTTCGGGAAGGACACCTACTCCTTCGATCACAAGGGCGTCCACTTCGTGGTCCTCAACTCGGTGATCGTCGAGGACTATTGGACGGGGCCGAAGCTCACGCCCATGGAGCGCATGCTGGCCATGGCCCAGCTCGACAACCCGAACGGCCGTCCTTTCACGGTGGGCGATGCCCAGCGCGACTGGCTCCGGAACGATCTCGCCGGAGTCGCCGTCGACACGCCGGTGATCGTCTTCTCGCACTCGCCGCTCTACAAGATGTACAAGAAGTGGAATTTCTGGACGGACGACGCCGAACAGGTGCAGGCGTTGCTGGCGAAGTTCAAGACGGTCACCGTCATCCACGGCCACACCCACCAGATGCTCACGAACAAGATCGGCAACATCCACTTCCACGGCATGCTCTCGACGGCCTGGCCCTGGCCCTATGCGCCACAGGGCCTGCCCCGGCTCACGGTCAGGATGAACCGCGCCGATCCGTTCGACGAGTTCGACGGGTGTGGGGACGGGACCGTCGACGTGGCCGGGACCGGCCGCGTGGACAAGAACTTCAACTTCTGGAGCCGGAACCCTCTCAAGGTTTCCGCCGCCTACCTCGACTCCGACGGTCTTCTCTCGAAGCCGCCCCGCGAGTCGGACATCAACTACTAGGAGCCCCTCATGACCAGAATCCAGAACCGAATCCTGTTCGTGATCGCCGTCTCGTGCCTCGCGGTCGGCGCGTCGAGAGTGAGCGCTTCCGATGGCCCCGCCCGAAGCGGCGCCGCCCAGGCCGCGGACGTGAGCGTCACCTTGTGCGACGGCGAGACCGTCATGAGCGTGCCCGGCCTCAAGCCCGGAGAGGTCCTCCAGCCCGAGCGGGCGAAGGAGGTGGCGGCGCAGATGCTCCAGTCGTGGCGTCGTTCCCAGGGCGAGGAGCGATGGGCAGCCTGGCAGCGGAACGTCCCGCTCGAGACGGCGGCGCGATCGGGCGGCGCGGAAGCCGCTCAGGCGCCGCCGGCTGCGGCGCAGGCCGCGCAGCCCACGAAGTTCACCGCGCGCGACCTGCAGCTCTGGCAGCGCGAGGAGAAGAAGTGGATCGACGAGGGCTACAAGAACTATCACAGCGCCAAGGCCCTCGGAGGCACGATCGGGATCTCCTGCGACATGTGTCATCCCGACGGCTCGAATACGCACCCCGAGACTTATCCGAAGTTCCAGAGTCAGACGAAGAAGGTGGCGCTGCTGCGCGACATGATCAACTGGTGCATCGAGAACCCGCTCAAGGGCAAGCCGCTCGCCGAGAACGACCCCGTCCTGCGATCGGTCGAGGCGTACATCCTGTCGACCCGAAAGGGCACGCCTCTCGATCCCGGCAAGCACTGACGCCGAGCCGCCCGGTCGTTTCCCCGGCCGGGCGCCTTCGTGTTAGGACTCGGGGACGCGCATCCGGAGAATGGTGCGGCCGTCTTTGCTGGCCGTGCCGGGAATGACGCTCGACGCAATCAGAGCTTCCTCGACCGCGGCGGGCGTCGCCTGCCGATACAAGGACAGAAAGCGCGCGGCCGCCCCCGCCACATGGGGCGCCGCCATCGACGTGCCTGACCGAACCGGCAGACCGCCGTCCGGACCACGGCCGGTGGACGCGAGCCCGACCCCGGGGGCCCACAGGTCCACGCATCCGCCGAAGTTGGAGAAGGGCGCCTCCATTTCGTTCACGTCGCTCGCGCCCACGGTCACGATTCCCGGGGCGACGCCGTTGAGGGATGGCGACAGCAGGCAGGCGTCGGTGGCGGCGTTTCCCGCCGCGATGGCGAAAAAGATCCCCTGCGCGGTCGCCGAGCGGATCGCCTCGTCGAGCAGAGGAGCGATGCCGCCGCCCAGGCTCAGGTTCACCACCGCCGGGCCTGTGGCCGTGGCCGCGACCCAGTCGATGCCCTTGAGGATGGTGGCGCTCGTTCCTTCGCCGGAGCAGTCGACGACCTTGACCCCCACGAGCGCGACGCCGGGGGCGACGCCGAGCACGCCGATGTCATTGTCACGGGCGCCGATGATGCCCGCGACGTGCGTACCGTGACCGTTGCAGTCGGTGTCAGGCCCTCCGGCGAAGTTCACGTGTCGCACGACGTTGAGGTCGGGGTTCGACGCGTCGATGCCGGAGTCGACGACGTACACGGTTACACCCCCGACCTCGGACCTGGTCGAGCCCTCTCCCGTCCCCGCAGCCGCCACCCGGGTCACGCCCCAGGGAACGCGCTGTTCGGTCGAAGCCATGTCCACGGTCACGGTCATGGACTCGACGAGGGGCTCGTAACGCAGGCCCTCGATCTGCGTCTCGTTGAGGTCGGCAGTGAACCCGCGGATCACCTTCGAGTAGGCATGCGCGGCCCGGAAGCCGTGGGTGCTCTCGAGGACCTGGAGCGCGCCTTTCAAGCCGGTGCTCAGGTAGCTCCAGGCATCGGGGTCTTTGCGTTCGCGGTCATCGATGATGAAGCGACGTTCGAAGGCGTCGAGCGCCGGCCCCTCCCGTAGCGTGACCAGGGTCTGGGCGCCGGAGGCGGTCGAGGCGAGGGCCGAGGCGAGAAGCGCCGCCGCCGCGGGTCTCAGGATCCACCCCATGATCGGCGCAGTATGGTCCCTTGATCGATGGTGTGCAAGCGCGCGGACCCCGGCGAGGTGGATAATCACCCCGTGAAAGCGAAAGGCTGCCTGATCGCGCTCGCCGTGGGCGCCGGCCTCATGGCGCTGCTGCTCGCCCTCGTCGGACCCACCCTTGTCCGTGAGGGCGGGAGGATCTACCGGCCGATCGCGCAGATGCAGGGCGCCCAGAAGGACTTCGAGGCCTGGAGCCGTGAGCATCCTTTCAAAGAGCCCGCGTCAGTGTCAGTGTCCGCGGAGCAACTCGACCGGTTCCTCGCGCTGCGCCGCCGGGTCGACGCCATCGATGCGAAGAACCCGTTTCCCGCGGGGACCATGAAGCGCGACGAGCGGCCGAGTCTCTCCGAGATCGAGAGCCTTCTCCAGGGCGTGGGCGGTTCCGTGAGCGGGCAGATGGACGCCTTCCGCGAAGCGGGGATGACGCCCGATGAGTATCACTACATCGAGCGTGTGGCGTACCGCCTGTGGCTGCGGCCGTTGCGCGCGAAGGGCCTCGACCCGGCCGCGGTCTCACGGGCGGCGAAGGAGCTCACGGCCCTCGCCGCGGCCGAGAAGGACGTTGCGGTGGCGAGCCGACTCAAGCGCCTGGCGAAGTCGCTCTCCGAGCAGCGCGTCCCCGCCCCGGAGGGAATCCCTCAGGAGGTCCATGCGATCCTCCTCGCGCGCGCGATCGAGATCGATGCGTTGACGGACGCGGGCCCCGCCATCCCCATCCGCGGCGGCCGCACCCGCGTGGACTTCTGACCCCTCGGGGCGGTAGCAGGCTCAGCCGCCGAGCAGGCCGATGACCTTGCCGTCGACGAGGTCCATGCGCTCCGCCTGGGGCGACGCGTTGAGCCCGGGCATGCGGATGATGTCGCCGAGAAGGGGCACCACGAACCCGGCGCCCGCCGCGATGACCACGCTCTTGACGTTGACCGTGAAACCAGTGGGGCGTCCGGGCTTGTTGGCGTCGTCCGACAGCGACATCTGGGTCTTGGCCATGCACACGGGCGCTCCCGCGAAGCCGAGGCGTTCGGCCTGCTTGAGGTCGCGCTCGGCCGCGGCCGAGTAGGTGACGGCGGCGGCTCCGTAGATCTTCGTGCAGATCTTCTCGATCTTCTGCTTGAGCGGCTCGTTCCAGTCGTAGATCCGCTTCATGGGCGAAGGTGTTTGCGCGTGCTTCACCACGGCGCGGGCGAGTTCCATGCCCCCGTCCCCGCCCTTCGCGAAGATCTCCGCGTCGGCGCAGGGAACGCCGAGACGCTCGCAGGCCGAGCGCACCACCGCGAGTTCGTCGGGGCCGTCGGTGGCGAAGCGGTTCAAGGCCACGATCGGAGTGTGACCGAACTGCCGCGCGTTCTCGATGTGCTTCTCGAGGTTCGGGAGACCGCGTTCCACCGCCTTCGCGTCGGGTGTCGCGAGGTCGTCCTTGAGGAGGCCGCCGTGGCGCTTGAGCGCGCGAATGGTGGCCACGAGCACGATGGCCGCGGTTTCGAGGCCGGCGGAGGCGCACTTGATGTCGATGAACTTCTCCGCGCCGAGGTCGAGACCGAAGCCCGCCTCGGTGACCGCCCAGTCGGCGTGGGCGAGGGCCATGTTGGTGGCGATCACGGAGTTGCAGCCGTGCGCGATGTTCGCGAAGGGTCCGCCGTGGACGAACGCGGGAACGCCCTCGCAGGTCTGCACGAGGTTCGGCTGGATCGCGTCCTTGAGCAGGATCATCAGGGCCCCGGTCGCCTTGAGGTCGTTCGCGGTGACGGGCGCGCCGTCCTTGTCGACGGCGACGAGGAGCCGGCCGAGTCGCAGGCGGAGATCTTCGCGGTCCTTCGACAGGCACAAGACGGCCATGATCTCGGAGGCGGGTGTGATGTCGAAGCCGGTCTCGCGCGGGACGCCTTCGAGCGCGCCGCCGAGCCCGATGATCACGCGCCGCAGCGAACGGTCATTCAAGTCGATGACCCGGCGCCACAGGATCTTCCGCGGGTCGATGCCGCGGGCGTTCCCCGCGTGGATGTGGTTGTCGACCAGGGACGCGAGCAGGTTGTTCGCGGAGGTGATGGCGTGGAAATCGCCGGTGAAGTGGAGATTGATGTCCTCGGCGGGCACCACGATGGACTTGCCGCCGCCGGTGGCGCCGCCCTTCACCCCGAAGGTGGGCCCGAGCGAGGGCTCACGCAGGGCGAGGCAAACCTTCTCGCCGATCTTCGCGAGACCCTGAGCGAGGCCGATGGACGTCGTCGTCTTGCCTTCGCCCGCCGAGGTGGGCGTGATGGCGGAGACGAGGATCAGCTTTCCGCGCTTCGCTCCCGGCTTCAAGGCTTCGAGCCGGATCTTGGCTTTGTCGTCGCCGTACGGGATGAGGTGTTCCCGGGCGATTCCCAGGTCTTTCGCGACTTCGACGATTGGGCGCACAGCGGACATGGGGGAGGACTCCTTGTTGGTGGTTTGGGGCGAGGGTCGCCTGGGAAGAGCCTAGACCAGTCGGGGAGGGGGGTGTCGATGGGCCGATCGCATCATTGCCTCGCGGGGGCGGGCTGCCCGGCTGCCCGGCCGCCCAGGACGCGACCGTATACTGGCCGGACCTTGGCGGGCGAAGACAGTATGACATCCCGGTCCTTCTCTCTGGGCGCTGCCCTGACCTTGATCGCCTCCGCCGCTTTCCCCTGCGGCAACGCCAACTGCCCTCTCGTCACCCAGAGCCAGGATTCCGTGAAGAGCAAGGGAGTCTGGAGCCTGGATTTCGGCTACCGCTTCATGCGCCAGAACGGTCTCGTCGGGGCTGGCCCCGGCGACTCGCGCCCCGCGGCTCCGCTGATCGACTTCGAGCGGCAGATCGTCCTCACCGGGCATCACTCTGATGTTTCGATGCGCCACTCGCTGCTTCAGGTCGACGTGGGCTATGGGGTTTCATCCAGGGTCACCTTCAATCTGTCACTGCCGTTGCTGACCGACCGCGCGCACGAGCAGTTCGACCTTCAAGGAAACGTCGGGACATCCCACAACCTGCACGGTCCCTCGAACGCCGCGGGCGGTGAGGCCGGTCTCGCTTCCTCGCCCACGTCGCATGGCGGCAAAGGAGTGGGGGATCTCCAGGTCGGGGCCGCCCTCGCCGCTTTCACGACCTCCCGCCACTCCCTCGTCGTGCGCCTGGGGGTGAAGGCTCCCACCGGCGAGCACAAGGTCAGGGATTCCTTCGGGTCGATCGACCGGCCCGACCTTCAACCCGGCAGCGGGTCCTGGGACGCGGTGGGCGCCGCGCAGTACCAACGCCGCATCCGCGACTCCGAGTGGAGCGCCTCCCTCGGCGCCTGGGGCGGCGTCAACGGGAC
Organism: Vicinamibacteria bacterium; assembly: GCA_019694155.1. Classification (GTDB taxonomy): domain Bacteria; phylum Acidobacteriota; class Vicinamibacteria; order Fen-336; family JAGNNV01; genus JAGNNV01. The sequence continues at coordinate 6,138 of JAIBCN010000104.1, read as the reverse complement.
GAACGATCTCCACTATCACTTCGGCAACCAGATCTCGCTCGCCGCGGGGGTCGTTCGCGCCACCCCGGGCCGCCTGCGCCTCTCCGCCCAGGTCGGCTTCCATGCGAGCGCGAGGGACACCTATCTCGCGAATGCCGTGCCGGCCACCGGCCTGCGCACCTGGACGTTCACCCCGGGAGCCCGCATGCGGCTCAGTCCGGGGGTGGGGGCGTACATGTTCGCGAAGATCCCCGTCGCCACGCGCGTGAACGACGCGCAGCTGAAGCCCCGCGTGGACATCCTCGCGGGGTTCTCCCAGACGTTCTGAGCCTCGGCCCTCCTGCCCGCGGTGAAAGATGACGAATAAGCGGGCGGTCACCTTCATCTTCATCACGCTGCTGATCGACACCATCGGCTTCGGCCTCATCATGCCGGTGCTGCCCGCGCTGATCATGCAACTGACGGGCGAGCCGCTCGACGCCGCGGCACGCTATGGCGGCTGGCTCGGCTTCGTGTTCGCAGCGGTTCAGTTCTTCTGCGCGCCGCTCCTCGGAAACCTGAGCGACCGTTATGGCCGCCGGCCGGTGCTGCTCTTCTCCCTGCTGGCGCTCGGACTCGACTACATCGTGATGGGCCTGGCCCCGCGCATCGAGTGGCTGTTCCTCGGCCGTTTCATCTCGGGCGTCGCGGGCGCTTCCTTCGGGCCGGCCTACGCCTACCTCGCCGATATCAGCCCTCCGGATCGACGAGCACAGAACTTCGGAATCGCCGGGGCGGCCTTCGGGGTCGGCTTCATCGCGGGGCCGGCGATCGGCGGGCTTCTCGGCTCCTTCGGGCCGCGCGTTCCCTTCTTCGTCGCCGCCACGTTCTCGCTCCTCAATGTGACGTTCGGCGCCTTCGCCCTGCCCGAATCGCTGCCGCCGGAATCACGCCGTCCCTTCGACTGGTCGCGCGCTCACCCCATGGGAACCCTGCGTCAGATGCGCAAGTACCCGGCCGTCATCACGATCGCGACGGCGGCGTTTCTCTGGCAGGTCGGCCATCAGGTCTTGCCGAGCGTCTGGGCCTTCTACACGATGGAGAAGTTCCAGTGGACCACCACCGCCGTGGGCGCGTCCCTCGCCGCGGCGGGGATCGTGATGGCGATCAGCCAGGGGTTCCTGACCCGCGCCCTCATTCCGAAGCTCGGCGGTGAACGTCGCTCGGCGCTCGCGGGCCTGCTCGCGGGGGCGTGCGTGTACGCCTGGTACGCGTTCGCTCCCGTGGGATGGATGATCTACTTCGGGATCGCGGGCTGGGCGTTCGCGGGACTCGCCTGGCCGTCGCTGAACGCGATGATGTCGCAGCGCATTCCGCCCTCCGCGCAAGGCGAGCTGCAAGGGGGCCTTGCGAGCGTCTCGAGTCTCGCCTCGATCATCGGGCCGCCCGTCCTGACCCAGCTGTTCGCGCACTTCGCGAGCCCCGCGGCGGCGCCGCGATTCCCCGGGGCGCCCTTCCTCGCATCGGCGGCGCTCGCGGTCACGAGCGCCATCGTGCTCGCGCGCGGGACGGCGGCAGCAGAGACGAGCGCCCAGCCCAAAAGCGCCGAGTAGCCTCGCGGCGTTCTCCGGCTTACGGGTTCTTCAGCACGGCAAGGAGCCTCATGCGCTCCTTCATCGATGGAACCCCGGTGGCGCGCGTCATGCTGTCGAGGAGCCCTTCCGGAGATCTACTATCGAGCCGAATCCGGCCGTTCGCCCGGTTTCTCCTTCGCGGTCTGACGGCCCACCCGATCCTGATAGAGCATGTTTCCGAGAAGCACATTCACGAGGCCGTTGCCCGCGCCGCCCCCGTCGCCGCCGGCCACGATGTCGGGCACGATCTTGACCCCGCCCTTGGCAAGCGCCTCCGCGACCTGCACCACCGCGAAGTTGCCCGCTTCCATGGACGACACCTTCAGCCGGATGACCTCGGCCTCCGCTCCGCCCACCGCCTTGATCTTCGAGCCCTCGGCCTCGCCCACCGTGCGCAGGACGGTGGCGTCGGCTTCGGCATTGATGGTCTTGGACTTCGCGTTGCCCTCCGCGAACTTGATGGCGGCGTTCGCCTCGAAGCCGGCGATCGTGACCTTCCGTTCCGCGTCGACCACGCGGGCCTGAGTGTCGGCGAGAGCGGTCGCCTGCTGCAGCTCCTGACGCACGGTCTGAGCCTGCCGCTGGGTCTCGTAGGTCACGCGCTCCTGCTCCGCGATCTTCCGATCGGTCAGGGTGCGCATCAGCTCCTCGGGCGGCACGATGTCGCCGATCAGCGTATCGACCGCGCCCACGTTGTACTCGGTAAGAGCGGTGGAGATCGCTTCTCTCGCTTCGGCCTGGCGGGTCGAGCGGTTCTTCAGGAATTCGATGATGTCGCTGCCCTGGGCGGCGTTGCGAAAGTAGTTGCCGATGGTCGGCTCCAGGACCTGAGTGACGAGAGCGCTCATGTCGCCGAAGCGGGCGATCACCTTGGGCGCGTCGTTGCGCGGAATATGGATGATCTGCGACACGTCGAGATTGAACTTGAAGCCGTCGGCCGAGCGCACGGTGATGGTCGACAGGTTCGCGTCGAGGCGATGGGCCTCGGTCTTGCCCGTCGCCCAGTTGAGCACCACGTTCGCGGTAGGGACGTTCACCACCTTGTGGGTGTTGGGGTTGATCGGGTACTTGCCGGGATCGAGGGGATCGACCCACACCCCCTTCTCGCCGCGGGAGACCAGGTTCCCGTGCTTGAAGGTGTCGCCCGTGACGTCCTTGCCTTCCTTCCCGATGTACGCGATGACCACGCCGACGTTGGCGATCGGCACCGTGGACATCTCCACGATTTCCACAGTGACGAAGCGGGGATTCAGGAAGTAGCGGCCCGCGAGCAGAACCTGTTCCTGCAGGCCCTTGTAGCCGCCGTTGGCGATGAACTTGTCGGGGTCCTGGAACATGTTGTGCCCCTCGATCTCTCCGCCCGCGATCTCGCCGGTGGGCAGCGGCATGCCCTCCTTGGCCGTGACCACGCCGATCTTGTTCTCGGGGATATCGACCACGTCTTCCAGGCGCACGTCGAACAGGATCGGGTTGATCCGGTAGTTTCCGGGCGGGATGACCTTCATCTGCGGGCCCCGCTCCCCTCCGTGATCGAAGAACGCTTTCGCGTTCTGGTAGGAATCGCACTCGATTCCTTTCGCGATGACGCGTCCGACGGGCAGCAGGCTGCCGTCATGCGCTTCCACCACGCCAAGCTTGCCCTGGGGGATCTCCGTCGCTTCCGCGAGCTTCACCGTGAACAAGAGGGGATTGATGCGGAAGGCTCCGGGCGGGATCACCTTCATCTGCGGGCCGCGCTCTCCGCCGCCCTTCAGGAAGGCCCGCGCGTCCTGGAAGTAGTTGCAGTCGACATCGCGGGCGATGATGCGACCGCTCGGCAGCGGCCTGCCGTCGCACGCCTGCACCACGCCGATCTTCCCGTGGGGGATGAGGGTGAACTTCACGAGGTCGACCGAGTATTGCCACGGCCACAGGCCCATGTGCAGGCCGGGGGAGAGCGTGTCCGCCTGATACCCCGCCTCGCCCTCGAGGGCGATGATCTGCCCGTCCGGGAGATTGCGGTGGCTGCCGAAGAGGACGAACTTCTTGGTCACGGTCCCGATGCTGTCGTCGGGAACGATGATCACGCCGAAGACCCAAAGGATAGCCCTCCAGAAGAGAGCCAGGAGGATGAGGGCGACGATGCCGCCGACCAAGCCAGGGTGCGCCTGAATGAATTCCACTTTCGTGCTCCGTCTGTCGTTGGGAGTTCGCCGTTGATGGATGGGGAGGCCGATTCGAAAGGTCGCCCGTGACGGAGTGAATCGTACTTGAGGCGGAGGGCTTGTTGCGCCCGTTCAGCCGTGGTGGGGAAGCTTCGAAGGGCCGGACGTCCTTCGCACTGGTTTCGCTATCGTTCTCTCCACGATGAGCGACACCTCGAAGCCGGAAGCGCCCGGCAGCTCCTCTGCCCCCAGGACGCAGGACCTGAAGGATCTCGGATTCGGCTCGCGCGTTCTCGAGCGGAGCCAGTCGCGATTCCTGAACCGCGATGGAACCTTCAACGTCGTCAGGCTCGGGCTTCCCTGGTGGCGTTCCCTCAACCTGTACCACACGCTCGTGAGCTGCCGTTGGCCCACGTTCTACGGGCTGCTGGCGCTTGCCTATCTCGTAACCAACCTCGCGTTCGCGCTCGCCTATCTCGCCTGCGGGCCCGGCGCGCTCGCGGGGTCCACCTCCATCACCTTGCCCGAGCGCTTCTTCGACGCCTTCTTCTTCAGCGTCCAGACGCTCGCCACGATCGGGTACGGCGCGCTGTCGCCGCGCGGCCTCGCGGCGAATGTACTGGTGGCGGTCGAAGCCTTGATGGGCCTTCTGGGCGTAGCCCTCGCCACCGGACTCTCCTTCGCGCGATTCGCGCGGCCGCAGGCCCGCATCCGGTTCGCCGACAAGGCGGTGGTGGCGCCCTACGGCGAAGGAACGGGCTTCATGTTCCGCCTGGTGAACGAGCAGTCGGCGCAGCTCGTGGACGTGGACGCCACCGTGGTGTTCTCGTTCCTCGACCCGGCACTGACCGGGCGCGCGGCGCGGAAGTTCGTTCCCCTGGAGCTCGAGCGAAGCCGGGTGGTCTTCTTTCCTCTTCACTGGACCGTGGTTCACCCCATCACCGCACAGAGTCCGCTCGCGGGCTTCGACGCGGAGTCTCTGTCGAGGAGCCAAGCCGAGGTCTTCATCCTGCTCACCGCCTTCGACGAGGCCTCGTCTCAGACGGTCCACGCGCGCACGTCGTACAGAACCGAAGAAATCGTCTTCGGCGCCCGTTACCGTGACATCTTCGTGGGCTCCGGAGATCAGGCAACCATCGACATCTCACGCCTCGGCGAGGTGGTTCCGATCTGATCTCGAGCCGGGACTGCGCTCGCTGACCTGGCACAACACTTCGCGGAAAAGTGACAGACTCGCGGCTCACCTTCCTGAGAGGAGACCGCGAATGGCTCTTTCCCGACGTCGGTTCGTCGAATCCCTGGGCGCTGCAACGGCCACGATGTTGGGCGGGCGTCTCGAAGCCGCGAGCCAGGCGCCGCGACCGTACGTCCCGCCTCCGCCAGATCCGCTCGCCATAAGGCTCGACTCGAACGAGAATCCGGAGGCTCCGAGTTCCGCGGTGTCGAAAGCAGTAGTGGAGGCGCTCGCCCAGGGGAACCGCTACCCGCGAAACGCCTTCGACCTTGCTGAGGCCCTGGCGAAGACCCATGGCGTCACGCGCGACAACATCTTCCTGGGCGCGGGGTCCGGCGAGCTTCTGAAGGCCGCCGTCCCTGCGTTCGTGGATGCGAAGCGCCACCTCGTGTCGCCCGTTCCGACCTTCAACACCTGCCTGACAGTCGCGCGGAGTCTCGAGCTCCCCGTCCGCGAAGTGCCGATCGACAGCAGGATGCTTCTGGACCTCGCGGGAATCGAAGCCGCGAGCGCCGGAGCCGGGCTCCTGTATCTGTGCAACCCAAACAACCCCACGGCCACGTTGCTGCCGACGAAGGACATCGAGGGCCTGCTCGACCGACTGGCCCAGCGGTCTCCGGAGACCGTCGTCATCCTCGACGAGGCCTACGCACATTTCGTGGGCACGGCGGAGTACCGCAGTCTCGCGACGCGCGCCGCCAGCGATCCCCGCCTTCTCGTGTTCCGGACGTTCTCGAAGGTCTACGGCCTCGCCGGCCTTCGGATGGGATATGCGGTCGGGCACCCGGATACGCTCAAGCGCCTCCGCCTGCGCACGACGTCCGACTTTCTCGCGGTCACGTCGGTCGCGGCCGCGCTGGCGGCTCTGGGCGACGACGCCGTCCTGAAGGCTCGCATCTCATCCAATCGCGACGCTCGGGCATTGACCGTGAAGGAGTTCGAAACCCTGGGATTCACTGTCTTCCCGTCCGAGGCCAACTTCATCCTCGTCGATGTGCGCACGCCCGCCGCGGAGTTCGGCGCGGCGTGCCGCAAGGAGCACGTCGCGATCGGGCGGCCGTTCCCCGGACTGACCACTCAGGTGCGGATCTCGATCGGAACCGTCGACGAAATGCGTCGGGCGACGGCGGTGTTCAAGCGGCTGCTCGCTCCGGCCGCCTGAGGCGGA